>DAIUEC010000006.1:0-49138 GCA_036845345.1 Sediminibacterium sp.
GTAATGGGTCATTTGAAACTTGCTGCATATGCAATATTAAGTAATTTGCTTTTGTTATGAATGTACATCGCTATTTTCTCGTTAATAAACCATTCAATATGGTTTCACAATTTGTGAGTAGTCATGATGTACGTTTATTAGGTGATTTAAATTTTGATTTTCCTGATGGCACACATGCGATTGGAAGATTAGATCAAAATTCAGAAGGACTATTGTTATTAACTACCAATAAAAAAATCACCAAACTACTTTTTCAAGGTCCAGTACCACATAGACGCACTTATTTAGTGCAGGTAAAAAATGAAATGAGTTTAGAAACTGTAAATAAATTAGCTGCTGGCATTGAAATAAGTGCAAAAACAGGATCTAGTTTTAGAACCACTCCTTGTGAAGTTAAAATAGTAGATAAACCTATTAATTTATTTGATGCTGGTAAACCCTTGCACAAAAATGTAATTACCACATGGTTAAACATTACGCTTACCGAAGGAAAATTTCATCAAGTGCGAAAAATGGTTGCAGCCGTGAATCATAAATGTATTCGACTTATTCGAATTTCTATAGAAGCGATACAATTAGGTAATCTAAAACCTGCAGCAGTCATTGAAATAAGTGAATCAGAATTTTTTAAGAAATTGAGATTATAATGTGTATTAAAGACATATTATAATAATGGCATCTTTGATACTTTTCCTGCATTTATTTAATGATTTAGTAATAAGTCCCCTAAAATATCAAATTTATTTTAATTTAATGTGTTTTAAAAAAATTCATAATTCATTGAAAATCAATAAATAATTTTTTAAAATCAAATAGTCTACAAAAATTGTAGAAAATTCAGTCTTTTTTAAGGCTTCTTGTTTTGAAAATTGTTAATAAAATCTTAATTTAGCATTTCGTGTTATTCCAAGACGAGTTCTGTTTAACAAAAATTAAAACAAGTATGAGAAAAAAACTTTTATGGAGCTTACTTGCATCGTGCCTATTCTTTGGTACTGCAATGGCCCAAAATCCTACCGTAAATGGTAGAGTAACTGACGAAAAAGGAGATCCAATTTCTGGAGCTTCTGTTCAAGTTAAAGGTACAAGAACTGGTACTACAGCAAACACTGATGGTACGTTCACATTAAAAGCTGCAAATGGTGCAACTTTAGTGGTATCTGCTCTTGGATTTGAGTCAAAAAATGTAGCTGCTGCTGCAAATGTAACTGTGAAATTAGCCGCTGATGTGAAAGCATTAAGTGAGGTAGTTGTAACAGGATCAGGAGTTGCGACATCTAGAAAGAAATTAGGTATTTCTACGGAGTCAATCACTTCGGCTAAATTACCTATCGTTCCTGCTGCTTCTATCGACCAGGCTTTGATCGGTAAAATCCCAGGTGCTCAAATTTCTTCTGTGTCTGGTAACCCTGGTGACCAAGTAAACATCGTTTTACGTGGTATTAACACTGTACAAGGTGGTACTCGTCCATTAGTATTATTAGATGGAGTTGAAGTTCCATTTACTAGTTTAACAACTATCGATTTAACGCAAGTTGATCGTGTTGAGGTAGTTCAAGGTGCTGCTTCTGCTTCTTTATACGGTGCGCAAGGTGCGAATGGTGTAATCCAAATTTTCACTAAAAAAGGACAGAAAGGAAAAATGAATGTTAATGTGAGCTCTAGTTTAGCAAACAGTACTTTCATTAACTCTGGTAATTTTGGTAAAGCAAAATTACACGGGTACTTAACGGATGCAAATGGAAATATCATTTCTCAAAATGCTAGTGGTGGATTCGCTGCTGGTGCTCCATTAAGTGTTGATCCAGTTTTAGGATCTATCTTAGGTTCTGGTTCATTAGCGTATGCTTATGGTAGTAATATTGGAACAAACCCTGGTGCTCCTGGTGAAACTCAAAACTATACTCGTTATGGTATCTTGGATCCAAGAAACCAATTTAACAAGCCATATGTTGGAGCTTTACAATATCATGATCACTTTGCTGAAATCTTCCAAGATGCACAAACTATAAATAACTCTATTAATATTAATGGTGGTGGTGAAAAGAATGACTTTAGCTTAACTGTTTCTAACAATCATCAAAACTCTCCTTTCTTAAGAAATAATGGTGCTTTAGATAGAACTAACATTACTGCGAACATTGGTGCTGAGGTTTTCAAAAACTTCACTATCCGTTCAATTACTAATATCGCTTACACAGCCAACGACATGCACCCAGGTTTAGGTGCGCCAGGTGGAATTGGTTATGGATATGGTACACAAAATGCAGGTGTAGGTCAAATTTATGGTTTCTTAAACACCTCTCCTTTCTTGAGCATTGCTGATACAGTTGTTGGTGGTAAACACCCAGTGTATCAAAAAGCTAGTTTCGTATCAGTGAACGCTGGTAACCCTTATTATAGAACTGATTACTCAAATGGTAACAGCAAAAAATATGATATCATTCAAAATTTTGAAGCTAACTACAAAATCAACAAGAACATTGTGTTGAATGCTAAATATGGTGTGAGCTACAAAAATGAAAATGATATTTGGACATTCTACAACCAATCTCAAGACGCTAGTTCTAATTACTATGGTAGTTGGGCATCTTACCAAAATGGTAACGATAATACTGGTGAGATTGATAACTTCCAATACAGTTTAACAAAACAAAACTTTAATGCGAATGCAGTAATTACTTCTGACTTCCAAAGAGATTTTGGTTTGAAAATTCCTATTACAACTTCTACTTTAGTTGGATTTGACTATCGTAAGAGTCAATACAAAGAATTAGATGGTTATGGTCTTTCTTTAGGCTTAAACCCTCCATTTACTTTGAACTCAACTCAGTCTCAAGTTATTAACTACGATTATAATGAAACTTTTGCTACTTATGGTTATGTAGTGGATCAAAAAATTGACTGGGCTAACCACGCGGGTGTAACTGGTGGTTTCAGAACGGATTATTCTTCTGCATTCGGTGCAGGTTCTAAGCCATTCACTTTCCCTCACTACAATGGTTATGTGAACTTAGAGTCATTCAAATTCTTTGATGGTATCAGCAATACAATCACTTCTTGGAAATTACGTGCGGCTTATGGTCAAGCGGGTATCCAACCAGGTGCATTTGATCGTTACCCTGTGTTAAATTTACAAGCAACAGGTTCTCAAGTTGCTTATACCAATCAGTCTTCTGCTAAAAATCCAAACTTAGGTGTGGAAGTATCAAGCGAAACTGAATTTGGTACAGATATCTCTTTAGGTTTATTAAAATCAGGTAACTGGTTTAGAACTTTAAACGCGTCTTTCACTTATTGGAAACGTGCAACTGACAACGCCATCTTTGCTCAAAACGTACCGCCAAGTACTGGTGGAACAAGTTTATTGACAAACGCAATTGGATTGTCTTCAAATGGTATTCAATTTAGTGTAAACATTCCAGTAGTTACTACTAAGAATTTTGCATGGGATTTCACAACCAACTGGGGACACCAAGTTTCTACAATTGATAAAGTAGAAGGTGGTGATATTCCATTAACTTCTTATGCTGGTTCAACTGGTTTAGCATTAGTTGCTGGTCGTAAGATTGGTGAAATTTATGGTTACAAAGCTTTAACTAGCGTATCTCAATTAAGAGCAGATGGTAAAACTCCATTCATTCCTGTAGCTAACCAAGGTCAATATGAAATCGTAAACGGTCGTGTGGTTAATACTGCTACAAAAGCAATTTACTTCTCTGATGAAGCAACTTCTTTTGGAGATCCTAACCCTACCTTTACTTCTTCATTCATCAACAACTTTACTTTCAAACAAGCTATCACTTTTGGATTCCAATTTGATTGGGTAAATGGTGCACACTTGTATGAGCAAACTAAAGAGTGGATGTATCGTGATGGTATTAGTAGTGACTATACTAAGCCAGTTACGATTGGTGGTCAAACTGGTGCTTGGTCTGCTTACTATGCAAGTGCTTACTATGCATTAGGTAATACAGCTAAAGGTGTTGGTAACAATACTACTAAAGATTACTTCTATGAAGATGCATCTTTCGTTAGATTAAGAAACATTTCATTAGGTGTTGACTTAGCTAAATTCACAGATATCAAATGGGCTAAAAAAGCACAATTGGTGTTAAGTGGTCGTAACTTGTTAACCTTTACTAAGTATGATGGTTTAGACCCAGAAATTAGTTCAGGTGCATCTAACTCTTCTTATGATAGAGGTGTTGACCATAGTACGATTCCAAATATGAAATCTTTCCAACTTTCATTAAACCTTGGATTCTAATTCTAACCTAAATAAAAAAGTATAACAGATGAAAAGATTAATAAATTTTAAACAAAGAACAACAGGATCGTACAGTTTGTACATCTTGGCGGTCGCAGCCATCATGTTGGTATCTAGCGCTTGCTCGAAACAACTTGATGTGAAAGACCCTAATGACCCGACTTTTGCGGGTAATGTAAATTCCGAGCAAGGAATTGCAGCATATGCTATGGGTAGCGTTTACTGGAATGGTTTCAGTTACGGTGATGGATGGTTAGGAGATAGCTATTTCTCCTTACCATGGGGTTACCGTGAATTAATGGGTGATGCTATTGGTGGTGGTCAAGGTTCAAACAACCAAACTACAACAATGGGTGTTCCTGATAGTTTTGTAGCTGATCCAACAAATGCTGCAGCAACTACATTCGTAAATACAGCTCCTCAGGCTACTGGTATCATCCGTAGCTTTAATACAACTGCAGCAACTGCAAATGCAAACAACGCATTGTATTATGAGTGGACAAATATGTACGCCATGATCAATGGTTGTAATATCGCTTTAGAAAACTTAGGTTCAATTACTTCATTGTCTGCTGATAAAGCAAAGACAGTGCAAGCTTGGGCTTATTTCTGGAAAGGTTACGCTTATGCTCAAATTGGTAGCATGTACTATGCTGGTTTAATTGAAGATCATTCTGCAACTATCAATAATAAGTTTGTTGACCATAATGCAATTATTGCTGAATCAAACAAGCAATTAAATTTAGCTTTAACTACTTTATCTGGTATTGGTAACCAAGGTGATTACTCTACTATGATTGCTGAGTTAATCCCTCAACAAAACCAAGTTGGTTTAGGTAAGGCACCTTCTACAGCTCAATTTATCAAGTCAATCAATACTTTATTGGCTAGAAATATTGTTGTGAATAGATTAGCTCCTTTTGTAAATGGTATCACTAGTGCTTCTATTGCTAAGGCTTCTATTCCAGCTGCTTCTGCTGCAGATTGGGCACAAGTAATTACTTATTGTAATGCTGGTATTGGACAAGGAGATTATGTGTTTACTGGCCGTTCTTCTGCTGCTAACTCCTATTTCTCTAATACTGGTGGAACTGTAGCATCAATTGCTGCTTCTTCTAACCAAAATACTACTTATAAGGTTTCTGAGCGTTTAGTTCAAAACTTTGGTACTGGTGATGCGCGTTTAGCGAATTTCACTACTGCGAGTGGTACTTTTTATGGTGATGCAAACACAAACACTACACGTTATAGTTTAGTGGATGGAATAACTGCTGGCTTAACAGTTCCTGTTTTAGGTTCTCGTGTAGCTGGCGCATTAGAAGTTTATATTGGACCATCATACGAAGAGAATGCTTTGATGTTAGCGGAAGCTAAAATCAGAACTGGTGATGTTGCGGGTGGTGTTACTTTAATTAACACTGTACGTGCTTACCAAAAAGCAGGTGTTGCTGCATTAGCAACAACAATCTCTGCAACTCAAGCTTTAACTGAATTAACTAAAGAAAGAGGTGCTTCACTTGCTTTCCGTGGTTTATCTTGGTTTGATGCAAGACGTTGGGGTTGGACTTATAGTACTGCTAATGGTGGTGGACGTTATGGCGCAACTTTGATTTTTAACAAAGTTGTTTATCCTAACGCTACAATTAACTATAACTTTATGGATTATTGGGATGTTCCTGCAGATGAAACTGTAAAGAACCCTCCAGCTGCTGGCTCAGCTGCAGTTAAGAATCCTAACTGGTAATATTTTAATTATCTGCCCTTCATAAAATTTAAGGGCAGATAATTTTTCTCTTATGATTTTGAAAGCCCTTACGAAATTCGTAAGGGCTTTTTTAGTTTTTCTCCGAGCTATTTCTATACATTTTTCAGCTACTTTTCCTAACTTAACACAATGCAAACGCAAAATAAACAGTTGGGATTATGGACGAGCACTTCACTAGTTATTGGCAACATGATTGGTGCTGGTGTTTTTATGATGCCTGCTACTTTAGCGAGCTTTGGTGGCATTAGTTTAGTGGGTTGGGTTTGTGCATCCATAGGCGCTTTTTTGTTATCAAAAGTATTTGCTAATTTATCTAAACTATTACCTGCAGCAGATGGTGGTCCTTATGCCTATTCACAAAAAGGCTTGGGAGATTTTGCCGGATTTTTAGTGGCTTGGTGTTATTTGGTTTCGGTATGGTGTACCAATGCCGCGATAACAGTTTCTTTTATTAGTGCATTAAGTACATTTATCCCTGTCTTAGCTACGAATAGTGTACTTGCAGCATTTACAGGATTGGCAACTATTTGGTTTTTAACTTGGATTAATTCATTAGGTATTTTAACATCAGGCATTTTACAATTAGTTACTACGATTTTAAAAATTGTTCCGATTGTATTAATAGGACTTGTGGGATTATTTTACATTCATTGGAATAATTTCTTGCCATTTAATACAAGTGGTACCTCTAATATTGCAGCTATCACTGCTACGACTACACTTACGTTTTTTGCTTTCTTAGGGATTGAATGTGCAACCATACCTTCGGGTAGTGTAGCAAATTCGGCAGCTACTGTTGCAAAAGCTACAACACTTGGAACACTCATTGCAACGGTGGTTTACATTTTAAGTACAGTGAGTATTATGGGCATGATTCCTGCAGCGCAATTAAAAACAAGTGTCACTCCATTTGCTGATGCGGCTATTTTAATTTGGGGGCAAGGTGCACAGTACTGGGTTAGCGCTGGAGTTGCCATTGCTGCATTTGGCGCGCTTAATGGTTATATATTAATTCAAGGACAATTGCCAGCAGCTATTGCGAATGATAAGTTGTTTCCAGCGATATTCGCGCGTAAAAATAGTAAAGGAGTGCCCGCTATTGGCATTGTGATTTCAAGTGTATTTGTTTCCATATTTATGGCCATGAATTATACAAGAGGCTTAGTAGCACAGTTTCAGTTTTTAATTTTATTGACTACTTCTACTATTATCATTCCTTATGTTTTTTGTACCGCTTCTTTTATTATTATGCGATTCAAAAATAATTTTACCAATAGCCTCTCCTTAATTGGGGCCGTTTTATTGGCAAGCTTAACTTTTGTATTTTGCATTTGGATCATGTTAGGACTAGGGCAGGAAACGGTGTTTTGGGGATTCTTCCTTACCTTGTTTTCAGTTCCAATTTATGTTTTTGCTGTTATAAAAAGAGATAAAAAATTAACAAACTAATTTATAAAAATTATGAGTGCGCATTCTGAATCAGGCAAATTAAAAACCGTATTTATTAAAAAAGCAGCTGCTGCTTTTATTGATGATGCACATATATCACAACACTGGGAATCCCTTAATTATTTAGGAAAGCCGGAGATCAACCAAGCATTAGCAGAGTATGAGGCTTTTGAAAAAATATTTATAGATAACGGAACCGAAGTTTTGTATTTGCCTCAGGATGATACGGTAAATATGGATTCTATTTATTGTAGGGATGCAGCTATTGCAACAGATAGAGGAATGATTATTTGTAATATGGGTAAAGAAGGACGAAGAAACGAACCTGCTGCAGAACATCGTGCTTTTGAAGCCAATGGCGTTAAAGTATTAGGATTTATTACTTCGCCAGGTACTTTGGAAGGAGGTGATGTTGCTTGGTTGGATGAAAAAACATTAGCAGTTGGACATACGTATCGTACCAATGAGGAAGGCATTCGTCAGTTATCTGCTTTATTAGCACCACAGGGAGTAACGGTAATGCCGGTATCCATGCCACATTATAAAGGACCTTCGGATGTATTTCACTTAATGTCAGTTTTAAGTCCTGTAGATAAAAATTTAGCAGTAGTTTATTCTCCATTAATTCCTATTATTTTTAGAAATGAATTAATTGCACGTGGGTTTGAATTGGTTGAAGTGCCAGAGGAAGAGTTTGATAGCATGGGATGTAATGTTTTGGCATTGGCACCACGCGTTTGTTTAATGGTAAAAGGAAATCCAATTACAAAATCAAGATTACAAAAAGCAGGATGTAAAGTAATTGAATATGAAGGGTCAGAAATTAGTGTAAAAGGAGGCGGTGGTCCAACCTGTTTAACAAGACCGGTGAATAGAGATTAATGTATTTCAAATCAATTTCAATTATAAATCTGAAATTCGTTTCAAGTAATTGTAAAACTGATATTTAGCACCTTCTTTTAATTGCGCACTATAAATTCCTTTGGAGCCGGATGAAAAATAAGCAATGATACTAGCAAGACCAATATAAATACCTGCACCCATACCAAACATTTCAAAGCCTAATGCAATGGATGCGATGGCACAATGGGTAGCACCTGCAAACACAGCAACAAAGCCCATACCAGCGAGCAATGCCATGGGTAAGGGGATGAATAAAAACAAAGCGTTTCCTAGTGTAGCTCCAATAAAAAATAAGGGAGTTACTTCGCCACCTTTAAAACCTGCACTTAATGTAAATGTGGTGAGTAATAATTTTATGGCAAAATCATATTTGCCAGCAGGACTCATGAAGGCATCAGCAATGCCAGGTATGCCTAATCCAATAAATTTATTTTCAAATCCTAATAAAAAAATAGTGATTACTAATATAATACCCCCTATAAATGGACGCAGTGGCTCATATTTTATTTTACTAAATAACCTTGCCCATATATTATTGGCTTCTGTAAATAATAATGCAGTGGTTCCAAAAATTAAACCAGCTAAAAATATGGGAACTAATACATTCATATTAAAATGAGGCACAATAGGAATGACATAAACAGTATGATGTATACCCCAAGCAAAACAAGTATAGTGAGCAATATAAGCAGCAGCAAAGCTTGGCAAAATATCGGCTATTCTAATATTTTTAAACAACATAATTTCCAAAGCAAATATTGCACCAGCAATAGGCGTGCCAAACACAGCTGCAAAGCCCGCACTAATACCAATAATTAAAATCGTTTTTCTTTGGGTATCATTTAATTTAAATAAATCGGTGAACTGATCTGCGATGGCGCCACCCATTTGTACTGCAGTACCTTCGCGGCCAGCCGAGCCACCAGCCAAATGTGTAAGAATGGTTCCGATATATACCAATGGAGCCATTTTAAATGGAATTCTTTTTTCAGGGTTATTATGTTGTTCTAGTAATAAATTATTTCCTTTTTTGGCATCCCCTCCATAGTAATAATATATTGCACCAATTCCAAATCCTATAATAGGTAAACTATAAATAATCCATAAATGTTTTTCTCTCCAATAGGTTACAAAATCTAAGCTACTTAAAAAAAATGCAGCAGCGGAACCAATGAGCATGCCCACAATCACACAAATGAAAATCCACTTTAGTAAATTGATAATATGAATTTTAGCAGTACTCATTTAGTTAGTCCTTCTTTTTCTTTTTAGTAATCATGACAATGGCAATGATCACCCATATAAAATTTACCACCATGCTTGGATAAGCTTGATGAAAGTAGGTGTTGATGACAAAGAAAAATCCTCCAATAATATTTGCTAAAATATACCACTTGCTCTCCGCTTGTAAACGCCCAGTAATGTTTAGTGCATAGGAGCCGACGATTAATACAGAGGCAATCCAGCCTAGACTTTCAATTAAAATATTCATTATTTAAAATTAAGCTATTATGCCTATTTTTACCTTGTAAAATGATCTTGATTTATGGAAAAGTCTTACAATAAGTTATTAGAAAACAATAAAAAATGGGTAGCTGAACAGTTGGCCCTTGACCCAGATTTTTTTAATAATTTGGCTAATACCCAAAATCCTGAATATTTATGGATTGGATGTTCTGATAGCAGGGTTCCTGCAAATCAAATTACAGGCACAAAACCGGGAGATGTTTTTGTACATCGCAATATCGCTAATATGGTGGTGCATAGTGATATGAATATGTTAAGTGTATTGTCTTATGCAGTTGAAGTTTTGAAAGTAAAGCATATAATTGTTTGCGGTCATTATGGTTGTGGCGGTGTGTTAGCAGCAATGAATAATAAACAACTTGGATTAATTGATAACTGGTTAAGACATTTAAAAGATGTATATCGTATTAATTATCAAGAGTTGGATGCGATACCGGATGAATACGAAAGAGGGCGCCGCTTTGTAGAACTTAACGTGATAGAACAAGTGTTTCATTTAGGTAAAACATCTATTGTTCAAAATGCTTGGAAAAGAGGTCAAGACATACACCTACATGGATGGGCTTATGATGTTAAAGATGGCCTTATCAACGACTTAGGGGTGAATTTTAAAAATACTGACGACTTACATAGTGTGTACAAGCTTGATTAAAAGCTGCGCTTATTATTAGTTTAAAGATAGAGTGCATATTTATTGTTTTTTTAATTAAATTTAATCAACGATAAATTATTGCCACATGAAAAATTTCATTGCATTTGTTGCATGCCTTTTTGTGATTAACGCTCAGGCGCAAACCTACACCCCTACACCAGGAAATTTAGCAGCAAGAACTGCGTTTCAAGATCGAAAATTTGGAATGTTTATTCATTGGGGTGCTTCTAGTGTATTAGGGGATGGAGAGTGGGTGATGGAAAATCATGGTATACAAGCCGCAGATTATAAAAAATTAGTCAAGCTTTTTAATCCAACACAATTTGATGCAGCAAAATGGGTGAGTACTGCCAAAAGTGCTGGCATGAAATATATCGTCTTTATCACAAGACACCACGATGGATTTTCTAACTGGGATACTAAATTTTCTGATTGGAAAATTACCAATACGCCCTACAAACAAGATCCATTAAAGCAATTGGCAGTTGAGTGTAAAAAACAAGGCATTGCTTTAGGTTTATACTATTCAACATTGGATTGGAGTCGTGATGATTACCCCTATGAGACAGGAAGAACCGGACAAAAAGCAGGTCGTACTCAAAAAAGTAATTACGCTTCGTACCTGCAATTCATGAAAAATCAATTAACTGAATTATTGACTAATTATGGATCTATTTCTTGTATTTGGTTTGATGGACATTGGGATCAAACAAATCCAGAAGGTTCGGCAGATAGAAGCTCCAGAATTGATTGGAAATACAATGAAATTTATGGCTTAATTCATAAGCTTCAGCCCAATTGTATGATTGGAAATAACCATCATTTGGATCCAATTAATGGGGAAGATTTTCAAATGTTTGAGCAGGATTTGCCAGGTCAAAATACGGCGGGTTTAAATTTTCAATCTGCATCTGCACTTCCTTTGGAGTCATGCATTACGATGAACGATTCTTGGGGTTTTAAAATAAATGATCATCATTTTAAAACAAGAAATGAGGTAATTCGCACGCTAGTAAATGCTGCAGGCCGCAACACGAATTTATTATTGAATGTGGGCCCAATGCCAAACGGAGAAATTGGAAAAGAGTTTACAGATACTTTAGCTTCCGTTGGTAAATGGGTAAAACAATTTGGCCATACTATTTATGGAACAAGAGGAGGCCCCATGAAGCCTGAAAAATGGGCGGTTACTACCCAGGATGCGAAAAATGTGTATATACATATTTTTGAGCGTCCCGAAAATGGAATTATCGAAGTGCCAGGAAATTATAAAAACGATCAAATTAAAGTATTAAATGATGCGAGTACTTTAACTGCTGAAAAAACACAAAATGGCCTAAAAATCAATGTAGGAAAGCTTTTACTACAAGGGCCGTCAACGATTTTAGTAATTTCAAAAAATTAGGTAACAATTTGGTAACATTGGATTAATACTTACGTAAAGTCATTGGTAACAATTTGGTAACTTTAAAAAAAGCTTTAACAATTCATTAATTCTTTCTTTTGTGCTTCAAATTAAAGAATAAAATGAAAAAGTTTTTAATGTTTATCGTTTTAGGTTTATTCTTAAACAATGCATTTGCTCAGGAAACTACTTCTACATTAAGTGGACGTGTTGTTAGTGAAAAAAATGAAGCGGTTGCTGGTGCAACAATTAAATTAACCCATGTACCTACGGGTGCTACAGTTACTTTCCAATCCAATGCAAAAGGATTATTTGTAGCTCCCAACTTAAAACCCGGTGGTCCTTACACGATTAAAATCAGCTCGGTTGGGTTTAAAGATCAAGACTACAATGATGTGAATTTAACATTAGGAGCTAATCCTGATGTTAATATTATCTTGGCATCAAAAGTAAATCAACTTTCAGACGTAGTTGTTAATAGCAATACGCGTAAAAGAGCAGAAGGTGGAACTACTATTGGAATTAAACAATTAAATTCTTTACCAACATTGGGAAGAAGTTTAAGTGATTTTACAAGATTAACTCCTCAAGCTAATAACAACTCTTTTGCTGGTTCTAGTTTCCGTTACAACAACTTAACTATTGATGGTGCTATTAATAATGACGCCATTGGTTTTAGTAATAGTTTTGGTGGTGTGAGCGGTGGAGGACAATCTGGAGCTGCAGGTGCAGGTACAAGAACTAACCCTTACAGCTTGGATGTAATTCAAGAAGTACAAGTTCAATTGGCTCCATATGATGTTAAATTAGGAAACTTTACAGGTGGTAGTGTAAACGCTGTTACTAAAAGTGGTACAAACGATATTCACGGTAGTATTTATAGCTATGGTCGTAATTCAAGTTTAGTTGGTAAAAGTGTGGATGGTTTAAAAACACCTATCGCATCAAGTTTTTATGATTATCAAAACGGAGCTACAATAAGTGGACCTATCGTTAAAAATAAAGCTTTCTTTATTTTTAATGTTGAGCAAACACGTCGTCAAGAACCAACTTTCTATAATGCAGGAGATCCTGGTGCTGCAGTTACTTTAGCTGATGCAACTGCTATCTACAATCAATTAAAGAATAAGTATGGGTATGATGCAGGTGCATATCAAGGTGCGTATACGATTTTTACAAACAGCGATAAAGTATTTGGTCGTTTAGATTTTAATTTAAATGAAAAAAATACATTAACTGTGAGAGGTATTTTCACAAAAGGTTGGGGTAATAACTTGGAAAGAACAAGTACAAACTTCCAGTTTGGCTCAACTGACTTTACACAACATACGGACAATGTTAACTTAACTGCTGAATTAAAATCTAAAATCAGCAATAATGTAAACAACCAATTTAATGTAAGTTATATCAATGTTCACGAGTATCGTGATTTCCCAGGTACCTTATCACCTTTCATGGATATTGGAGGTGGTGCGGTATGGGTTGGTACATGGAGAGAAGCTTCAATTTATAACATGAAGCAATCTACTTTTGAAATTAGTGATAATTTAACTATTACAAAAGGCATTAATAAATTTACTCTAGGAACACATAATGAGTTCTATAATTTAAATTATGGATTTGTAAACTCATGGAATGGTCGTTGGGAGTATTCAAATTTAACCAACTTCTTAGCAGACAAGCCAAGTCGTATTAGAGGTGCATATTCAACGAATCCAGCTTTACCAAATACAAGAGATGCTATCTACAATAATCCTCCTAGTCCTTATAATGTAGCTTTAATGAGTGCATATTTTCAAGATGAAATTGCTGCAAGTGCTAAATTTAAAGTGACTCCTGGTATTAGATTAGATTATCCTCAATTAGGAAATAATGTTCCAATTGATCCTGGTTTTGCAACAGCAGTAAGCAATACCTCCAATACAACTTACTCAACAACTCCATACAATCAATTTACTAATAAATGGTTAGGAACTGCAACCATTTCACCACGTGTTGGATTTACTTGGGATGTAAAAGGTGACCAATCATTTATTGTAAGAGGTGGATCTGGTATATTTGTTGGAAGAATGCCATTCGCTTGGTTAGGCTATGCTGAAACATTATCTGGTGGTAATTATAACAATATTGACTTTAAACCTTCTGCTTCAAATACAGTTGGTGGGAATGTTGCTATTCCTTTAGCAATTAATCCATCAAACTTATACAGTACAATTAATGGTGCTGCTTTAGCTTCAGCAAATGCTGCTACGACTCGTGAGGTGGATGTGATTGATAATAATTTTAAAATGCCTAGAGTTTGGAGATCAAACTTAGCAACTGATATTAAATTTGGTAATGGATATAAGTTGACATTAGATGCGATGTTTACAAAAACAATGTATGATGTTCAATTTAAGCAAATTAATATCAAGGATTCAGTACAATATTTCACATCTGGACCTACGCAATCACCAGTTTATGTTGGAGGTAAATACAATAGCATCTATTCGAATGTTTATTTGTTAACTAATACAACTGAAGGTTACAGATATAACTTAACTGCTACATTGTCTAAATCAACTAACAATATTGCAGTTGGTGATAAAAAATTAAATGTTAATTGGAGTGCAGCTTATACTTATGGAGAAAGTAAGGATATAAGCAATGGCATTAGAAACTCATTCCAATCAAACTATGAATTAAATCCTGTAGTAAGTGCAAACAATCCTAGCTTGGCATACTCAAACTTTGATATGCGCCATAGAATTGTTGGAACTTTAGGAATGAATTTAATAGCGAGAGATTTGAGCAGTACTTCATTGTCATTCTTCTATTCTGCTCAATCTGGTAGCCCTTATACTGTAATATATAGTGCAAGTGGTGCTCCATTTGGTAATTCAAATAATGCTAACCTTCCTTTCATACCAGCAACACCAAGTGATATTAACTTTAAGGATATCAAAGATGCTTCAGGTAACGTAACCTATAGTGCAGCAAATCAATCTACTGATTTCTTTAATTTTGTGAATAACAATGATTATTTAAAGAACAGAAAGGGACAATATGCTGAAAGAAACGGAATGCGTACACCTTGGAATCAAGAGTTAGATATGAAGTTGATGCATGAGTTTAAATTAAGTAAAAAAGATAAATCAAAAGCATTACAAGTTAGTTTGGACATATTTAACTTAATGAATTTAATTAACAATGATTGGGGACATATTACATTCGTAACAAACGTAAATAATTATACAGTTAACATGTTACAATTTGTATCAGATGCAAAAGGAATTGCTCCAGGCAAACCTTCATCTGGGTATACTCCAACATTTAACTTTATCAAACCTACTGGTTTAGATGGTAACTATTATACAGTTGACCCACTAAACTCAAGATGGCAAGGTCAGTTAGGAATCAAATACATTTTCTAATACAATTAGCCGAAATGTTTATAGAAAAGGCCTCCAATCGGAGGCCTTTTTGTTTATACTACTTAACAATTACTTAATGTTACTTAAAGGTTAATTGACTGTAAATGTTAGAATTTTGAATTCTAAAGTTTTAATTAAAATATGTCAAGTCTACAGCCCAACTATACTACCAGAAAGGCCGAACTAAAGGACGTAATGTATTTTTTAGAATCTATCAATACGCAAATAGATTCAACACTTGACATTCATAAATTCAACGATCAGTTTAAGAAAAAGGTAAAAGATAAAACCAGTATTTTATTATTATTGGAAGTCGAAAAAAAATCGGTTGGTTTTATTATAGCACAAGCATATCAAACATTGTCGGATCCTTTCCCTTTATTAGAAATACAAGAATTATTCATTGCACCTAAATACAGAAAATTAAAAGCAGCCGATTTTTTATTTAGCGAATTTGTGGAGAAGGCAAAAAAGAATGGGTACTATAAATTAAAAGTGAATTGCAATATCAATTCCACTTTGAATCAAAATTTTTATATTAGTAAAGGATTTAAAATTCAGAAAAAACAATATCACAAAAGCATTTACTAGCTTTTGTTATTCATGAATTACTTGTTCGTATAAATGTTGGATTAAACCGTCAGCTAGCCCAATTTTAGGTACTAAAACCTGATCTACATTGCACCACTTAAATATATTGGTATAAATTAACAAGGCAGGCAAAATAACTTCGGCGCGATCCTTCTTAATATTGTACTTTTTCATTCTTTGATCAATATTCAATTGCTGCATTTCCTTATGCATTTCTTTTACAGCCTCCACTTGAAGGTATTTGTCATCCTTGGACCTTAACAATGAAAATATTTTATTGATATTTCCTCCAGAACCAATGCCGGTAATATGATCGTATTTTTTTGCGATTCCTTTGCAGGTTTCTTTTAACTCCTCCCAGGTGTCTTCTTTAACTTTATCGGTTAAAAGTCTTACAGTTCCTATATTTATGGATTTCTGAAGTACCAATTCATTATTATGATATAAGGTAAGCTCGGTACTACCACCACCTACATCCATATATAAGTAGCTATGGTCCTTGTCTAATAATTCTGCAATATGATTTTCGTAAATAATTTCAGCTTCTAGTTCACCAGAAATGATTTCAATTTCAATATTGGTTTCGGCCTCAATTTCTTTAATAATTTCCTTGCTATTTTGAGCGTCTCGCATCGCACTGGTAGCACAAGCCATATAATGCTCTACATCATACACTTTCATCAATTGCTTGTAGGCTTTGATGGTATCAATAAGCATTCTCTTTTTTCTACTTCCAATAAATCCCTTTTCAAATACATCAAATCCTAATTGCAAAGGGATTCGAACAATATTGAGTCTATTGAATTCAACCTCCTTGCCTTTCTTAATAACCTCCGAAATCAGTAGTCTTGCTGCGTTACTTCCTATATCAATGGCTGCGAGTATCAATGTATTATTTTTTCCTTTTTAGGTACTGGTAAGTCTCTTCTTGAGATTTGAATTTTCTACCCACCAAAGGTACATATTTATTCATTAAATCGGAATCAAGCACTCTTGCTTTTTGATTGTCTTTCAATTGAATTTTAATGATATCAATTAATTCTTTTTTAATGACTACATCATTAATAGGAACTGCCACTTCAATTCTGTGATCTAAGTTCCTTACCATCCAATCCGCACTTGATATATAAACTTTTTCATTTCCATTATTATGGAATATCATTACTCTCGCATGCTCTAAATATTGGTCTACAATACTAATGGCATTTAGTTTTTCATTTGCCTTTTGATCATTCACTTTTAATGTAGTGATGCCTCTGATAATCAAATGCACTTCTACATTCTCCTTAACTGCCTTGTATAAATGTTCAATTAAAGTGATATCTGTAATGGAATTTAATTTGATGATGATAGATGCTTTTTTTCCCTTCTTTGCATTTGCAATTTCATTATTAATAAATTCAATAATTGAATTACGCATATTAATAGGAGAAATAAGCAAATTCCTCATTTTAGCAATAGGCTTGTCACCCTGTTGCCAGTTTTCCAAGTAAGCAAATATCTTGGTTGCCTCATTCATAATAGTTGTAGATGAGGTCAGTAAACAATGGTCAGCATAAACCTTAGCCGTTTTCTCGTTTAAATTTCCAGTACTTATAAAGCCATATTTTACTTGCTTTAGGCCAATCTTTTTTTGGATAATACACAACTTAGCGTGCACTTTTTTATTAGGAACCCCTACCAATACATTAATCCCCTCTTCCTCCATAATCGTTTTCCATTCTAAATTGGCTTCCTCGTCAAATCTTGCTTTTAATTCTAAAAATACAGTCACATTTTTACCGTTACGGGCAGCATTTATTAAGGCGTTGATCACTTTAGAGTTGCTAGCAAGACGATAGGCAGTTATTTTGATACTAGTTACCATATCATCCATCGCCGCTTCTCTTAGCATATCAATAATGGGATCATAAGTATGGTAAGGGAAATGTAACATCACATCTTTTTTCAAAATAATTTCAGATACTAAATCCTTTTTCTTGAATGCTGGATGGATTAATGGAGTAGGTCGATTTGCTTTAACAGGGATCACGTTAGGGAAATCCATAAAATGTCTAAAATTATGAATATGCCCACCTGGTATAATACTGCTTTTGTGAGACAGCTTTAATTTTTGAATTAAAAATTCTAAAATCTCTGCGTTCATTTCTTTTTCATACACAAAACGAACAGGCTTTCCTTTTCTTCTATTTTTAATTCCCTTCGATATTTTATCAATAAAGTTCATGCCTACTTCTTGATCTAAATCAATTTCGGCATCCTTGGTAATTTTAAACACATGTGCTTCAAATTTATTAAACTTGAAGTGAGAAAAAATGATTGGAAGGTTATATCTAATAACATCCTCAATCAACATAATGTTTGCTGTGCCTGGCTTTGAAGGCAATTGAATAAAACGACCAACCGAACGAGATGGTATTTCAATCAAAGAAAACTTTTGATTGTAGGCACTATTTTTGTTACTCATTACAATTGCCAAATACAAACTTTTATCCCTTAGATAAGGTAATTCAGGAACGTTTTCAATCATTAAAGGAATGATATAAGGACGCACTACTTCATCAAAGTATTGTTTAATAAAGTTTTTTTGTTCAATGGTAAGTTTTCGTTCGTCAACTAAAAAAACTTTATTTGCCTTAAGTTCTTTATTTATATTTTGCCAGATTCGATTGAATTCATTTTGTTGTTTTAAAACAATAATTTGAATTTGATCTAAAACCTGCTGCGGGCTTTCAATTAAGTCAATATTTTGGACATTCCCTTTTTTATTGGTAAACTCGGTCATTCTTTTTAAGGTAGCCACACGAACCCTGAAAAATTCATCCAAATTATTGGAGAAAATCCCTAAAAATCGCACTCTTTCACTTAAAGGCACTGTTGGGTCGTTGGCTTCTTGTAATACACGACCGTTAAAACTCAACCAGCTTATATCCCTTGCTATATATCTATCTTTCATTTGATTAACTATTTCGCCACGAATTTATCAATACTGATATTTGATACTACAAGTTACTAATAACTTAATAATTAATTAATAATTAGTAAATAATAAGGTCACATACAAGCACGTATTTTACACAAACTAATACCCATGGAAAAACGTAAAATTGATGTTTGCGTTATAAGCGATGTTCACTTAGGCACATTTGGCTGTCAAGCAAAGGAAGTGCTAAATTATTTAAGAAGCATTCAGCCCAAAACTTTAATATTAAATGGGGATATCATTGATATCTGGCAATTTAGTAAAAGATTTTTTCCGGCAAGTCATATGGCTGTAATCAAGGAAATTTTCAATATTGCAAGTAAAGGCACCAAAGTGGTATACATCACGGGTAATCATGATGAGGCTTTAAGAAAGTATGCCGATTTTGAAATGGGTAATATCCAATTAACAGATAAGATTGTTTTTGAAGTGAATGGTGAGAAAAACTGGGTTTTCCATGGGGACGTATTTGATAGAACTACCAAAGGTAGTGCAAAGATATTGGCTAAATTAGGAGGCTATGGGTATGATCTTTTAATCATTTTAAATAGTTTATTTAATTGGATTTCAAGAATGATGGGTAGAGAAAAAATGAGCTTTAGTAAAAAGGTGAAAAATGGTGTTAAGCAAGCTGTTTCATGGATTGGTAATTTTGAACAAACAGCTGCAGAATTAGCTATTGAAAATGGGTATCAATATGTTATTTGCGGTCATATTCACCAACCACAACAAAGAGTAGTTACTACTGATAAAGGCTCTGTTACTTATTTAAATAGCGGTGACTGGATTGAAAACTCTACATCATTAGAATATTATGATAATCAATGGCATTTATATCATTATGATCCTAAGCAATTTGAACATGTACCTTCAGAGAAAATCAAAATCGTCCATTTAAATACCGAATTAAATGTGATGACTAGTGAGGTTGCTTTTCAAGTTTCATTATAGATTGTTATGAAAATATTTTACGCCATTCAGGGAACAGGTAACGGCCATATAAGTAGGGCTGTTGAATTATATCCTTATTTGAAAAAATATGGAGAAGTTGATTTTTTCTTAAGTGGCTCTAACACGCACTTAAAATCAGAATTGCCTATTAAATATAAAAGCAAGGGATTGAGTTTGTTTTATAAGCATAGTGGAGGCCTTGATTATAATAAGATTTTAAGCTCCCTTTCGCTTAGTGTTGTGAAAGATGCAAAAGAATTGCCTCTTGAAAAATATGACCTTGTTATTAATGACTTTGAATTTGTAACTTCCTTAGCATGTTCGATAAAAAAAATACCTTGTGTACATTTTGGTCATCAAGCAAGTTTTCAAAGTAAAAAGACACCAAGGCCAGAAAAGTCAAATCCTTTAGGAAATTTTATTTTAGAAAAATTTGTGAAGAGTGATATGCATATTGGGCTTCATTTTGATAATTATGATGAACATATTTATAATCCCATCATTAAAAAAGAGATTATTGACGCAAATCCTATTAATGACGGACATATCACAGTTTACTTACCTCAATATTCCATTGCCAATGTAGAGCCTCATTTTTTAGCGCAAAAAGAGTTTCATTTCGAAGTATTCACAAAAGAAGTAGATCGAATTGTATGTAAGCAAAATATTACTTACTTTCCTATTGCAAATGGTCAATTTACCAGCAGCTTAATTAGATGCTATGGAATTATAACAGCTGGTGGATTTGAAACTCCAGCGGAGGCAATGTATATGAATAAAAAAGTTTTAAGTATTCCCATACTTAAACATTTCGAACAAGAATGTAATGGCAAGGCATTAGAAAAAATGGGCGTAATGGTATTAAAAAAAATAGATGCTTTTTTTGGAATTCATTTTAAACAATGGATTGAAAATAGCAAGCCTATCAAATTAGAACTTAAACACAGTACTGAGGATATCGTTGATATACTCATTAATACAAACAATAAAAAAAATCATGTACACCATTCTTAATCAAAACGGGGAACCAGTTGCTTTTATTCAAAACATGATGATAATGGATTTGACGCAAGAACATGTTCATGGTATTTTAATTGGTGATTGTTTTTTTGGTAAAAAAAATCATATCATCGGAAAAATATTTAATAAAACTGCCTATTTAGTAAATGGAGAAATTGTAGGCAAAATTGTAGAAAATAAAGACTACAAAAATATTGCCTTGAAAAAGTCACATATGCAAGCTGCTTGGGATATTTTAAGTAATATCAAAGAACATACAAGCACTTGGATAGTTGAAACGGATAAATGGTCTAAAAATCCACTTTTGTTTCATTTGTTATAATAGTTTTTAGTTGAACTTTACTAGTCTGTTTTCAAACTTAAAATTTGTCCTATGTCTTTTAATTTAAAAAGTTTAATAGCTTTTTTACTCTTGCCATTTTGTGTAAATGCACAATCTTCTTTTTTAGTAAAACCTTATTTGCAAATTGGCTATGAAGGAAATCCTCATGCTTTAGAATTACTTTGGCATAGTACTGATTCGAACTTAAAATGGGAGGTAGAAATTTCAAATAATGGTAGCACTTGGGTTCAATCAAAGATCATAGCTGCACAAAAAATTAAAGTAAATGGAACTAGCCCTTTTTATGTATACCATGCATATTTAGATAATTTAAATGCAGGGGAAACATTTAATTATCGTGTGCTACAAAATAGAAACATTGTATTTAATGCAGAAGGAATTGCGCCTAAATCCAATACACAGCCCTATAGTTTTATAGCTATTGGTGATATTGGCGCTGAAAAACAAGATCAAAAAAAACTTGCGAATATCGCATACAATTTACAACCTGATTTTGTTGCCGTTCCTGGAGATATTGTTTATGATGATGGTTTAATATCAGAATATGCAAAAAAGTTTTGGCCAATATACAATGCTGATACAGCTAATGACAATGGTGCACCTTTAATGCGTTCTATTCCTTTTATAGCTGCTGTTGGTAATCATGATGTTGATAATACCGATTTGGATAGACACCCTGATGCATTGGCGTATTATTATTTTTGGGCACAACCCTTAAATGGACCAATTGTTAATGATTTTTCAAGTGCTTACCCTAGTTTTAAGTCCAATGAGGCTAATAAAGATGCATTCTTGAAAGGAGCTGGTAATGCCTATCCTAGAATGAATCATTTTTCATATGATTATGGAAATGCACATTGGTTAGTTATTGATGCCGATAACTATGTTGATTGGACCAATAAAGAGTTGTTGGATTGGGTAAAACAAGATTTAAAAAATGCTTCTAATGCTACTTGGCGTTTTGTAATGTATCACCAGCCTGGATTTAATTCTTCTAGAGAACATTTTGAGCAACAACAAATGCGATTATTAGCACCAATTTTAGAGGAAGGTAAGGTGGATGTAGTATTTACAGGGCATGTACATAATTATCAAAGGTCTTTTCCATTAACATTTGTACCGGATCGTAAAGGAACGCTATTAGTTGGTGGCAAAGACAATAAAACCTTAAGAGGCAGGGTTGTCAATGGCAAATGGACTTTGGATAAAGCTTTCGATGGTATTAAATATACCAAACCAAAAGGAGTCATTTATATAGTTACAGGTGCAGGTGGAGCGGATTTGTATAATCCAGAACAAACCAACGATCCAGATTCTTGGCAAAAGTTCACCACCAAATTTTTTGCGACTTCCCATAGTTTGTCACATGTAAAAGTAAATGGGAATTCATTCAAACTTCAACAAATATCCGCTGAGGGTAAAGTGGTTGATGAATTTGAAATTGTAAAATAAATGCGTTACTTAACAATTTGGTAATAATATAATGATATAGACTTAATACTACTAAATATTTTTAACAATTAGTTAAGGATATTTTCGCCATTCATTAAACAAATAGACATGATCGGCAATTATTTAACGCAAAAATTCAAATGCGTTATCCTTCCAATTCTACTATTATTTACAATCAACAGTTTTGCCGGCGATATCAAGGGTAGAGTTGTAGATGCAAGTAACGGTGAGCCTTTAGTAGGCGCAACTATCTCGATTAACAAAACTTCTTTGTTAGTGAAGTTAGATGGTAGTTATCATTTTAAAGGTTTAAATGCAGGGAACTATACTATTACAGTAAGTTATGCAGGCTACAAATCTGAAACCAAAGAAGTTGCTTTAAAGTCTGCTACAGAAGTTAAGAATGTAGATATTAATTTAGTTCCAACTGCTTCTTCATTAACTTCAGTTACTGTTAGTTCAAATGGTAAAGACAATGATAAATCTGTTAGAAGATTAGAGAAAATTGCAGATCCAATTATCAACGTTTTATCTTCAAAAAATATTCAATTATTGCCAGATATCACTGTTGCCAATGCTTTACAAAGAGTAAGTGGGGTAACTATTGAAAAAAGTAGTTCTGGTGAAGCAAGATATCCGATTATCAGAGGTATGGAAAAAAGATATATCAACACATTAGTGAATGGTATTAAAATTCCAAGTCCAGATAATAAAAATCGTTTTATCCCTTTAGATCTTTTCCCTTCTGAATTATTAGAGCGTTTAGAAGTAGGAAAAAGTTTAACACCAAGTATGGAGGGAGATGCAATTGGTGGTACTATTAATTTAGTAATGAAAGACGCACCTAATCAATTATTTGTACAAGCGAATGCTTCAGCTGGTTTTAATACTTCCTTCCCAGATCAAAAATTTAGCAAGTTTGATAATTCGACAATGGCTTATTCTTCACCTGCTCAAAGATTTGGCCCAACTTATATTGCTAATTTAAATGATTTGCCAGTTGCTCATTTGAATTTCAATGAAATTTCTAATCCTGTAAATTCAACTATGGGTTTAACGGTTGGTAACAGATTTGGAAAAGAAAAGCAATTTGGATTTGTGATTTCTGGTAGCTATCAAAATATTTATCGTGGAACAACTTCTAATTTCTTTTTACCAAGTTCTCAGCCAGGATTAAATAATATCCCATTATTTTCTGATTTACAATTAAGAAAGTATTCTGTTCAAAGTCAAAGAAAAGGGTTGAATGCTAAATTTGATTATCATATCAACAAGAATAATAAAATCTCATTATTCAATACGTATGTATTATTAGATGATTACCAAACTAGATTTGTTTGGGATACAGTTGCATTGAACTCATTAATTGATAAATCTGCAAGAAGTCAGTGGACTTTTCAATCTATCAATAGTACAACTTTACAAGGAGAACATAAATTAAGTAACACGGATCGTTTTGATTGGTCTCTGGTGAATTCAATTGCAAAAAGTAAAACGCCGGATCAGTCTACTTATACTCATGAATATCCTATTGTACCAACAAGTTTAACAATTGACAAATTACTTTCTATGTCCAGAATTTGGACTAGCAATAGTGACAAAGACCAATCAGCATATTTAAATTATACAAAAAATTTGTCAGTGTTTAATCGTGACTTTGAATTTAAAGTTGGTGGATTATACAGAGATAAAAACAGAAGCAACTATTATATTGCTTACTCTTTAAATCCAGTATTAGGGGCACCTTACACCACTATTAATAATGCTCAATTTTTATTCAACCCAATTAGTAATGGAGCACCTGGGTTAAATGGAAACAATTATACTTTTGAAGAAAAAATAACTGCAGGTTATTTACAAGGTAAATGGAATTTGTCTAACAAATTTGAATTATTAGGAGGAGTAAGATCTGAAAATACCAATCAACATTATGAAACTTTGTTGACAAATGATGTTGAAGCAAAATCAGGTACTATTCAATACACTGACTTATTACCTAGTGCTCAAATGAAGTATTCGATTACATCAAATCAAAATTTAAGATTCTCTTATTATAGAGCTATCGCTAGACCAGGTTTCTCTGAATTAATTCCTGATGGTACTGATGGAGAATTTTTTAAAGAAGTAGGAGACCCCGTTCATTTAAAGCATACCGTTGCGGATAATTTAGACTTGCGTTACGAATTGTATAGTAAAGGATCAGATCAGTTATTATTAGGTGGTTTTTATAAAGATATTCAAAACCCAATTGAAATTTCAGCTGTAAAGCCATTGAATATTAACAACCTTTATTTAATGCCAGTGAATATTGGTAAGGCTACTAACTATGGTTTTGAAGCAGTAGCTTCTAAATTTGTTGGATCATTTGGAGTTAGTGCTAATTACACCTACACTAATTCAAGTATCACAAATGATAGTTTGATTTATTCTTATAGAAACACAGCTGGACAGATTGTTTCAAAGCGTGTGTCTGAGACAAGACCTTTACAAGGACAATCTAATCATGTAGGTAACTTATCATTTATTTATAAGAATCCTAAAATTGGTTTTGATTTCCAAACAGCTGTAGTGTACACAGGAGAGCGTATCAGTTTTGTAAGTCCTTATGCAGGATTAAACTATTGGCAGTCTCCAACTACTACATTGGATCTTTCATTTGAAAAACGTTTTGGTAAGCATGTTTCATTCTATGGAAAAATCAACAACCTTACAGATGCTCCAATGGAATTATCATTGCATCAATCATATAATGCATATATGGCAGGAAGTGGATCAAGAGCATTGGCATTGCAAACGGATCCAGCGAATAGAATCATCATTCAAAAAGATTATTATAGAACAACCTATTTATTTGGTTTCCGTTATAAACTTTAATAATACTATCAATTCAATATAATGAAACAAAAGTTTACATATTTAATAGCAATTTTAGTAATAGGATTAGCTTCTTGTACTAAAACAGATGAAACAAAAGATTTATGGCAAGCGGTTATTATACCAGCTTCTCCAATTAGTGAATCAACTCCTTTGAGTGGGGCTATCAAGGGCACTATGCTTGCTGGTAAGACTTATACAGTAAGCGGAGATATCTTCGTAAATACTGGCGATACTTTAATTATACAACCAGGTGTGACGGTGAACTTTACTGGAACTGCAGGTGTGCCAGTGGGTGTGGGTGTAAAAGGAACCTTACTTTCTTTAGGTACAAAGGAAGCGCCAATATATTTAACATACCCAGGCGTAACAAGAACAGATCAATTTGGTGCTAATCCAGATACTGATCCAGCATTACAAGGAAGATGGACTGGTATTACTGGTGCAACTACTTGCCCACTAATTGTTTTAAAATGGACGCATGTTGATTTTGGTGGTGCAGCAATTAGTTCAGCTATGAAAAGTTTTACAGGAAGCTCAAGTCCATATCCTGTGTACTTTGCCAATCCTGATGGAAGTTTTATTTTAGAAGATTCGTGGATTTATGGAAGTGTGGATGATCCATTTAGAATTAATGGAGGTAAAATTCACATTATGAGAAACACATTTGAAAAATGTGGTTATACAGGTGGCGAGGCAATGAATGCAAAAGCGGGAACTATTGGTGACTTCGCGTATAATTTATGCGTAGGAATGGCAACCAATGGCCCTAAGGTTTCAAATATTAACGTTGCAGTAGGTAAGCCAGGTTCAAATGTGAATATTTATAATAATACAATTATTAACTGCGGTTACCGTAGAGCAGCAGCAGGTCGTGGTGGTTCCATTAATTTTGAACAAGGTGCTGGCGGTAAAGCGTATAATAACTTAATTGTAAACTGTAAATTTGGATTGCGTGTGGTACAAAATCCAATTGCAGACACAGCTAATTTAAGATATGGCTATAATTTTTATTATGCTGATTCTATTTCGGTGGCTAGTCAGTTTATCCCATCTTTATCAGTGAGTACAGCAATCAGTTTACCAATGGAGACAGATATCCCTAAACCATCTACTTATTTACCTTCTGGTTGGTCTGTAGGTGCTGTATACACTGCACCAGCTTCAGTGGTAGGTGTAAACAATCCTCAATTTATCAATGCGCCAGTGCCTTTACCTGCTGGATTAATGTTAAGAGATATTGCAGTTGTAGGCACTTCTAACTATGCATTAAAGCCAAATTCTCCATGTATTGGAGCTGGATTTATTGGATTTGCTCCTAGAGCGGATGTAATTCAAGATTTAAGATTAGGTGCGACTGAAATTACGCCTCCAGGAAAAGATATTGGTTGCTACCAAAGTAATGGTAGAGGAAACCAACACTAATTTTAGTTTTGTTTTTAATTTGAATAAAAGGTGCCTTTACGAAAGTAACGGGCACCTTTTTTATGCAACTAGTTTTTAATATTTTTATAGTATAACCAATACCCATGAATAGATATTCTTACATTTTACTTTTATGTATTGCTGGTTTTATGAATACAGGATTTGCGCAAAAAGCTAAAACGCCCTTAAAGGATAGTATTGTTCAGTTTATTTTTACTTCGGACGTTCACTTTGGATTGACTAAAAATACTTTCCGAGGAAAGACAAAAGTTTCCGCATTGGAGGTGAATAAAGCCATGGCAAATTCCATGATCCAACTAAAAGGTCAATTCATTCCAAACGATAATGGAGTTAATGCTAACCAAGTTATTAATGGTTTTGATGCAACTATAATTACTGGAGATATTGCTAATAGGATGGAAGAGGGTGTTCAATCAGCAACAAACTCTTGGGAGGAATTTAAGCAGGTATATGTAGATAGCCTTCAAATAAAAAACGCTAACAATCAAAAATCAAATTTATTTTTGGTACCAGGTAATCATGATATGAGCAATGCTATTGGTTTTCATAGACCCATGGCTCCTAAAAAAGATGCAGCTTCTATGCTTGGGATTTATAATTTAATGTTTCCTGAAAAACAAGTGAAAGTATTTGATAGCATTTTAAATAGAGTACATTATGCAAAAGATATCAATGGGGTACATTTTATTTTCTTAAGTTTATATCCTGATTCTGCTGAAAGAGTATGGATGGAAAAAGATTTGTCAAATATTAGTAATACTACCACGGTATTGCTTTTTGCCCATTCCATTCCAAATGTGGAGCCAAGATTTTTTGAAAACCCAAATGGCATTCACGATATAAATGAAGAAGATAAATTTGAAAATTTAGTACCAGAAAGATATAAGGATGGAAAGGATGTGAAAGGGGTAACAACGATTGAACAAAATGAATTTACAGCTTTTATAAAAAAGCATTCTAATATTAAAGTATACTTTCATGGCCATGAAAATTATACTGAATATTATACTTACAAAGGCCCGGGAAATGACATTAATTTAAATTGTTTAAGAACGGATAGTCCAATGAAAGGTAGGTTCTCGGCTAAAGATGAAACTAAACTTGCTTTTGAAATTGTAACTATCAATACCAATACAAAAAAATTAACGGTGAGAGAAGTACTTTGGAATCAGCCTAGTAAAACTGCTTCATTTACTTGGGGACAAACTGCTACTATTTCCCTGTAATTTATTTAATTGCTTCTTTTATTTTATTAAAAATGGCTGTGTTTTCATACACGCCATCAAACAAATAGGATCGATATCCATAAGCGAAAACGGGTACAGGAATACCGGTATGATCATTCGTTGCAAAATGTCCATTGACTGTTTGTTGTTGATAATTTCCATCATGTAAAGTGAGTCCACCTGTTTCATGATCGCCAGTTATAATTACTAAAGTCCCTTGATGGGTGTCGGCAAATTCAATTGCTTTAGAAATTGCTGCATCAAAATCTATCACTTCTTTTACTACATACTCCATATTATTGGCGTGCCCTCCATAATCAATCTGCGCTGCTTCCTCCATCATAAAAAAAGAATTACTATTGTTGGACAATGCGGCACTTACTTTTTCAAAGGCAGTAGTTAACCAATCACCGCGACCTTCCTGCATGGATAAACCAGCTTGCTTTTCAATGACTAATGTTTTTTTATTACCTACTAAATCAACCTCATTTATATTATTTAAAATTTTATAATTAGGTAATAAATTTTCAAGTGTTTTATTATTTAAGGTAGCTGAAGATTTTTTTTGTAAAATGCTAATCGTATTTAATTTATCATTACCAGCACCCGCTAATATTTGAACATTTGAATTATTTAATTGTTGAATAATTTCAATAGAGCTATCTCTTTCTTTTGCATGGGTATAAAAAGCGGCCGGTGTTGCATCTGATACGTCACCACTACTAATAAGTCCGATTTTAAATTGTTTTGCAGCTAGATAATCAGTGATTAGCGCCAATGAGTCTCCTTTTGGAGAAATTCCTAAATGTCTGTTTTCAATTTTTTCTCCCGTGGCTAATGAACTTGCGCCCGGTGCAGAATCAGTAACATAATTATCAGCTGAACTTGTTTTAGAAAATCCAATATGTTTTAAATTAAAAGTAGTGAGCGCTCCTCCATTAGCAGTATAGCCTGCATACCATTGAGGTAAGCTACAGCCGTCCCCAATAAATAATATTATTTTATTTACTGGAGCATCAACACCATCATTTTTATATTTTGGCAAATACGTATTTTGTTGGGTATGAATGATTGCATTATCGCTGCTCCAATTGGATAAGAATTTACCTAATGCTACTATATGGTCTGTATTAATAAAATCAACTTTCATTTTTATAAATTGCTGCCATGCATTTATATAATCTGGACTACCATAAAAACGAATTTGTTTACCCAATAAATGAACACTATTAATGATAGAGTCTATTTTATGCTGATCTTGTTTGACCATGATGCCTTTCCCATTCCAATGGGTATATTCACTTAGGTCTGCACTAAAAAGACCAATCCTTGATAATTCATATTTGTCATAGGTCTTGTCTAAATCTCCATCAAAAAATAAATAGCCGGGGTATTGATTAAATTTATTGGGGCTAGGTCGGTTGCCAGTAATAACAATTTTTAATTTATTTGATTGAATAATGGCAGGATAAGTATTTAATAAACTCACCAATTTCCCAATGGTTCTGTCAGGATCAGTTTTAATGTCAATAAGTAGTTGTAAGGTTTTAGTAGAATCCTTATATGGGTAGCCATTATTGATTTTTATTTTATTATTGATTGGATCTAAATACAAGGATTGCAATGTTCTTTTCTTAGCAATATCCGCGAAAACATGACCGACAATTAAACTATCATTAAAGTAAAATATATCTGCTTCAATAGACCCAAAATTATTTTCGTAAGCAGTGAAAAAGGGTATTGGATTTTCATAATCATTATGTGAATGCGCATTGTAAGTTGAATACACAGTTGTATTTTGGCTCATTGCACTATTTAGGATTAGTATTCCAATCAATACTAAAATACTTTTTAAATTTCTCATTCTATTGTTTTTGTAAATTTTAAATGACTATTCTTAAACCCATTATTTTTATAAAATTCATGCGTTTCAAGTCTTTTGTTTTGAGCAGTAACTTCGAAACTAACGCAATCTAATTCTTTTAACATTTCCTCTATGTAATCAATTAATTTTCCCCCAACACCCCTGCTTCGATAATCAGCTTTAACAAACAATTCTTGAATTTCAGCCACTTTTCCGCAATGATGTAATAATAATTGAATATGACAACTAATAAACCCTAAACAATTGCCCATAGCATCTTCTGCTAAATAATATAAGGTATTAACATCATGGATATTAAAAAAAAATATATTTTCAAAATGCTTGATATCAAATGCAAAAGATTCTAATTCGCAAATTTGTTCATATACAGTTAACATATCTTTTTCATTCACTTTTCTAATGATGATTTCATTTTGCATGGTAGTTCATTTATCTATGTTATGAAATTATAAACTTTATATTACCCCAATATTATTTTGTACGCATAACAGCACTCATAATATTATGGTAACATTAGTCGTGTTAAAATTGCACAAAATTTAACATATGCAAGCATTATTCAAGAGAGTTTTAATAGTTGTCACACTATTTGCTTTCTTATTTACAAATGTCTATTCTCAAGACAGTAGAATTGTGACAGGAAAAATTACCAATTCAAATGGTAGTGGTATTTCAGGTGCAGTAGTTAGAGTATTACCTTCTAGAAAGGTGGTTACTGCTGATAATACTGGAGATTTTAAAATTAGTTTAACTGCTTCTGATAAATCTTTAGAAGTTAGTTCAATTGGTTTTGTAACACAAATTGTTAATATCACTAACTTAAATTCTTATTCTATTATTTTAAAAGATGATCCGAATGTTTTGACAGATGTTGTAGTAACAGCATTTGGTATCAAAAAAGAAATTAAAAGATTAGGTTATGATATTCAAGAATTAAAAGGAGCAGATTTAGCAAAATCAAGAGATCCAAACCCAATTAATTCTTTAGTAGGAAAGGTTGCTGGTTTAACAGTTGGTGGAAATGCCGAAATGTTAGGTCGCCCAGAATTAGTTTTACGTGGTTCTAAAGATTTATTATTTGTAGTTGACGGTACTCCAATCAACTCAGATACATGGAATATTAGTCCAGATGATATTGAATCTTATACAATTTTAAAGGGAACAAACGCATCTGCTGTATACGGTTTTAGAGGTTTAAATGGTGCCATTGTTATTACTACAAAGTCTGGTTCAAAAGAAAAAAAGGGATGGCAAGTTGATTTTAACAATAGCACTTTTGTAGAACCTAATTTCTTAACTATACCAGAAAGTCAATATGAATATGGTCGTGGTAAAGTATTTGTATATGATTATGGTAATAGATTATATGATAACGCTCAACGTTTACCAGAATGGGGACCACGTTTTGAAGGTCAAATGATTAGACAATATAATTCACCATGGGATCCTGCAACTCAAACTAGAACAGCAACTCCATGGACTGCAAAGGGAATTAATAACTTTGAGAATTTCATGCAAACTGGTTTGATAACGAATACGAACGTTTCAATGTCAGCAGCAACAGAAAAATCTGATATCAGAATTTCAGTTTCAAATATGTATCAAAAAGGAACAGCTCCTAACACAAATTTGTATACATACAATTATGCAATTAAAGGTGGTTATAACTTCACAGACAAATTTAGAGTTGAAGGTAGTTTGAATTTAAATCAACAACATTCACCAAATATTCCGGATGTTAACTATGGACCTAACTCATATATTTATATGTTTAAAGTTTATGGTTCATCTGATTATGATATTAATGATTTGAAAGATGTTTTTAAAGGACCAATGGGTGTAAAAGGTTTAATGCCTTACGCACAAGAATATGGTCGTGAAAACAGTGCATGGTATATGGCTGATTATTGGTTACGTACACATGACAAAACTGATATCAATGGATATGCGAAAGCAACTTATAAAATTAATCCTTCATTGAACATTAGTTTGAAATCACAATTTACAACCTGGGATCAAACAAGACAAGAAGATGTACCAGCTGGTGCTAACTTAAATACTTATACTCCATGGTGGTATTTTGGTTGGTATGGTGATTACCGCTTAGACAAGCGTAATTTATTTGAAAGCAACAACGATTTAACAATCAACTATGATCATAAATTTAAAGATTGGAACGTATCTGGTTTCGCAGGGATAAGTGATCGCTCATTCAATTATAATTCATTCTTTGGAACTACAAAAGCATTAGCTGTTCCAGGTTTATATGCTTTATCAAATTCAATTAACCCAGCCTTAGAATATACTTGGGGTTCTAAAATGCAAGTTTATAGTGCATTTTATTCAATGGACTTCACTTATAAAAAGTTCTTCACCTTATCTCATACTGGTAGAGTAGATCAATTATCAACTTTACCTTCTGGAAATAATGCATTCTACTATCCATCATTATCATTGAGTTCTGTTTTAACTGATTATTTAGATATTCCAAAATTCATTTCTTATGCTAAAGTAAGAGCATCTTATGCAAATGTTAAAGGAGGATTAACACAATCTTCAGTACCAAGTGCATTCTCAATGATTACTGGTCAAAGTATCAATGGTGGTTTATTAGGATATAACTCAGACTTATATTCTTCATATGATGGACCTTCATATACAAACCAAAATGCTTATTCAATAGCTACCTACTATAATGGTTTATCATCTGTAAACTTTTCTAATACTATTGCAAATCCAAATTTAAAGCCATTCTCTAGAACTAGTTATGAAGGTGGTTTGGATTTAAAATTCTTGAAAAATAGATTAGGTTTAGATGTTACTTATTTCTCTTCATTAAATGGACCACAAATTTATGCATTGCCAGTTCCTTCTTCAACTGGATATAGTGCACAAAACGTAAATGGTATTACTACAAAGAAAGATGGATTTGAAATTTCATTAAATGGTAGCCCATTAAAATCTGCTAAAGGTTTAAACTGGGATATCATGTTAAATTACTCTACTTACAAAGAAGTATTGAATGAAATTTATGGTACTGAAAAATATTTGACTTTAAATGGCCATAACTATCAAGTGGGTGAAAGATTAGATGCCTTCTATAGCACTGGCTATGTAACAGATGGTCAGGGACATAATATCATAAGTGGAGGTCTTCCATTAAGAGCTCCTACTGATATTGGAAACAACAAATTATTAGGATTTATGAATCCTGATTTCACTTTAGCTTTAGCAAATAAATTTAGCTACAAAAACTTTAGCTTTAGTTTCCAATTTGATGGTAGATTCGGTGGCAAAATCTATGATGAGGTTTATAAAGATGGTATGAATGGTGGTACTGCAATTGAAAGTGCTTCAGGTGCATTTGGTGCTGCTCGTTTAGCAGAATGGAAATCAACTAATAACCAAACTACTCCAGTTGTACCAGCGTATATAGCACCAGGTGTTAAAATTGTTTCTGGAACACCAGTTTATCAAAATGGACAAATCACTAATTTATCTTCTTTAACTTTTGCACCTAATGATGTTACAAGTACTGTGCAAAACTATATTTCATCAGGTTTGGGTGGTATGACTGAACCTTGGATGATTGATAGAACTTTTGTTAAGTTACGTGAAGTTACTTTAGGATATACTGTTCCTCAATCAATGTTAAAATCTAAGTTAATCAAATCAGTTTCATTCTCTTTAGTAGGTAAAAACTTATTGTATTTTGCTGCTAGAAAAGATTTTGATATTGAACAATTTGCTTCAGGTTATAATGCAGGAGATTTATCATTACAGAATGGTTCAGGTGTATTACAAAGTGTTACGTCAAGAAGATTTGGTTTTAATATTAACGTAAGCTTCTAATTAAATAATAAAAGATAAATTATAATTTTATGAAAATAAATTTTAAATCAATCACATTAATGGCAATTACTGCTGCTACTATTTTTAGCAGTTGTCAGAAAGGTGATTTACTTTCCAATCCAAATGTTGCTGCAGAGTCTTCAACTATTCCAGCTTCATTAATTTTAAATCATATTACCGCAAATATGATGAGGGAAGAAGAGCCAATCATTTCCCAAGTTTATAAGCAGAATCAATTTATAGTTTCAAATTATTCATATTATTTTGGTTCAAATTCATATAGCTTTGGTACTAGTAACACAATGTATGATGAAATAAAGTACTGTGTTAAATTAGAAGAACAAGCACAAAAACAATACAATAGCACTACTAATAATCCTTATTTTGCTTTGAGTAAGTTTTTTAAAGCATATTCTTTAATTTGGTATTCACAAAGAGTAGGGGACATACCTGCAACTCAGGCTGTTAACACTAATTATGTTACACCAAAATATGATACACAACACGATGTATATAAATATGCATTAAGTTTATTAGACAGTGCAAATAGTTTATTAGCTGCTCAAATTACTGCCACTAATGCGAGTACAAAAGTAGATGCATCAGGCGATATTTTCGGTTTAACCTATTTACAATGGCAAAAAGTTGTAAATACTTACAAGTTAAGAACTTTAATTAGTTTAAGTAAAAGAGCCACTGACAATGCAGATTTAAACATCCCAACACAATTTGCAACAATTATCAACAATCCAAGTCAATATCCTATCATGACTTCTACAAGTGATAATTTAGCGTATAAGTACAATTCTATTAATTATTATCCACCAAATAGAGCTGGATATGTACCTTACAATTTGTGTGAAAATATTTCTAGCACTTTTATGAATATTTTGACTACAAATAAAGATCCTAGAACTTTTGTTTTAACAACTCCAGCAAGTGCATTAGTTGCTTCAACTACAGTAGGTGATTTTAGTGCATATGTTGGTGAGGATAATAACAAGTCTCAATCTCTTATGAGTAACTTTACAGCAGATGGAAAACATGCTTCTTTAAGTTGGAACAGATATTTTTCATCTTCAACTGGTGCAAATGCTGAACCTTACACAATTATTGGTTATGCAGAAATGTGTTTCAATATAGCTGAAGCAGCAAACAGAGGTTGGATCACTACTCAATCTGCTGCAACTTGGTATGGTAAAGGTGTTGACGCTTCATTATCCACTTATGGAATTACAGATGGAAAAGTATTGACAGTAGGAAATGGTGATGGAACTAAACCAAATATTGGAACTGTAACAGCTGATGTTGCAACTTTTAAAACAAAAATTGCATATGCTGGTGATAATGCAACTGGTTTGACACAAATTTTAACGCAGAAATATGTTGCTTTCTTCATGAATTCTGGCTTTGAAGCTTATTATAACTGGAGAAGAACAGGTGTTCCAACTTTCTCACAAAATGGTGCTGGTATAGGAACTGCTGATAATATTATTCCATTTAGATGGCAATATCCAAATGATGAAAAAACATCAAATACTACAAATGTAAATGCTGCAATAGCATCACAATATGGTGGTACTGATGATTTAACAGCAAAAATGTGGTTAATTAAATAGTTTATTGGTTCAAATGTTTATGATATAGTGGGAGGTTCGCCTCCCACTTTTTTTATTAATTTTATTTAAATAATATTATTATGAAGCAATTTTTTATTAGTGCATTTTTTTTAATTTCTATTTTTCAATTACAAGCACAGGTGGCTGATAGTAGCTTAAGAGAAGTTAAATTGCAAGGTGCAGTAAATTTTAGAGATCTGGGTGGATATAAAAATAAGGAGGGTAAAAATGTAAAGACTGGATTATTATATCGTTCAGCTGCTTTAAATACTTTAACGGATGCTGATATAGCTAAACTTGCTTCTTTACATATTAAATATGATTTTGACTTTAGAGGCCCTTATGAAGTAAAAACAGCACCAGATAAAATTCCAGCAGGTACTACGCGTATTTCTCTGCCTGCAGGAAGTGAAAACGTAGGAGACAGTAACTATATGAAAAATATGGGAAGGTATATGAAGTCAGATTCTTTTTTATTAAGTTTTTATACGGTTTTAACTCCTTTTAAAGATAGATACTCCCCTTTATTTGATAGTTTATTGGCAAATAAAAATGCAAGCCCTATTTTATTCCATTGCACAGCAGGTAAGGATAGAACAGGTATTGCTGCTGCATTGATCTTATATGCTTTAGGTGTTGATGAGGAAACTATTTTCAATGATTATGAAGCAACCAATTATTATCGTCGCAATGAAAATGCAAAACAGATTGCTCAAATGACTAAATATTTTGGAATGGATGAAAAAGTGGCTACCAGTATGATGGGTGCTAAAAAAGAGTATATCCAAGCAACTTTTACCACCATTAAAGCACAATATGGTACTATTTACAACTATCTTGACAAGGTGATGGGCTTAAATGCTAAGAAAATTAAACAATTAAAAGCGATTTATACTAATTAAGGAGAAGATATTTTTTCTAAATCGAATTTTTAAAATAGAGCAATTAAACATTGCTCTATTTTATTTTTTGGACGATATCTTCTAAAATAATGTCTGCGTGTACAATAGAATTTTCAATAAAATAACTGTGTGTATTCATACCTCCGCAAATCACCCCCGCTAAATAGACCCCCTTTATATTCGTTTCATGGGTTGCTTCATTATATTCAGGCTTTTTAGTTTCATCTTGAGCTAACTTAATTCCTATAGCATTTAAAAAGTCCAAATTAGGTTGGTATCCTGTAGCAGCAATTACCCAATCATTGTGTATCTCCATAATTCCATCAGGGGTATTGACGGTTATTGTTTTTTCTGAAATATTAATGATATTAGCATTATAAAGTGCTTTAATGGAGCCCTCTTGAATTCTATTCACAATGTCTGGTCTTGCCCAATATTTTACCCTTTGACCAATTTCTTCATTTTGAATGATCATTGTTACACTGGCTCCCTTTCTCCAAGTTTCCAATGCTGCATCTACTGCCGAATTGTTGGCACCTACAATTGCTACGTTTTGAAAGGCATAAAAATGCGGGTCTTTATAATAGTGCGTTACTTTTGGAAGGTTCTCACCTGGCACATTGAGTAAATAAGGAATATCGTGAAATCCTGTTGCTATAATTATATTTTTGGCTAAATAGCTACCCTTATTTGATTGAATTGAAAATAGATAATTATCAGTTTTTTGCTCAAGCTCCTTAATGCCTACTACTTCTTCAAATAGTTTAATATTTAAGTCAGCCAATTTGGATACGCGTCTATAGTATTCTAAAGCTTCATTCCTATTGAGTTTGGGGTTAACACAAACAAATGGGATATTGCCAATCTCTAGTTTTTCAGAGGTTGAAAAAAAGGTCATTTGCTGCGGATAATTGTAAAGTGAATTGACAAGGCATCCTTTTTCCAAAATAAGATAGCTAACATTTCTTGCTTTGCTAGCAAGCGCACAAGCTATTCCTATAGGGCCTCCGCCAACAATTATAACGTCAAATTGATCCATATTTTCCATAATGCAAACATAGTCTATTATGAATTTATAAATTACTAGGGTTCAAAAAATTGATTTTGGTTAATACAATTTGTCTAACAAAACAGATGTTCTTAATAATTTATTAATAATAAAGTAACTATTATATCATATGCCTTTTTCAATAGTAGAAATGCTATTAAATAGCTTTGTTTCATAATATTTAACATGATGCTAGATTTATTTATTCTTTGGCTTTTAAGCTTGGTTTCATTGTTTATTAGCCCAATTAAAAAAGTTGAATCCAATCCTAATGTTATTGTGGTTACCCTTGATGGTTTAAGATGGCAGGAGATTTTTAATGGAGCGGATAGTGTTATTTTAAATGATAAAACCTATGATGGCGATATTGAGTATATCAAAACTAATTTTTGGGCAACAGATGTAAATAAAAGAAGGAACATGATTACTCCTTTTATTTGGAATACGGTAGCTAAGCAAGGGGTTTTAATCGGCAATAGGAATTATGATGCTAATTTTAATGTTGCCAATAAGTATCAATTTTCTTATCCTGGCTACAACGAAATTTTCACTGGATATCCTGACGATTCCGTAAACTCTAACGATAAAATTGTAAACAAAAATATTAATGTACTTGAGTACATTAATTCGGTACCAAAGTATAAAGGTAAAGTGGCTGCTTTTTCAACCTGGGATGTGTTTCCATATATCTTAAATAAAAAAAGAAGCGGTATTTATGTGAATGCAGATGTGGATACCATCCGTTTTAAAGACCCTACTTTGTCTTTACTAAATGAAATGCAATTTGTAACAGCAAAGCCAATCAATTTAAGACCTGATTTGCTTACTTATTTTACAGCGAAAGAATATTTAAAAGCATATCATCCAAACTTATTGTATATCTCTTTTGATGAGACGGATGATTTTGCGCATTCAGGTATGTATGATCAATATTTAAAGTCTTTACATGCAGAGGATGCCATGATTTCAAACTTATGGAATACGATTCAATCTATTCCTCAGTATAAAAACAATACTACATTGATTATTACTTGTGATCATGGCAGAGGAGGTACAGGTAAGTCAACTTGGAAAAATCACGGACAAGAGGTAAAAGAATCCTCTCAAATTTGGTTTGCAGCAATGGGACCAAAAATTGCAAATGCAGGTGAAATAAAAAAACCAATGCAATTGTACCAAAAACAAATTGCTGCTACCATTGCTACATTAATGGATCAGGACTTTAATGAAAAAAATGCTAAACATCCTGTTGGGGAACCTTTGAATTGCATTTTAAAATGATCTCTTATATAAATAGGTTTAAAAACAATCAGTATTTGCATGCTGTTTATATTTCATTAATCTGTTTTTTAACTTATTCCTGCATTTTTGCATTCCGAAAGCCTTTTACTGTGGGCCTTTATACCCATATGCCCAGCTTTTTTGGAATCGATTTTAAAAACCTGCTTGTAATAGCGCAGGTCTTAGGTTATACAGCAAGTAAATTTTTTGGCGTTAAATATATTTCCGAATTAAAATCTGTTGGTAGGAGCAAGCTCATTTTTATATTAGTTATTATTTCCTTAATACCGTTATTGCTTTTCCCAATTTTGCCAACTCCATTAAATATAATCTGCCTTTTTATAAATGGTTTCCCATTAGGCATGACCTGGGGCATTATTTTTTCATTTGCCGAAGGTCGAAGAGGTACTGATTTTATTGGGGCTGCAATGGGAGCAAGTATTATCGTTTCCTCTGGTTTTGCTAAATCAGTAGCAAAGTGGGTTCAACTTTCTTTTCATGTAACTGATATGTGGCTTCCATTTTATACAGGCCTATTATTTGTAATTCCTATTGTTATTTTGGTGTATTTACTTGAAAAAATCCCACCACCTAATGAATATGAAGTTGCATTAAAATCTGCTAGATTACCTATGTTAAAAAGCGAGAGAGGCTTATTTTTCAAAACCTTTATGCCTGGGCTACTATCCTTTATATTTATTTATGTGGTACTTACATTATTTAGAGATTTAAGAGACAATTTTGCATCAGATATTTGGACCAATTTAGGTTATTCAAATAGTGCCAATGTTTTTACAAATACCGAATTACCCATTGCCATTGTAGTATTGACGATTATAGCGAGTATGATTTTAATTAAAAATAATAAGCTTGTTTTTTTAATAAGTCAATACATGATTATTGTAGGTTTTATAGTTGTTTTAATTGCGTCCATATTATTTGAAAAACATTTTTTAAATGGATTCAATTGGATGTTATTAGTGGGGCTGGGCTTATACATTGGCTATACTCCTTTTAACTCTATTATGTTTGATAGGATGATTGCAACTTTTAGATTAAAAGGAAATGTGGGCTTTCTAATATACTTAATGGACTCTTTTGGATATTTGGCTTCGGTTATTGTCATTTATATAAAAGGCGCAATGCATTTAAATTTGAACTGGGCAGAGTTTTATGCCAAAGGGGTTTATTGGTTTTCGATAATAGGATTAATAATTTCTATCTTCTCTTTAATTTACTATACTAAAAAAATAAAAAATATATCTCATGAGTGATAAAACCGCAATTGTTGTTGGAGCTGGAATTTTAGGAATGGCAACTGCGCGCGCATTGGCATTAAAAGGGTATAAAGTAACTATTTTAGAAAAGTCTCAACAGTCCCTTGGTGCATCCATTAGAAATTTTGGGATGTTATGGCCCATTGGTCAACCAGATGGACATTTGTATGACCGAGCTATACGATCAAGAGAAATATGGAAAGAGTATTTAAAAAATGCAAAAATTCCTTTTGATCCATGTGGTAGTATACATTTAGCATATGATAACGAGGAGCAAAATGTGGTGGAGGAATTGTATGAACATTTTTTAAAATCACAAAGGCCAGTTGCTTTACTTTCTACTGAAAGTATTCAGAAAAAATTTAAGGGTATTAATGGTGAAAATTTAAAGTGTGGCTTGTATAGCAGCGATGAAACTATCATTGACCCAAGAGAGGGGATAAAACATTTACCAACCTATCTTAAAAATTATTACAATATTGATATTGTTTGGGGTACCGCTGTAACCAATGTAACCACTAATACGGTGTGGTCATTTAAAACCAAATACAATGCCGACATTATTTGTGTTTGTTCAGGTGCAGATTTTGAAACGCTATATCCAACTAAATTTAAAGAACTACCCATCACTAAAACAAAATTGCAGATGATGCGTTTTGTTCCCAATGATAAAAATTACAGAATCGGCACTTCGGTTTGCGGTGGTTTATCTCTATTACATTACAAGAGTTTTACGGCCTCAAAATCATTGGATATTTTAAAAGCTAAAATTGAATCCGAACTTCCAGAGTGCATTAAATATGGAATTCATGTGATGGTTTCTCAAAATGATAAAGGAGAGCTAACAGTGGGTGATTCACATGAATACGGTTTGGATTTTGAACCTTTTGACAATCAATTTATAAATGATTTAGTATTAAAATATCTAAGAAAGCTTATGCATATTGAGGATTGGACCTTACAACAAAGCTGGAATGGGGTATATCCTAAAATGACCAATGGCGATACTGATTTATTTTTGAAAGTGGAGCCAGGTGTATACATTATTAATGGAATAGGGGGCAATGGCATGACCCTTTCTTTTGGATTTGCTGAGGAAGCGGTTGCGAAAATTTAGTCTTATTAAAATATAGAAAAATGGAAAAAAATGAAGTTGTTGATTTTGTAATTAATTTATTTACAGAGAAAGGAGGAGAATTATATGGAGGAGAGGCAGTAACTCAATTAGAACATGGTTTACAGGCAGCTCATTTTGCTAAACAAGCATCAGCATCAGATGAATTAGTTACTGCAGCATTATTACATGACATAGGGCATTTATTACACGACTTACCTGATAATGCTACAGATCAAGGAATTGATGATGTGCATGAGGAATTAGGAGCTCAATTTTTAACTACTTATTTTAAAAAGGAAGTCGTTGAGGCTGTAAAGCTTCATGTTGCTGCTAAAAGATATTTATGTTTAGTAGAACCCGGCTATTATAGCACGCTATCACCTACCTCAAAATCAAGTTTAATATTACAAGGTGGTATTATGACTGGAGAAGATAAAGCTGCTTTTGAAAATTATGAGTTCTTTAATTTGGCTGTTGCTTTAAGAAAGTGGGATGATATGGCAAAAGAACCTGAATTAAAAGTGGATCCCATTGAAAGCTATCGCTCAACTATACAAAACGCTTTAATTTAATAGATATGAAAGTAGAAATGGTAGTATTTGACATGGCAGGGACTACGATTGATGAGGATAATATTGTGTATAAGACACTTCAAAAATCAATTAATGAACATGGCATTGAAGTAACCCTTGATCAGGTTTTAGCTATTGGAGCCGGACAAGAAAAACTCAATGCAATCAAAGATGTCATTAAGGCTTATGGCACTTCTGATGACTTATCTAAAGCAAATGACATTTTTGAATTATTCAAAAAAAGTTTAGCTACTGCATATGAAGCATTTCCGATTACTTCGATAGCAGATGCAGAGGATGTTTTGTTAGCACTGCGTAGTCAAAACATAAAAGTGGTATTAAATACGGGTTATGATAAAAATACGGCCAATTTCATTTTAACTAAAATACAGTGGCGACAATTTTATCATTACGATTTATTAGTAACTGCTTCGGATGTTAAAAATTCAAGACCAGCTCCTGATATGATTCAGTTTGCTATGAATTTATTTTTAATAGAAGATGCTGGTAAAATAGTTAAAATAGGAGATTCTAAAATTGATATTGAAGAGGGCAAGAATGCTAAATGTCTTTACAGTATTGGTGTTACAACTGGTGCGCAAACAAAATCACAATTACAAGAAGCAGCTCCTGATTTTATTATCGATAATTTAAAAGAGTTATTTAGTATACTTAAATTGGATTAATATGTTAATTGAAAAATGGGAAATTCGAAATGCTACAGAACAAGACGTAGATTATTTTTTAGAAGCATTTCATCAAATTTATAATCAACAATTTGACAAGCATACTTTTTTTGAATTATTTAAGAAGAAATTAAAAAGTCAGTCTAGCTTATTATATGTAGCGCAAAACGCAATTGGTAATTTAATTGGCTGCATTGTTTGTGAAAAACAAGAGTCTTTGCAAATATTAAAGCCAATCATTCAGATTAAGGAGTTTTATATTTCTCCAAAATATAGAAAATTTAATTTGGCAGAGGATATGTATAGCTATGTTGAAAACAAAGCCATCAAAATGGGAATTCCTAAAATAGAAGTTATGTGTAATTATACTGCTACAACTACACAAAACTTTTATTTAAGAAGAAAATTTGTCATTGATAGAAAATCCTATATAAAACAATTATAAACTATTCGTTGATCTTATTTTCCAAAACAAACTCGGCACAATATTTCTTAACCATTTCTCTCACAGTTCTAAACTCATTCATTACTTCCTCTTCAGTACCTGTTGCTTTTGCTGGATCTGGAAAATTATAATGAAATTTCAATGCTTTTGTAGGAAAATAAGGGCAACGCTCTTTTGCATTATCGCAAACAGTAATAACATAATCAAAGGCTACACCAAAATATTCGGTAATATTATTGGAAGTGTGATTTGAAATATCAATACCATCTTCCTTCATAATGGCAATTGCTTTAGGATTTACACCATGTGTTTCTACGCCTGCAGAATATACATTGGCTTTACCCTTTGTCATAGCTGCTAAATATCCATGTGCAATTTGACTGCGGCAACTATTGCCTGTACATAATACTAATATGTTTTTCATATTTACAAATTTCGAACTTTTAGAATTAACTAATTGAAATTTTACGCACATAAAAAAGCCTAGTCTTTTGGACTAGGCTTAAACCATATTAAAACCAATTGAATGCTTATGCTGCTGTAAAGGCATCAGAAACGCCTTTATGTAAAATTTTACCTGCTCTAATGTTTAATCCTTTTGCTAATGCTGGATTTTCTGTACAAGCTTTTTCCCATCCTTTATTTGCAATAGCAATAGCATATGGTAAAGTTGCTTGTGTTAAAGCGCGAGTGCTTGTTTGAGGTACGGCACCTGGCATATTCGCAACGCAATAGTGCGTAATATCATCAATTGTGAATACTGGATTTTCGTGTGTTGTTGGCTTACATGTTTCAATACAACCACCTTGGTCAACTGCCACATCCACAATTACAGAACCCGCTTCCATTAATTTTAAATCTTCTTTCTTTACTAAGTGTGGTGCTTTTGCTCCGTGTAATAATACTGCACCTACTAACAAATCTGTAGTTGGTAATTTTTCTTTGATCGCTAATAAGGTAGAATATTGTGTAACCACATTTGCTGGCATTACGTCACTTAAATATCTTAATCTCGCTAAGTTTGTATCCATGATTGTTACATTCGCTCCTAATCCTGCAGCCATCTTAGCAGCTTGTGTTCCTACGATACCACCACCAATAATCAATACTTCAGCAGGCTTCACTCCTGGAACACCCCCTAATAATTTTCCTTTGCCACCAAAAGGTTTTCCTAAATAGTAGGCGCCCACATTAATTGCCATTCTACCCGCTACTTCGGACATTGGAACTAATAATGGTAAGGAACCATCTGCTAATTCAACTGTTTCGTAAGCAATACATACTGCTTGCGTTTTCATCATTGCTTCAGTTAATTCCTTTGAAGCAGCAAAATGGAAGTAAGTAAATAATATTTGACCTGCTTTGATTAATGGAAATTCAGCAGCCAAAGGCTCTTTCACTTTCACAATCATTTCAGCAATTTCATACACTTCTTTTGCAGTACTTAAAATGGTTGCACCAACCGCTTTATAGGCTTCGTCAGAAAATCCTGAACCTGCACCTGCGTTGGTTTCAACATAAACAACATGACCTTGTCTTACTAAAGTATCTACACCTTCTGGTGTTAGACCAACTCTGTACTCTTGAATCTTAATTTCTTTTGGGCATCCAATAATCATAGTTTTTTGTTTTAATTACTGCATAAAGATCATCAAAAAGGAAATATTATGATATTTATGTAATAATTCAGTAAAAAATACTATTAAATACTTAAAAAATAGAAATTATCGGTAATTTAGACTACTTATTTGCCCTTGGGCAGTAATTATTCCTTCAGTCATTTTATTAATTATGAGCTTAGATACTATTGATATTTCTATTTTGCGCATTTTACAAAAGAATGCTTTAGCAACCATTAAAGACATTAGTGCAGAGGTGAATCTTTCTATGAGTCCTACCCACGATCGCATTAAACGTTTGGAGGCCGAAGGATATATTCAGGGCTATGTGGGCTTATTAGATAGAAAAAAAATAGGCTTGGGTTTAATCGTGCATTGTCATGTTACCTTAGATAAACAAACCACCAATAACTTTTCAGAATTTGAACAAATTATTGCGCAATATCCCGAAGTGATTTCCTGTAGTTTAGTGTCTGGTAATTTTGATTATTTTTTAAAACTAGTCTCAAAAGATGTGGAAACCTATAACAAGTTTTATCAAGAAAAATTAGCGGTACTACCGATGGTTGCACATATTAATAGTTTGTTTGTGATGGATGAAATTAAAACTACAACTGCATTGCCTTTGTAAAAATTATTTTTTTGCTGGCTCAATTAAGTCCCATAAGTTTCCATACAAATCTTTGAATACTGCAACTGTACCGTAATCTTCTACATGGGGAGGGATTGTAAACTCAACGCCCTTGGAAGTATAGTTTTCAAAGTCTCTATAAAAATCATCGGTGTATAAGAATAAAAAAACACGTCCTCCGGTTTGGTAGCCAATATGTTTTTCTTGCTCAGGTGTAGCGGCTCTTGCTAATAATAAGTTACATCCATTTTCAGCACCATGTGGTTGTACCATTACCCATCTTTTTGTTTCTGACAAAACAGTGTCTTCTATTAATTTAAAGCCTAAGATATTGGTATAATATTGAATCGCTTCATCGTAATCTCTTACTACTACAGCGACATGTGCTAAATTTTGTTTCATGCTCAAATGTACAAATATTTAAAAGCTTTAATTATCTTCAATGCAGATAAAATAATGATATGGCAATTACAAAAAATTTGATTTTTGATTTAGGCAATGTGTTGTACGATATTGACTTTGTAAAAATGTACAATGCTTTTGATGCATTGGGCATTCCGAATTTTGGAAACCATTTTACTTTGAACAAATCAGATCAAATATTTTTTGACCTTGAAAAAGGATTAATTACGGAGGATCAATTTTGTGAAGGCTTCAATAACTTGTATTCGTTGAACTTAACCAAGGATCAAATTATTGGCGCCTGGAATGCATTATTGGTTGGGTATAGAAAAGAAAGCATAGATTGGGTGAGGGCAAATAATGGCAGATATGCCACATTTTTATATTCCAATACCAATCAAATTCATTACGACCACTTTATTCCTCAATTTGCCCAAGAAATAGGCGGAAACTTCGAAAATTTGTTCAAAACGCCCTATTATTCGCATAAAATGGGTCAAAGAAAGCCAGATCCGGCCTCTTTTCAGTTCATTTTGGATAATGAAGGATTAGTGGCGGAGGAGACCTTATTTATTGACGATAATGAACCCAATGTCATTGCCGCCGCCTCTATTGGACTTCAGGTTTTGTATTTACAGCCTGGAATGCGCGTTGAAAATGACTTGATAATTGTAGGGTAAAAATAGTAAAAACGATCAAAACTTACTTATTAACTTCCTCAAAATCAATGTATTCTGCATCAATTGCAGTATCTTTTTTAGGAGCACTTGTATTGGTTTGATTAGCATTGTTTTGACCAGCTGCTTCCTGCGCTCTTTTAAAAGCTTCGGCTTGCTGGCGTTGCACCTGCTCCATATTTTGTCTTACTGACTTTACTCCTTTGCTTACCGGAACGATAATTTCAAAAATCACCTTATATAACAGATAAATTACCAGACCGTCTATGATATACTTCCACATGGTGCAAAAATACAGATCTAGGCAATATTATTGGGTAATTTCATCCTGTTTTATTACCTTTGTTCCAGAATAAGCAGAGAAATGAAGGGAACGAAATCGTTCCCTTCTTCTTTTTAAACTATGGAAGTAAACGAATTAAAGGAATTAGTACACGGTATTATTGAGCCTCTATTGGTAGAGGATCCTGAATATTTTTTGGTGTGGATCAAGGTAAAACCTGGTCATATCATCAGAGTTTATTTAGATGGTGACAATGGTTTACCAATACAAAAGTGTATTTATTTTAATCGTAAACTTTATAGAGCTATTGAGGAAGCAGGTTGGTTCCCCGACGGTGATTTTGCTTTAGAAGTTTCTTCACCAGGCGTAGATGAACCTTTGTTATTAAAAAGACAATACAATAAAAATATAGGCCGTAAAGTGGAAGTAGAATTGTTAGATGGTACCAAGAAAGAAGGTACATTAACAACAGTCGCAGAGGCAGATATTATTATTGAGTGGACCGAAGGAAAGGGTAAAAAAGCAACCCAGCAACAATTGCTTATTCCATTCGAGCAAATAAAATCAACTATAGTTCAAATTCAATTTTAACAAATCATCAAGCGTGAAGCTTGAAAAAAAATTATGTTATGGCAAGTATAAATTTGATTGAGGCGTTCCAAGAATTTAAAGACGCAGAAAGCATTGATCGTCCAACCATGATGAAAGTGGTAGAAGATGTTTTCAAAACTTTATTAAGAAAAAAATATGGTAGCGACGAAAACTTCGACGTTATCGTTAACGCTGAAAAAGGTGACTTGGAAATTATCCGTCGTCGTGAAATTCGTCCTGATGATGATGTTGACAATCCTTTAGCAGAGGTTTCTTATTCTGACGCAATCAAGATAGAGCCTGACTTTGAGATTGGTGAGGAATTATTAGAGGAAGTAAATATTTATGATTTTGGTCGTCGTGCTATTTTAGCTGCAAAGCAAACTTTGGCATCTCGTATCAACGATTTAAAAAAGAATGCTTTAGTAAAAAAATATTCTGATCGTATTGGTGAAATCATCAATGCTGAAATTTATCAGGTTTGGAAAAAAGAAGTTTTATTGTTAGACGAAGAAGGTAATGAATTGATTCTTCCAAAAACAGAACAAATACCTCAAGACTTTTTTAAGAAAGGAGAAAACATTAGAGCGGTAATTGCACGTGTGGATATGAAAAATAATTCACCAGTAATTATCTTATCAAGAACAAGTCCATTGTTCTTAGCTAAATTATTAGAAATAGAAGTTCCTGAAATTTTCGATGGTTTAATTACCATCAAGAAAATTGTGCGTGAGCCAGGTGAGCGTGCTAAAGTAGCTGTTGAATCATTCGATGATCGTATTGATCCAGTAGGTGCTTGTGTGGGTATGAAAGGTTCTCGTATTCATGGTATTGTTCGTGAATTGAAAAACGAAAATATCGACGTAATCAACTTTACAACGAACACTCAATTATTAATTCAACGTTCATTGACGCCAGCAAAAATTAGCTTCATGAATTTGGATAATGATCGTAAGCGTGCTGAAGTTTATTTACAAGCTGATCAAGTTTCTTTAGCAATTGGCCGTCGTGGTGTAAACATCAAATTGGCTTCTGAATTAACAGGTTATGAATTAGATGTATACCGTGAGGATGAAGAAGTGGTTGACGAATTTGATATCGATATGGATGAATTTACAGACGAAATTGAACCATGGGTTATCGATGAATTTAAACGTGTAGGTTGCGATACAGGTCGTAGCGTATTGAAATTGAGCGCTGATGAATTAGAAAGAAGAACAGACTTAGAAAAAGAAACGATTGCTGAAGTACGTCGTATCTTACAAGAAGAGTTTGACAAAGGCGAATAACCTTTGAATTAGAAGTATATTTGTATTAGGTGACTCGTCCCGCGTCATCTTAAGTATGAAACTGGGACAAAAAACAATAGAATGTCAGAATTGAAACTACCAAGACTGTTAGCAGCCGCGAAAGAATTTAATGTTGGTCAAGACACCATCATTGATTTCTTGGCTAAAAAAGGTTTTCCTAAAGACGACCTAAAGCCAACAGCTAAATTATCTGAAGAGCAGTACTATGCTTTACAGGCCGAATTCCAAAGCGATAAAGTTGCTAGGAACAAGGCGGATCATGTTGAATTGCCAAAAGGCGCCGGAGTGGATAAGGCGAAAAAAGCGGAGGAAGCTCCAGCCGCAGAAGTAAAGAAAGCAGAAGCGCCAAAGCCTGTGGTAGCAGAAGCTCCTAAAGTAGATGCATTTGCAGAAATTGCAAATCCTACAAAAGAAGAGCCCGTAAAAGTAATAGTGGAAGCTCCTGAAGTAGAAGCTCCTAAAGTGATTAATAAGATTGATTTGTCATTAATTGACTCCTCAACACGTCCTAAAAAAGGAACTAAAAAAGCAGAAACACCTGCGGCTGAGGAAGCTCCTGCAAAAGAAAGCAATGAAACTGCGAAGCCAAAAGCTGCTGCAAAGAAAGAAACTCCAAAAGCAGAAGAAGCGCCGAAACCTGCACCTGCTGCACCAGTGGATCACTCTATTGC
>DAIUEC010000007.1:0-44565 GCA_036845345.1 Sediminibacterium sp.
GGAAAGACCACTGCCGAATTACATGAGGATCTATTAACCTTAGTTGAAAACTGGAAAACAATTCAGTCTAATTTGAAAGGCGCAATGGCACCTTCAAGAATCATGAGTGAGGAAAGTAAAACCACCAGTATTCTTAGAGACTTATTAAACGAAGACTTCAACAAAATTGTCGTTAACGATAAAAAAATATTTGATCTTACTTTAAATTATTTACAAAGAATTGCTCCAGCGAAAGCAAATATTTTAAGCCTGCATGCTGGTGATCAAGAAATTTTTGATCAATATGGAATTACGAAACAAGTAAAATCTTCTTTTGGAAAAACAGTTAATTTAAATAGTGGCGCTTATTTAATTATTGAGCATACCGAAGCATTGCACGTAATTGATGTGAATAGTGGATTCAAAAGTGTAAGCAATAATCAAGAGGAAAATGCTTTACAAACTAATTTAGAAGCAGCCGAAGAAATTGCACGTCAATTAAGATTGAGAGATATAGGAGGAATTATTGTCATTGATTTTATTGACATGAAACTTCCTGACAATAAACGTAAAGTACAGGAAGCATTGGATGAGTTCATGAAAACCGACCGTGCTAGACACTCTGTATTGCCTATTTCTAAATTTGGTTTATTACAAGCTACCCGTCAAAGAATAAGACCCGAAGTAAATATCAATACCTCGGAAGATTGCCCTGCTTGTAACGGAACCGGTAAGATTACGTCTACTTTATTATTAGAAGATGAGATGGAGAAAAAGTTGGCGTATTTAGCGACACATGGTCATAAGAGCTTACATATTTTAGTGCACCCTATTATTCACTCCCATTTAACAAAGGGCATTTTTAGTAGTATCCTTAAAAAGTGGAAGCGTAAATATAAAATCAAATTAAAATCTCAACCTGAAAACAATAGTCATTTGGTAGAATACAAATTCTTAGATGACAATCAGGAAGAAATTAAATTGTAAAATAATTTCGGAAATTACTATCTCGATATTTTAAATAGCCATTATCTTTAAGGTATGAGCAAAGCCAAATCAGCATTCTTTTGTAACAATTGTGGATACGAATCTGCAAAGTGGGCAGGAAAATGTCCAGCTTGTAATGAGTGGAACACTTTTACCGAAGAATTAATTGAAAAAGGCGAGAAGAAAGAATCTGGCTGGGAAGAATATACTACACAACAAAAAGGCACACAGGTAATTGCTATCAATGAAGTCAATAGCCAATCTGAAAAAAGAATCAGCAGTGCTGATGCCGAATTAAATAGAGTATTAGGAGGCGGTATTGTTTTAGGATCTATTGTACTAGTTGCGGGCGAACCCGGCATCGGTAAAAGTACTTTGTTCTTACAACAGGGTTTGATGATGAAAGATCAAACCGTACTTTATATTAGCGGAGAGGAAAGTATTCAGCAAATTAAAATGCGTGCCGATCGTTTGAATTTGCAAAACGAAAATTTTTATCTTTTAACAGAAACGCGCACTACCGATATTTTTAAGGCAATTAAAAAGTTAAAGCCTACTGTGGTGATTGTGGACTCGATTCAAACATTAGAGTCTAATTTAATTGAAGCTGCGGCAGGAAGTGTATCTCAAATAAAACAAACAGCAGCTGAGTTTCAAAGATTCGCTAAAGAAACCGGCACGCCTGTATTTTTAATAGGTCATATTACGAAGGAAGGCACCATTGCAGGTCCAAAAATCTTGGAGCATATGGTGGATACCGTTTTACAATTTGAAGGAGATCGCCACTATGCATATCGCATGTTGCGCACTTTAAAAAATCGCTTTGGTAGTACTAGTGAATTAGGTATTTACGAAATGACGGGCGAAGGCATGAAAGTAGTAACTAATCCTTCTGCATTTTTAATTGCACAACGTAATGAATCTTTAAGCGGTAGTACCATTGCAGCATCGATGGAAGGTATGCGCCCATTGCTTATTGAAGTGCAGGCCTTAGTGACACAGAGTGTTTATGGCACCCCTCAAAGAACAGTTACTGGATTTGATTTAAGAAGACTACAACTATTATTGGCCGTGCTAGAAAAACGCGGCGGATTTGCGTTTGGCATGAAGGATGTGTTTGTAAATATTGCAGGTGGATTAAAAATTGAAGATCCTTCTCTTGATTTAGCCATTATATTATCACTTCTTTCTTCCTACGAGGACGTTCCATTACCACAAGGCATTTGCTTTGCAGGTGAAGTGGGATTAAACGGAGAAATTAGAGCAGTGAATAGAATTCAACAACGTATTGCAGAAGCAGAAAAATTAGGTTTCGAAAAAATTTATATTTCTGCATTCAATAGCAAAGGAATTGAACCAAAGAAACATAGTATTCAAATTATTCCTGTAGAAAGAGTAGACGAAGCTTATCGACTATTCTTTTAAACCATGCTAAAGCTTGGTCCTTTATCTAAACCCTTCCTAAGTTTACAAAGCTATTTACAAGGATTTATTCACTTGATCTATCCGCACATATGTTTGCAATGTGCCAGTTCGGAATTACTAAATAGCCAAGTGATTTGTGATGAATGTGAATCGCAATTACCCTACACCCATTTTTCAAAAATGGCGATCAACCCAATAGATAAAATTTTCTGGGGTCGAGCACAAATTCAACAAGCCAACGCGATATTATATTTTACAAAAGACAGTATTGTACAGAAAATTATTTTTGAACTAAAGTATAAGCAAAATAAAAAGGCGGGGTATTTATTGGGGCGACTCATTGCCCAAGACATCTTGTCAACGCATTCGGAAAATCCTTTCCTCTTCTTAATCCCCATTCCTATAAGTAAAAAGAAGCTGCGAAAAAGAGGCTTTAACCAATGTCAAATAATTTGCAAAGGCATTATTGATAACGGAGTCAATGCAGTTATTTTTAATGGGTTGCAAAAAATTAAAAATACGGTCACACAAACTCACAAAGATCGATTGGAAAGAAGCTTACAAAATAGTCCTGTTTTCATATTAAATAATAGGGCGCTATTACAGGATAAGCCAATTATGATTGTAGATGATGTAATTACAACAGGATCTACCTTGGAAGCTGCCTTTCATTGCTTAAAAGCCGCTCATCCGGCTTCTATTTCAGTTACCACTGCCGCTTATACATTCGCTTAAACCTTTTTAAATAAATCTTGTTATATTTAACTACAAAATCTTTCATTATGAAAATATTAGCTACACTTTTAATATTAGCGGCATCGGTTATGGGAAACGCACAAAGTATCCATTCATTTAAAGTAAAAGGTATCGATGGTAAACAAATCGATTTTGCTTCTTTCAAAGGGAAGAAAATATTAGTAGTGAATACAGCGAGCAAATGTGGCTACACTCCTCAATATGAGGCTTTAGAAAAAGTATACGAGCAATACAAAGATAAATTAGTGATTATTGGATTCCCATGTAATCAATTTGGTGGTCAGGAGCCTGGCACTAATGAAGAAATTGTAAGTTTTTGTAAAAAGAACTATGGTGTAACTTTTCCATTAGCTGATAAGATTGATGTAAAAGGAGATAAAATTGCTCCAATTTATCAATGGTTAACGCAAAAAAGCAAGAATGGTGTAGTTGACGCTACCATTTCTTGGAATTTCAATAAGTTCTTATTAGACGAAAAAGGAAATATGATTGCATATTACCCAAGCAATATTACACCTGACAGTCAAGAAATTTTGGCGCGTCTTAAATAGGCAGTTATTCATCAAAAGATGAATATACTTTTCTCCACATCAAAAACCGCGATATACTTTTCTCCACATCAAAAACCGCACCGCGGTTTTTTCTTATCTTCGCTGCATGTTATTAAGCGAAGTAATTGGCCAGGAAAAATTAAAGCAACAGCTAGTCGACATGGTGCAACACCAGCGACTAAGCCATGCAATACTTTTTGTTGGCCCCGAAGGCGCGGGCGCATTGCCTTTGGCTATTGCTTTTGCGCAATACATTGTGAGTATTCCTAATGACAATACTGATGCAATAGGTGCTGATGAAATTGCAGATTTACCTGCTTACCATCGCGCTAGTCAATTAATGCATCCCGATCTTCACTTTTCTTTTCCAAGTATTACTGAAAAACCTGGCACAAAAAATATCAGTTCCAATTATATTGAAGAATGGCGCGAGTTTATCAATGGCTATCCTTATGGCAATGTTTTTGATTGGTTGCAATCCATTAAAGCCGAAAACAAACAGGGTAATATTAGTGCAGATGAATGCCAAGAAATTATAAAAAAACTTTCCTTTAAAAGTTTTGAAAGTGCTTACAAAGTATTGGTCATGTGGATGCCCGAATACTTGGGCAAGGAGGGAAATAAGTTATTAAAGCTCATTGAAGAGCCACCGGCAAACACCATATTTTTATTAGTTGCGAATTCGGAAGAGCAAATTTTGCCAACCATTTTAAGTCGTTGTCAATATATTAAAGTGCCAAGGCTTACAACGAGTGAAATTGAGCAGGCCTTGACTCAAAAAGCGCATTTAGATCCCGAAAAAGCGGCTCAGATTGCTGCCATTTCGGATGGTAATTACCGCGAAGCATTACACCTTATTCAACATAGCGATGCCGACTTTTTAACCCAAATTAGGGAGTGGTTGAATGCGATACTTAAAGGTGGGCCCCTGGCTCAGCTAAAATGGGTGGAAGAAACCAGTAAAATGGGCCGAGAACCTCAAAAGCAGTTTTTGAAGTACTTTAACCACCTATTAGAGCAAAGTATTCGTATAAAAGTGCTTGGTAACGACCTTCCTCTTGACCCTGCTTTAAAGGATTTTGCCCTCAGAATCAATAAAATAGCTGGAGTGGGTCAATTAGAGGCAATCGTAGAGGAATTAGACAAGGCAGTGTACCATATTGAGCGTAATGCGAACCCAAAAATGCTATTTATGGCCTTGGGGATCAAGTTCTATCATATCATTCAGAACAAAACCTTAATTTTGACAGAAGGCTAAGCTTGTGGATTTGAGAAAATGGTTGCTTAGTTAGGTATTTTTTATTCATTAACAGTTAGAACTAACTATATATGGGATGTGGATCATGTGGAACTGGCAAACCAGGCGGTTGCAAAAGCAACGGTGGTTGTAGTTCGGGTGCTTGTAACAGATTAAATGTGCACGATTGGTTGCGCGACTTACCTATTGACGACATGGACAGTCAATGCAAGGTGGTAGAAGTAAGCTTTAAACAAGGTAGTCGTAAAGATTTTTTCCTAAACACTTCATTACAACATTTTGAGAAAGGAGAATATGTCACTGTCGAAGGCGTAAACGGATTTGACCTGGGTGAGGTTTCACTTACAGGAGAATTGGTTAGACTTCAATTAAAGAAGAGAGGATTAGATGAATTTAATCCTGACATGAAAAAAATTCTTAGACCTAGTACTGATAGAGAAATTGAAACTTTTAAAATTAGTAAAAGTAGAGAGGCTGATATTTTAGCACGCAGTCGTACGCATGCATCCAATCTTAAATTAGCTATGAAGCTAAGTGAGGTTGAAATGCAAGCAGATGGCAAAAAAGCTACTTTCTTTTATACTGCCGATGACAGAATTGACTTTAGAGAATTGATTCGCATTTTTGCGGGTGAGTTTAAGGTAAAAGTAGAAATGCGTCAAATTGGTATTAGACAAGAGGCTGCTAAATTAGGAGGCATTGGTAGTTGTGGCCGTGAGCTATGTTGTAGCACTTGGTTACATGACTTTAAGAGTGTGAATACCACTGCTGCTCGTTACCAAAACTTATCAATCAACCAAACTAAATTAAGTGGTCAATGTGGACGCTTAAAATGTTGTTTGAATTTTGAATTAGATACTTATTTAGATGCGCTTCAAGGATTCCCTGATTATGCAGATACTTTGCAAACTGCAATGGGTCAAGCATTTTTAATTAAGAAAGATATTTTCAAAAACTTAATGTGGTATACCCTGCCAAATAATACAAAACATTATCCATTAACCATTGACCGTGTTGTTGAAATTAAAAAGTTAAACCAACAAGGTGTTGTGGTAGATGAATTGCAAGCGGTAGAACTGGTTAGTGGCAAACCTAAGGAAGTAGAACCTTCTTTTGTGGATGTAGTAGGTCAAATTAGTTTAAAGAGCTTAGAGAAAAACGATCGCAGAAGAAGAGACCAACAAAGAGGTCCAAATAATGATCGTAATTTTAACGGTCCAAGAAATAATGGTCCAAGAAATGATGGCCCTAGAAACGATCAACGTGGTCCAAACAATGGCCCTAATAATAATCGTCCTAATAATGGTCCACGCAATAATGGCCCAAGACCAAACAACGGACCAAGACCAAATAATGGACCAAATAACAGACCTCCGCAAGGAAACAATCCTGGCCCAGCACAATCTTAATTTACAGATTCAAGTATAATAAAAAATAGCCCTCAGTGAGGGCTATTTTTTATTAATTAATGTATTTAATATTAAACGATACAGCAGGCCATAAATTAGTGAAATAACTTTTCTAATTCTTGATTCGTAAAGTCCATTAAAGTTTTCACGTAATCAGGAGAGAAATTAAATTTCAACCCAGCTGTTTCATACAATGCTGGCAGTGTTTTAGTACCACCCAATGCCAATGCATTCATATAATTTTCCAAAGCCTGCTTTGGATTTTTTTGATATTGCATCCACATACCAATAGCACCTAATTGCGCAATGCCATATTCAATATAGTAAAATGGTACTTCAAATAAATGCAATTGTCTTTGCCATCCAATAGCACGATACATATCTAATCCAGTATAATCAATACTTCCAGTAGAAAATTCTTTTAATATAGCTGTCCAATTTGCAGTTCTATCTTCAATACTATGATTAGGATTTTCATATACCCAGTGTTGGAATTTATCAATAATCGCAATCCATGGGAAAATAGTAATGGTTCTTTCTAACTGATGTTCTTTCGCACGATTTAAATCTGATTCATTGTCAAAGAAAGACTGCCAATGATTCATGGTAAATAATTCCATTGACATACTTGCTACCTCCGCAATTTCCATTGGGTACTCCTTAAACGCACTTAATGATAATGGATGTGACAAAAAAGAATGAATCGCATGACCACCTTCATGCACCATTGTAGTAACATCACTCATTTGACCTGCAGCATTCATGAAAATAAAGGGAGCTCCAGATTCAGCCAATGGACAATTGTATCCACCGGGTGCTTTCCCTTTCCTACTTTCTAAATCAAAATGTTTTAATTCATTCATTTTACGCAGGCAGTCTGCAAAGAATGGATCTAGTTGTTCAAAGCAGGCTACCGATTTTTTATATAAATCTTTACCATCCGTAAATGGTCTCAAAGGCTTGGTACCAGATTGTTCTGCTTCAGTATCCCATGGCTTTAAAACATCCAATCCTAACTTATGTTTTTTGCGCGCATAAATTTTATCAATCAAAGGAAGCACATGCAATTTAACCGCTTCATGAAATTGAAAACAATCTTCCTTAGTATAATCAAATCTGCCAAGTTCTGCAAATTTGTAATCACGATAATTAGCAAAGCCTGCATTGACCGCAACTTGATGTCTTTTTTGAATTAAAGTAGTATACAATTCATGCATGGCATCCTTGTCTTGTAAGCGACGTTCTTGAATTTTTTTATACGCTTCTTCTCTTACTGCTCTATCTTCATTTTCTAAAAATTGAGAGGCCTGTTGTAAAGTATATTCTTGACCATTCATCTCAATGGTCATCTTGCCTGCAATCGCACCATACTGTTGTTGCAAAACACTTAACTCAGCTTGCAAAGGAATATTTTCGGTTCTAAATAAATCAATACTTTTTTTAACCGAACGCAAATAAGTAAAATATTGATCCTTGTCTAATTCGTCTGTAAAAGGACAAGCAATTAATTTTTTATTTAACGCATCGGCATAAGGTTGCATTTGAGGTTGAATTTCCATGCAGAAATAAGTAAATGCATCCTCCAAAGATTTATCTGTTGTATCACAAGTCATTTTAATTTGTCTCCAACAGGCGTCTTCACTTATAAAAGCCTCCAATTCACTTAAATCCAGCAACCATTTTTCCAAATCGGCTTTACTTAAAAGGGGTCGGTCAGAAAGCTCCTTAAAAAAGGGCTCCAAACCAGCCCAATCCGTTAAAACAAAGGCTTCCGGCAGGTATTGATGAGGCGTTTTTTTGATGTCAGCTGTTCTTAGCATAAGTTGAGATTTTAAGTGGCAAATTTACTACTTTTACACACTTTAAAAGATTTATTAGTGGCCAACAGCATTCATTTATTACCAGATCATATTGCCAATCAAATTGCAGCCGGGGAGGTGATTCAAAGACCTGCCAGTGCAGTGAAGGAATTATTGGAAAATGCGGTAGATGCGGGTGCTACTGAAATTAAATTAATTATCAATGATGCAGGCAAGGCCCTAATTCAAGTCATTGATAATGGAAAAGGGATGAATCCCATAGATGCGCAAAATGCATTTGCCCGACACGCTACTAGTAAGATTAGTGCCATTGAGGACTTATTTCAAATTAGAACCATGGGCTTTCGAGGCGAGGCCTTAGCGTCTATTGCGGCCGTTGCACAAGTGAGTTTAAAAACCAGACAAGCCGATGATGAATTAGGCACCAGTGTCGAAATTGAAAATAGCCAAGTATCAGAAACAAGTCCTGTGGCTTGTCCAGTAGGTACAAATATTAGCATGAAGAATTTATTTTTCAATGTACCTGCAAGACGAAATTTTTTAAAAAGTAATTCAGCTGAATTAAAACATATTATAGAAGAATTTACAAGAGTTGCATTGGCATTTCCTGAAATCTATTTTAGTTTTACGAATAATGGTCAGGATGTTTTTCATTGGGAAGCCGGCAGCTTTAAACAAAGAGCCATTCATGTTTTAGGTAATAGCTATCAAACTAAATTGGTGGCGGTTGGTGAAAAAACGGACTACTTAACCATCTCAGGATTTGTTGGAAAACCAGAAACAGCAAAGAAAACAAGAAGCGATCAATACTTTTTTGTGAATCGTCGTTTTATTAAAAGCGCCTATTTACATCATGCCATTGCAAATGCTTTTGATGGATTAATTCCTAAAGAAAATTTCCCCAGTTATATTTTGTATATAGATGTGGATCCATCACAAGTGGATATCAATGTGCACCCTACTAAGCAAGAAATAAAATTCGAGGACGATAAAATTATTTATGCTTTTGTTCAAGCCGCAGTAAAACATGCATTGGCTCAATTTAGCATTGCACCTTCTTTAGATTTTTCATTGGATGCGAATATTCAACAACTAGACGCTATACAAAATCCAGTTTCGGATGAACAAAGAAGTAGCACGGCTAGTAGTTCATTATATGCTGGCTTTACGCAAAAAAATCAAGCACATTTTATTCCAAGAACAAGTGAGGCTGAAAGAAAAGAATGGAAAAGTTTTTTTTCTGATCTTCCAACAAGTGATGATCAAAATAGTCAATCCAATGGGGAGCTTGCAGCAAACGATGGCTTTATTGTTAAGTCCTCTTCCATGGGATTGTATCAAGAAAAACAAGGCATTTCGGTAGATGAGGATGCAACCCTTTTACAGATTAATAACACCTATATTATTGCACCCGTTGGCCCTGGGATGATCATGGTGCACCAACAATTAGCGCATGAACGTGTGTTGTATGAAAAATATCAAAAAGCAAGTATACAACCGCATGCCACACAAAAAAGTTTATTTCCAGTGGTATTGGAATTAAGTGTAGCAGACGCCGTTTTATTGGAAGATATTATTGAGGACTTAGCAATTATTGGATACGAGATTGAATCCTTTGGACAAAATAGTTTTATCATACAAGGAATTCCTGCGGATGTAAATGCAGGTAATGAAAAAAATGCAATCGAACTTTTACTAGAACAATTCAAGCACTTTAGTGGTGATATTAAATTTAGTAAAAGAGAAAAAATCATTCGATGTATGGCTAGACAATCTGCCATTAAAGCAGGTCAAAGCTTGTCACAAAAAGAAATGCATAGTTTAATTGAATCTCTTTTTAATTGCGATACACCAAATGTAACCGCTTCAGGAGCCCCTACTTATATTGATTTTAAAGAAGGGTATTTGGACAACTTATTTAGCAAGTAACAATTAGTTCGCATTCATAATGGCAGTAAGGTATTCCTCTACTGCATGTCTAACTGGATAAGTTCTTGGGCTTACATGATTAGCTACTAATACTGAAAATAAAAGTCTGGTGCCTTTATTGGTAATGATATATCCACTCAATGCAATTTGATTGCCTAAGGTTCCTGTTTTAGCATATAAAACACCCGGAATATCTTTGTAGTATGATGATAATGTACCCTTCCCTCCTTGTGCAAAAATGGCTTTAATTCTTTCCATCGAAAATTCATTTTCCATTTTTTGCAAAAGTGATATATAATTTTCAGGCGTTGTTAAATTAAAACGACTTAACCCGCTACCATCCGCCCACTCAGGCTTTTGAGGGAAAACAGAAAAATCAGTTTTTAAAATGGTATCAATTATTGCAGCATCATCCATTTTGCCCAATAGTTTTTGACTGGTCATCAACAATACTTGTTCAGCAAAAAAGTTATCGCTACGATTCATCATTATTTTCAATAAACTATCTGTAGGAACTGTTTTTATAATAGTGGCAGTTGGCTGCGACCATCCAGTTTGAATTGCAATTGATTTTTTTGGGTGTAAGCTATCCTCAATAAGCGCCTTTACTAATGCGTATTTATTATCTGTGATAAATGGAACCTGTTGAATGGAATCTTTAATGGCATCCGGCTTTGCATAAAATTGATTAGTCAATTTTTCACGTGTCCAAACTGTATAGCTATTAGGTAAGGTTTGCTTTTTTGTAAAATAATTGGGCACCAGGGAAACGCCTTCTCCTTGTTTCGAAACTGTAACTACATTGCCATAAACATTTAACCTATTTCTTTCAGGTTGATAATCTTCAGGATAATCATCCCATGCCCAACCTCTACCAAAGGAAGCAAAATTATCTGGCTCATTTGGCAAACACAATACGATTCTCTTTTTAGTTGTCTTGATTAAGTCTGCAACGGGTTGATACGCAAAATCAGGATGTAAAAAACTAGGATCGCCCAATGGCATTAAAAATAGGGAGTCTTTATTTTCGGCAAACTGCCAACCAGGAATAGAATCGGTTAAATATTTCATTCCCAAATAACAGGACTGAATTTTAGTATTACTTGCAGGTGTAAAGTAATGATCGCTCTGGTATTTGTCTACCCACTGCTGCGTGGATTCATTGTACACTGCAATACCTATATGTGCTCCTTTTAAAGCAGGAGACGCTAGTAATGCGGCTTGCGGGGTTTGTGCACTAGCAGTAGTGATTGAAAATAATACTGCAATAAAAATAAATGCAAATGGAGATTTTACTCCCTTTCTAAAGCTCTTAGCCATCTTTCAGGAATTTCGTTATTGGAAGCTACTAAATAATCTTTGTAACTGCAAGGGCACCATTGTTCATTGTGTAATTGCATCCACCAACGACCTGTACTTTTACTTTGTAAAAATTTAGTGTCAATATCCGAAAACGCAATATGAAACTCTTTAAATCTTTCTATATCAGACAAAGGTGATTCTTTTTTCCCTCTATGTACCCCATCCACAATATACCAAATCATTTGCGCCATTTGAATTGCAGTTAATCCATTGCGATCTTGCTCGGCTTGATAGCCAAATAAACCAATGGAACTTGTTTTCCAACTCATTCCTGCATATTGCATTAACACACAAGCCTCTTCCCCATTAAATCCATTAGGTGTGATAAAGTTTGCTGGTGCATGCGCATTTTGAATCGCACTAATATCAAAACTCATCATGTGACTATCTCTAATCACCGGCTCCATTTCTTCAATACTTTCTCTCACTACCCCTAATCTAAAGCAATCAAATCTAAGCTTATCAATGGTTTCCAACATATGCGGATGCATAAAATAACTTTGGAAACCTATATGCGCATAATGATTTAAGTGATTTGGAAGACCTGTAAATAATTCTTCTAAAAAATGATCCGAAGGAAGTCTTGCTTCCAAATCAAGATCAATTTTAGCATCTGTCACCACCGCATTTACTAAAGTTGGAATCGAAGTATAAGCATGATATTGTGCTAATGTTAAATCGTGAGAACCTCCAATGATAACTACTTTTTTATCCTGTAAAAGCAATTCAGAAATAACGGTTCTTAATGCTGCATAACTGTCTGGTATCGATTGACCTAATTTCACATTACCCAAATCGGCAATCGTTACTTGTGCATGCCAATAATATAAATTGTAAAAAGCCGCCCTTACCGCATCGGCCGCTGCATGTCCATTTAATGCAAATCCCGCGCCTCTACATTCACCTGCTCCGATAATTACGATATCAGCATTAGAGATATCAGGCAAACTGCCCTCATTCACTAATATATGTTTACCTAACTGGGTATCTCTATAGCCCTCATCGTTTGAAAGAAGGTCCAAATTTACAGGTTCTAAGAAATCTTGTATTGACGAAAGTGACATGCGCTTGAATTAACTATAGCATTAACGCAAATTTTGGCGAAAGATTGCCCTAAAATGGTCCAAAATTGGGAAAATAAGCCCTAATCTTGGAATTTATAGCCAATTCCGCGGATAGAGATAAAGTGAAGCGGATTGCGGACATCGCGCTCAAAATACTTCCTGAAATTTAAAATGAAATTATCGATGGTTCGGGTATTGGGGAACACATTATAACCCCAAACTGTTTGCAAAATACGCTCCCTTGAAACCACCGTATTCTTATGATCGATAAGCAATTTCAAAAGCATCGCTTCCTTTTTGGTTAAGGTGATTTTTTCACCTGAAAAAGTGATCGCTTCTAATGAATTAAAATCAAATTGATTTTCTGCAAAAACATATTTATCCATCGCTGCAGGTGCCACATTAACTGTTGATTTTTGAATCAACTTGGATACCCTCAACAAAAGTTCTTCTAAATTAAAGGGCTTTGTCATATAATCATCGGCCCCAATTTTTAATCCCTGTACTTTATTAGCACTTGTATTTTTAGCACTTAAAATTAAAATAGGTGTTTGATTATTATTTAACCTTAGCATTTCCGTAATTGAAAAGCCGTCCACTCCCGGCAACATCACATCCAAAATAATTAAATCAAAATGTGCTTGCTCTATTTGCTTTAATGCCTCGGGCCCATCATATGCCGAGCTCACTTCATAGCCCTCTAAACTTAAATTTAATTTAAGTGCATCGTGCAAATTCACTTCATCTTCAACTAATAAAATAGAATGATTAGGCATATTATTTTATTAAATAAGTGAAAGTGAATATACTACCCGTTGGCGTATTTGGAGTCACTTCCAACTTAGCTTTATGAAAAATAGCAATTCTTTTACATAGATACAACCCAAGTCCAGTTCCCTTTGTAGACCTTGTATATTCTGCGCCTACTCTATAAAATTTTTCAAATATTTTTTCCTTATCGGCTACAGGGACCCCAACACCCTCGTCTATTACAGACAATTTAACCTGTGCTTCTTGTTGAATTAATTTTACGGTAATACAGGAGGTAACACTTGAATACTTAATTGCATTATCAATTAAATTATTTAATAGTAATTGCAACAAAACAGATTCTCCTTTAATATATACTCCTTCTTCAATCTCAGGCTTTATTTGTCTTTCCGGAAATCTGTTATTAAATATTTTTAAAGTGTTTTCTACAATCAATGATAAATCAACATCCTGTGTATTCGATTGATATTCGCCCATATCTAATTGGGATGCCAATAAAATATTATTACAAAGATTATCCAGCCGCTGTGTTTCTGACAATGAAACTTCGAGCATCTTTTTTTGCTGAGCAGGCTCTAAATTTCTTTTTAATATGGTCTCGATATTGAGTTGAGTAATCGCAATAGGCGTTTTTAATTCATGGGTTACTGCCATCATGAAATTTTGCTGCTGATTGGAATAACGTATTTGTCTTTGTAAAGAACGATATACATAAATTGCTCCTAGTAAAAACAAAAATAAAATGGTTAATCCTTCCCCAATATATTGCTTGTGTTTTCTGGATTGATAATCCTGAATGGAATGTGCTTTTTGTGCTAAGGCTGGGTCATTGGTTTGAAAAGTTCCATATTGCACATTTGCAATTTGATCATTTTGTTTATCCAATGCAACGTACCACCACATAAGGGCTGCAATCATGTATGACAGAAACAACCAGTAAGAAAACCTGATGAATTGTAGCTCGGTAAATTTTTTAAAGCGAATAATCATTACGGCTTTATTTTTTCTACTCTAATTCCTGTAGCCAATATATTCTCTAATGGATCTTCACGCATGGTATGCTGTAAAACAAATTTGTATAAGCCCTTTTTAAAGTGAAGGGTATCTGCACTTATCGGAATGCGCTGGTCATAAATATCATCCATTCCAGTACCTAGCCAACCCTTTTCATCATCTGCTAAATTTAAATTCACAGATTGTTTTGTAACGGAGTCATTTGGTGCAATGGTATTTAATTGAACCCAAATGTTTTTATAATGATACGCGTTATGGTGTCTGATAACAAAGTATACCTTATAAGCCGCAGCAGTATCCGTTATAGCAAATTGATATTGATTGGATACATGCGATGCCCATTTATGATCAGGATAGGTAGTTACTTGTTCATACAATTGCGTTGTTTGACAACTTGTAAAAACCACGATTACCAAAACAGTATTAATAAAGAATTGTAAATTTTTACGCCACATTTTACAACACATTTAAAATTTGTTCTTTCGCTTTTTCTAACTCATCTTTCATTAGGATCACAGATTTTTGAATGTCAATATCATTCGCTTTTGACCCTGTAGTATTGATTTCTCTGCCCATCTCTTGTAAAATAAAAGATAGTTTTTTTCCTTTTGAAGGCTCTTTTTCTTTTAATACATCTTTAAAATAAGTGCAGTGATTCGTTAGTCTTACTTTTTCTTCTGAAATATCAATCTTTTCAATATAATAAATCAATTCTTGCTCTAATCTATTGTTATCATACTTATCAGCTCCAACATGTTGTTCCAATAGTTTTACAAGACCTTCCTTAATTTTTATTCTTCGTTCAGGTTCATGTACTGCAATATTTGCCTGTTGTGCTTCAATGGCTGCAACTCTTTCTAATAAATCTTTTTCAATTGATTTTCCTTCTTCAATTCGATGCTGGATTAATTGATCGATAGCCAATTGTAATAAATTTGAAATAGCACCCCACTCTTCCTCCGTGATTACTTCACTAGTGGAAGAAACAACGTCTGGCAATTTTAATAAAGTACTTAATAAGTTTTCTTTTTCAATGCCCAACTCATTCGCTAATTCAACTATGGGTTGATAATATGATTTTGCCAAAGCGGTATTGATACTTACTGGCTTTGAAACGCCATTCGACTTAACCGAAATATTACATTCAACACTTCCTCTAAATAAAGTTTCATTTAATTTATTTCGAATCTCAACCTCGTAAGGTTTTAATAAAGACGGGATATTTAAACGCAAATCAAATTGTTTGCCATTTAACGACTTAACCTCAATTAATAAAGTCTTTTCATTAAAGTTGGTTTCAGCACGCCCATATCCTGTCATTGAATGCAACATAGTATACCTTTTTATTAGTGAATAAAGGTATTAAATTATAGGCAAGGGAAGTCAATTTTTAAAAATCAATCCCTATGAAATTCTTCTTTTTTTGTTGATATTGCACAAAATCAAAAGTATATAATTTACCCGGCCTGTGGGTCACATGGGTTTCCATTTCATCGGTGTCATTTAAGAAGCCCATGGAAGCAAACTTTTTCCTAAAATTTCGTCTATCCAACTTCACATCTAAAATAGCTTCATACACATTTTGAAGCTGCCTCAATGAAAACTTTACTGGCAACAAATTAAAGGCCAAAGGCTGCTCCTGGATTCTTTTTTGTAACCATCTAGTGCAAACTTCTAGGATTTGTTTATGGTCAAATGCCATGTCCCCAATTTGATTCACCGTATGCCATTTAAGCTCATTATCGTGTAATAATAATTGATGGTGTTTGATATTTAATAAAGAAGCGTAAACGGTAGTAACTACACGTCCCCCAGGATGCCTATCTGGCTTACTAAATGTATGTACCTGCTCCAAAAATACATCCGTCATGCCTGTCCTTTGCCTTAAAACTCTGTTGGCTGCTGTATCTAAATCCTCATCTGTATTTACTTTATCGCCTAATAAAGACAATTTGCCATCATATTTAGCCAAATCACTTTTAATCAATAATACTTTAAGTGAATTTTCATGAAAACCAAAAATTACACAGTCAACAGTTAAAGGCACTGTAGGATAAGAGACTACTAGTTCTATAGCATCTCGTTCAGGTACAGCTATGTTATTAGCCGCCATGGAATGGTTGGGTTCTATCATAAGCAATCGAAAATAAAAGCAATCGAATACCAAAATACGAAATAAAAGAATAAAACAATTTGTAATTTAGCAGACATTTCAAAACATGTATACAAAAGACCAAATACAACAATTTCAAATAGCTACGAAAAACTTCATAGATAACCCCCAGGATATCAATTTAGACGACCTTAAAAAGCTACTTAAATTTCACGAATATCAATATTACGTAGCTGCACAACCACTTATTAGCGACTATGAATATGATGTTTTATATCAACATTTAATTGCTTTAGAAACTGCTTCTCCAAATTTAATTACCCCTGACTCGCCTAGTCAACGCGTTGGAAATAGTTTGAACAATAATTTTGAAACAGTACCCCATTTGGTACCCATGTTAAGTTTGGAAAATAGTTACAACGCCGAGGACTTAAATGATTTTGATAGAAAGGCAAAAGAAGGTGCACAATTAGATGCTATAAAATATTGTGTGGAACCAAAATTTGATGGAGCAAGTATCTCTTTAATTTATGAAAATGATATGTTAGTGCGTGCTAGCACAAGAGGAGATGGTGTTGCAGGAGAAGAAATCACTCAAAATATAAAACAAATACGCTCTATTCCTTTAAGTGTTCCACTTTCGCAATATGGTATTCAGCAAATGGAAATTAGAGGTGAAGTAATCATGAGTAAAAAATCATTCAATGATTTTAATGATAAATTAAAAGCAAAACAACAAGCAACCTTAGCCAATCCACGTAATGCGGCTGCGGGTAGTTTAAGAATGAAAGATCCCAAGGAAGTTGGGGAGAGAAATTTAGACGCATTTATTTATCATATTAGTTTTTATACTTTAAAAGAAGGAGCTACTACGCCCGAACTTTTAAAAACACATAGTGGATCCTTAGAACTATTGTGGAATATGGGTTTCAGGTCGCCACAAAAAGAAAGAAAAATAATTTCGAATATAGAAGGAGTGATTCAATTTTGCAATGATTTTGAATCTTCAAGAGATAATCTACCCTATGAAATTGATGGTTTAGTTATTAAGATTGATGACTTTGCATTGCAAGAAAAATTAGGCATGACCTCGCACCATCCAAGATGGGCAATTGCTTACAAATTTAAAGCACGTCAAGCTACTACAATTTTAGAAAATGTAGAATTTCAAGTGGGCAGAACCGGCGCAGTAACACCGGTTGCAAAATTAAAAGCTGTAGCCATTGGCGGGGTGACTGTTTCAAGCATCTCCATGCACAATGAAGAATATATTAGAGAAAAAGATTTACGCTTAGGAGATACGGTGATTATTGAAAGAGCAGGCGATGTGATTCCACAAATTGTTCAATCGATTCCTACTTTAAGAAAAGGAACCGAACAAATTATTGAGTTCCCATCTACTTGTCCTGTCTGTGATTATATTTTAGAGAAGGAAGAAACCGAAGCAGTGTGGAGATGTAATAATCCAGATTGTACTGCACAAATTGTAGAGCGCATGATACACTTTGTGAGTAAGGATGCCATGGATATTAAAAGTTTTGGAGACGCGAATATTAGGAAGTTCTATGAGCTTGGTTTGCTAAAAAATATTCCACAAATTTTTAATTTAGATTTTGAAATCATTGGCAGGTTGGAAGGATTTGGAAAGAAAAGTGTTGACAATTTAAAAGCAGCGATTGAAACTTCAAAAACGCAACCCTTATATCGATTAATTTATGCGCTGGGCATTCGTTTTGTAGGAGAAACTACCGCAAAAACAATTGCTTCGCATATCGAACACATTCTAGACCTTCAAAATTTTTCAATCGAGCAACTACAATCTTTTGAAGACGTAGGTGTTAAAGTAGCAAGTAGTATTCATCACTATTTTAGCCAGGAAAAAAATATTGCACTCATTAAGGAATTAGAAGCCTTGGGTTTAAATATGATTCAAACCAATACCACTGCGGTGGATGGTAATTTATCTGGATTAAACTTTTTATTTACCGGCACCCTCACCCAATTAAAACGCTCCGATGCCGAAGCAATGGTGGAGGCGCGCGGTGGACATATATTAAGTGGGGTAAGCAGTAAATTAAATTACTTAGTAGTAGGCGAAGATGCAGGAAGTAAATTAGAGAAGGCCAAAAAAATAGCCTCGATAAAAATAATTACCGAGGCTGAATTTGTGGAATTAATTAAAAATTAAATGATTCCTTGAGCCGCTAAATACTCTGCAATTTGAACTGCATTGGTAGCAGCACCTTTGCGTAAGTTATCGCTCACAATCCACATATTTAATGTTTTAGCTTGTGTTTCATCACGACGTAAACGACCTACAAATACTTCGTCTTTTTCATGTGCCCATAAAGGCATTGGATAAAACTGTGCAGCATCGTCTTGTTGTACAACTACACCTGGTGCTGTTGATAATTCAGCGATTAATTCTTTCAAATCAAATTCATTCTCAAACTCTACATTCACACTTTCGCTGTGACCTCCCATCACTGGGATACGCACTGTTGTAGCTGTTACTTTAATATTATCGTCCTGCATAATTTTGCAAGTTTCTTTTACCATCTTCATTTCCTCTTTGGTATATCCGTTTTCTAAAAACACATCAATTTGAGGAATGGCATTTAAATCAATTTGATATTTATAGGCCATATCTTCTGCTGCTAATGTTTTACCAGCACGCTCTTCCATTAATTGATCCACTGCTTTTTTACCTGTACCCGTTACACTTTGGTAAGTACTTACAATCACTCTTTTTATTTTATACTTAGCATGTAAGGGTTGCAATGCTACTACCATTTGAATTGTAGAGCAGTTTGGATTGGCGATAATCATATCCTCTGCAGTTAATACCGAAGCATTAACTTCTGGCACCACTAATTTTTTTGTAGGATCCATTCTCCAAGCCGAAGAATTATCAATTACACGAATACCAGCTGCTGCAAATTTTGGAGCCCACTCCGTTGAAGTTCCACCACCAGCAGAAAAAATGGCCACTGCTGGTTTTGCAGCAATCCCTTCTTCCATGCCTACTACCTTATATGCTTTCCCTTTAAAAATTACTTCCTTGCCTGCAGAACGTGCAGATGCTACTGGAATTAATTCAGTTACTGGAAAATTTCTCTCAGCTAGTACTTGTAACATTTTTGTGCCTACTAGCCCTGTGGCACCTACTACTGCAACACGCATGGTTATTGGTTTTTATTTTTTAAAATTCATTTTTTATTTCATTGATGCAACAAAAAAGCCCTCCTGGTTAAGGAAGGCTTCTGAGTATATTTATTCGCATACAAACAATCAGACCTTCCTCTTAGAGTGGTTTTTTAATTTGTTTTGTATGTTTATTTTTCATCATTGTGGAACAAAATTAATTGGATGTACTCATTTCACCAAATTAAACTAATTCAATATCAAAGTTTACTAAGGAAACAAACGATTGTACGCGTCCTTTAATTTCTTCCATATCAATCTCTGTTAATCTTTGTGTACCAAACTTTTCAACGCAGAAGCTAGCCATTGCACTTCCTAAAATAATAGCGGACTTCATATTTTCAAAAGAGAAATCTTTTGTCTTAGCCAAATGCGCAACAAAGCCACCAGCAAAAGTATCACCAGCACCAGTTGGATCAAACACTTCCTCTAATGGTAATGCAGGTGCAAAGAAAACTTCGTTCTCATGGAACAATAATGCACCATGCTCTCCTTTTTTAATGATTAAATATTTTGGACCCATGGCCATAATTTTTTTAGCCGCTTTCACTAAACTATACTCACCACTTAATTGACGTGCTTCACTATCGTTAACCATTAACACATCTACTAAACTAATGGTGTGTAATAAATCATCTAACATTATTTCCATCCAAAAATTCATCGTATCCATTACGATTAATTTAGGACGATTTTTCATTTGCTTAATAACGCTGCTTTGCACGCCTGGCACTAGATTTCCTAACATTAGGATATCACAATCCTGATAACTTTCTGGAACCACTGGTTGGAAATTTTCCAACACATTTAATTGTGTATCCAAAGTATCACGCGTGTTCATATCTAAATGATATTTACCGCTCCAAAAAAATGTCTTTTCGTCTTTTTTAATTTGTACTCCTTCTAAAATAACACCTCTATTGGTTAAGGCATCTAATTCTGATTGTGGGAAATCACCACCTACTACAGAAATTTGTTTTACAGGTGTAAAATTGGAAGCGCACCATGCAATATAGGTTGCAGCTCCACCAATAATTTTATCACTTTTCCCAAAGGGAGTTTCGATGGCATCAAAGGCCATAGATCCTACGACTACTAAAGACATTTGTTTGAGTTTTTATTTCAGGCGCGAAACTACGATTTTTATGACTTCCTAACTGATTGATAATCAAAAAACTAACGAATTTGCCTTTTTATTTAAAAAATTATGTGTTTTTAAGGGGTTATTTTTCTAAATTTGTAAAAATTATCAAGCATTTTCAATCATGGCAAGAATTAAAACTGAAAAAAACATTTCACGTAAAGATGTAATTGTTAGCAAAGCAGCAACCTTATTTAGAGAAAAAGGGTACAAGGCAGCAAGTATGCGCGACCTTGCAGAAGCAGTTGGTGTAGAAGCTGCTAGTTTATACAATCACATTAAATCAAAAAGCGAGTTATTACACGAATTGGTTTTTAGTGTTGCCAATAAATTTGTATTGAAGTTGGATGAGATTGAGTCTGAGCCAATTACTTCCTTACAAAAAATGGAAAAAATATTACGTTTCCATATCAGTGAAATGATCAATCATTACGAGGAAGTATATGTGAGTGATAGAGAATGGAAACATTTATCAGACCCATATTTATCTAACTACCAAAATCAAAGAAGAGTATATCGTAAAAGATTAGCTGCAATTATTGAAGAAGGTATTAGAAATAAAGAAATTAAATCAATTGATGCACCAACGGTAGTATTGATATTTTTACACGCAGTAAGTGGAATTGAAAGCTGGCACCGTTCTACTAAAAAAATCACTGCAGAAGAACTTGAACAAAACATGGTGGCTATTTTAATTGATGGCTTAAAGTCAAACAAATAGTACATTCAACATACTTATAACTAAGGGCTCCTAATTGGGGCCCTTTTTATTGTCCTACTCTGTCCCGATTACATTAACTTTGCAGCTAATCTTATACTGTGTCAGAAAGAAACAATTTTATTGATTACATCCGCATCTTTGCCCATAGTGGTCATGGTGGGGCAGGCTGTAAACATTTCTTAAGAAATAAATTAACTGCCAAAGGCGGACCTGATGGTGGCGACGGTGGTCGTGGAGGTCATGTTATTTTAAGAGGCAACTCGCAACTGTGGACTTTACTTCACTTACGTTACCATAAAAATGTAATTGCCGAGAATGGCGAAAACGGAAGTAAAAATAATTGCACAGGTAAGGATGGGAAAGATATTATTATTGAAGTTCCATTAGGCACCATTGCAAGAGATGAAGAGACTGGAAAAATTGAGGCCGAAATTTTACATGATGGCCAAGAAATAGTTTGGTTAAAAGGAGGAAGAGGTGGATTAGGTAATAGTAATTTTGCAACTGCTACCCAGCAGGTTCCTGAATATGCACAACCAGGCGAAGATGGTGTTGAGGGTTGGAAGCAAATTGAATTAAAAGTTTTAGCCGATGTTGGATTAGTAGGATTCCCCAATGCCGGGAAGTCCACTTTATTATCTTCTATTACTGCAGCAAAGCCAAAAATTGCCAACTACGCATTTACGACTTTAACACCGCAATTAGGCATGGTGGAATATCGTGACAATAGATCTTTCTGTATTGCAGATTTACCAGGAATTATTGAAGGTGCAGCCGAAGGAAAAGGCCTAGGACACAGGTTCTTAAGACATATTGAGCGTAACGCCGTTTTATTATTTTTAATCCCTGCTGATTCCAATGATCATAAAAAAGAATTCGAAATTTTAAAGAATGAACTCAACGAATTCAATCCAGAGTTATTGCAAAAAGAATTTATCATTGCTATTAGTAAAGCTGACTTACTCGATCAAGAGTTAACAGATGCCATTGAAAAAGAATTACCTGAAAACATCCCACATATTTTTATATCTTCTGCTATCAACAAAAATTTAATCGAATTAAAAGATATGCTGTGGAGCGCCTTGAACAAACCTATTTAGTTTTAAATACATAAAATTAAAAGCTACAAAATCTGGGGCTTTTTTTTAAATACTTGAATGAAAATTAAAAACAAATACGCGCGAACATTCGGTGAGAGCAAGTATTTAGTTTTATAATTTTTACTAACTTATTATAATTAAAAAAGGCCCTGATAATTCAGGGCCTTTTTAGTATCTATTAGTTTTAAAAACTAGTTGTTATTTGACTTTGCAGCCTTGCTACGCTCGTTCTCGTCTAACATAGACTTACGCATACGTACTGACTTAGGAGTTACTTCAATACACTCATCAAACTGAATGTACTCCATACACTCTTCCAAAGTATACAAGATTTTTGGAGTGATACGAACACTATCATCACTACCGCTCGCGCGGTGGTTCGTTAATTTTTTCATCTCCACAGCGTTGATATTTAAATCACCTGGCTTGATATGCTCCGCCAAAATTTGACCTGCATAAACTTCTTCACCTGGCTCAATAAAGAAACGACCTCTATCTTGTAATTTATCAATTGAATAAGCAGTTGTTGTACCACCTGTTTTTGCAACCAATACACCATTGTTACGTCCAGGAATTGCACCTTTCCAAGGCTTGTATTCGTTAAAACGATGTGCCATTACAGCCTCACCAGCAGTTTGGGTTAACATTTGAGAACGTAAACCAATCAATCCTCTTGAAGGAATATCAAACTCTAAGTGTTGCATTGAACCCTTAGATTCCATAATTAACATTTCGCCTTTCTTTTGAGTTACTAAGTCAATTACTTTACCACTAAATTCTTCAGGAACGTCTACTACTAAAATTTCATATGGCTCATGCTTTTTGCCATCAACATCTTTCACTAACACTTGAGGATTTCCCACTGTTAATTCATACCCTTCACGACGCATAGTTTCCACCAATACACCTAAGTGCAAAATACCACGACCATATACCAAGAAACTATCTGCAGAATCTGTTTCTTCAACACGCAATGCCAAGTTCTTTTCTGTTTCTTTAATTAAACGATCACGAATGTGACGAGAAGTTACAAACTTACCTTCCTTACCAAAGAAAGGAGAGTTGTTGATACTAAAAGTCATACTCATTGTAGGTTCGTCTACACTGATAATTGGTAATGCTTCTGGATTTTCAGGATCAGCAATGGTATCACCGATATTGAATTCTTCTAAACCAACTACAGCACATAAGTCACCAGAAACAACTTCTGTTACCTTACGCTTACCCATTCCTTCAAATACGTATAATTCTTTTACTTTATTTTTTTTGATGCTACCATCTGCTTGTACCAAAACAATGTTTTGACCTTCTTTGATAGTACCTCTTTCTACTTTACCAATCGCAATACGACCTAAGAAAGTAGAGTAGTCTAATGAAGTAATTTGCATTTGTGTATGACCTTCCTTCACATCAGGACCAGGTACATATTTTAAGATTCCATCCATTAATGGAGTAATATCATCACAAGGTGTTAAGCTATCATTGAACCAACCGTTTTTACCACTACCATAAAAAGTAGGGAAATTTAATTGTTCTTCTGTTGCATCTAAGTTGAAGAATAATTCAAAAACAGCATCGTGTACTTCATCCGGACGACAGTTTTCTTTATCAACTTTATTGATGATTACAATTGGTTTTAAATTCAATTGCAATGCTTTTTGTAATACGAATCTTGTTTGAGGCATTGGTCCTTCAAAGGCATCCACCAACAAACAAACACCGTCAGCCATTTTTAACACACGCTCAACCTCACCACCAAAGTCAGAGTGACCAGGCGTGTCGATTACGTTGATTTTAACGTCTTTATAAGTTACTGAAGCGTTTTTACTTAAGATAGTAATACCTCTTTCACGCTCTAATTCGTTGCTATCCATGATTAGATCACCAGTTTCTTGGTTATCTCTGAATACTTTAGTTGCGTGTAAAATTTTGTCAACCAATGTAGTTTTACCGTGGTCAACGTGCGCGATAATCGCGATGTTTCTTATTTCCATGTACTGTTTTGAGGCTGCAAAGGTACACCCTTTATAATCCTAAAAAAAACAAAACAGGTAAAAGGATTATTTAGACTTATACGCTGATATATATTTTATTTTTATCTAATATATAACCCAATAGCCAGCAAACCAACATATAAGAAATAGAGAAGGCTAAAGAGGCCCAATAAGGGGCAAAATGGGAGAATCCATGCTGGAAAATCCACTCAAAAAGGGACTGATCCCCTATTTGAACCATATTTAATACAATCACTAGGACTTCCGAAAATAGATAGATGACCAATGGGTTTTTGCCAAAAGTCTCAAAAAAACTTGAAAATTGTAATTGACGCTGTAATTCAATGCGATAAATGATGGTTCCGATAATCACCATATCCAACCCAACTGTCAACATTACAAAACTACTTGACCATAATTTCTTATTAATCGGGAATTGGTAATTCCACATAAAGCCTAAAAATATAAATCCAGCTCCCCACATCAATAAATGAGTTAGCCCTTCATAGGTTTTTCCTTTTTCCTGAATAAACTTACCTACTCTAAATCCAATCAACACATTCACAATCGCTGGCAAAGTACTTAGCCAACCTTCGGGATCAAATGCAATGCCTTCTCCATGGTACATATGAGCTTCTCCCATGAACCATTTGTCGAATAGTATTCCTGCATTGCCTGTCATTGTTAACTCTTGGCCTGGTAATCCAAAATGTAAACAGATATACCAATACACTAATAATAAAACAGCAGCCAATACCATCACTACTCTTTCATGCATATAATGTGCAATGATGGAACCAATACCATAACATAATGCAATGCGTTGCAACACTCCTAAAATTCTAGTGTTTGCAACGGGTCCTGTAAATGGAAACCAGTACATTAAATAGCCTAATAAAAATATAAGGGCCGTACGTTTTACAATTTTAAAGAGCACCGTTGCATTAGAAAGCTTTTCCCATTTAGGTAAAACAAAACTCATCGCATTTCCTACTGCAAACAAAAAAGAAGGGAATACCAAGTCGGTTGGTGTAAAACCATTCCAATGCGCATGTAGGAAGGGAGCAAAAGTTGCTGCCCCATCCCCTGGCGTATTTACAATAATCATTAAACAAATAGTCATACCCCTAAATACATCAAGGGATAAAAATCTTTTATTTGACATAGCTTCGTTTTTAGACAATCAAGGTACGCAAAATATTTTTTATTGAGCATCGAATTAATTAGCTTTAATCAAATAATAGCTATGCGCACGCTTAAAGTAATAGGAATTGTAATTGTCATCATTGGTGCTGTCTACGTATTAGGTCCACATCCTAAAACGCCTGTTTTTAATAATGATTTGCCAACCATCGCAGACAATACCAATTTAGATAGTCTGGTAGAAGTTGGAGAAAAAGCACATAAAATAAAACCAAATAATGAAGCAAAAATTATTTGGGCAGACAGTACACATCAGCCAACTGAATTTGCAATTGTGTACCTACATGGCTTTAGTGCAAGCCAAATGGAAGGAGGACCAGTGCATGAAAATATTGCGAAACAATTTCATTGTAATTTATATTTAGCCCGATTAGCGGAACATGGTATTGATACGACCGAAGACTTGGTAAACCTAACTGCAGAAAACTATTGGGAGTCAGCAAAGCAGGCTTATGCCATTGGAAAGAAATTAGGAAAGAAAGTAATTTTAATGAGCACATCAACGGGTGGAACCCTTTCCTTACAATTGGCTGCAGCGTATCCTGAAATTGCAGGTCTTATTATGTACTCTCCAAACATTGCCATTAACAATCCTGCAGCACCCATGTTAAATAATCCTTGGGGCTTACAGATTGCAAGACTCGTAAAGGGAGGTAATTATGCAAATGTTCAATATAAGAATAGTGACTATCCAAAATATTGGAATACACATTACCGATTAGAATCAACAGTGGAATTGCAAAATTTAGTAGAAGCTACTATGACTAAAGAGCAATTTGCAAAAGTGAATCAGCCCTGTCTTACATTATATTATTACAAGGATGAAGCGCACCAAGATAATGTAGTGAAGGTGAGTGCCATTAAAGAAATGTTTGCTGCAATTCATACTCCAGACAGTTTAAAAAAAGCAGTTGCAATACCTAATGCTGAAAGTCATGTACTTGGCTCACCGATTGTTTCAAAAGATATTGTTACTGTCGAAAAAGAAACTGCTGCTTTTATTGCAGAAAAAATTATAAAGACACATTAAAAAATCTATGGATTAGCAATGGCTACTGCTATCTTAGAATCTGCAGTTCCATAGTAAAGAATCCATTGATTTTTAAAAAACACAAGGCCTTCTACAAAGCATACATTATTGACTTCCCCTTTTAACTCATATGGCTTATCAGGATGAATAAAATAGTTGGCAGATCGGTCTAGTAATTTATACGGCGCATTCGCATCAAACAAAGCCTGTCCAGCAGCATAAGTAAATTTAGGCTGTGTAGTATCATTATTATTGGCTGCATTACTACTATTATAAATCAAGACAATTCCTTTGGGAGTATATAAAGCATAGGGGCCTGGCTCTACTAAACGACTATCAAAATAACCAGCCCTTGGTTCCAAAACACTTACTAATTTTTGGCTTTCTCTATTTTCAACTGCTTCCCAATGAATTAAGTCCAAAGAGTTGGCCATGAATAAATCAGTGTCACCAAAATACATCCAATATTTTCCATTTATTTTTTTAGCAACCATTTTATCTCCTTGCTGCGCTACAACAACAGCGCCTGACTTTGACCAAGCATTTATATATTTAGGACTTGACAATACGGGTCCATGTTTTTCCCATTTTACTAAATCCATACTTGTTGCAAAACATAGTCTTGCCGTCTTTCCATCATAGGAAGTATAAGTTAACAAATAACCACTATCTGGCATCGATACTATTCTTGGATCCTCTACTCCACCCTTCCACTCATATTTTAATACCGAATCATTAGCAGGATAAAATATAGGGGCGACTTGTTTTTTAAAATGAACTCCATCCTCGCTTATCGCCAAGCCTAATCGAGATGTCATTGCGCTATCCTGTGCGCGATATAATAAATACACTTTGCCATCCTTTACAAAAGCTGTTGGATTTAATACATTCTTAGATTGCCAATGCACTGTGCCATTGGTTATGGGACAATCAAAAACAAAACTAGTGTCAGGAAGTAGTATAGGATTATTTGTATCTAATTTTACAAAGTTATTAAAAGCCCAAGCGGCCTGTGACTTTTCTTGTTTACTGGAAAAGTTGCAGGCCGCTAGTATAAATAAAGTAGAAAGAATTAAAATATTTTTCATTCTACCAAGGTACAAAATGTTTCTAATCTATACTTTTTTTATGCTTGCTTGACATATAAGTATAAACAGAAGGAATCACGAATAAAGTTAAGATCAATGAGAACATTAATCCTCCTACTACTACAGTTCCTAATGGCTTACGACTTGTTGCAGCAGCACCTAAGCTAATCGCAATAGGCAAAGCACCTAATGCTGTTGCTAAACTTGTCATTAAAATTGGACGGAATCTTTGCGAAGCTGCCTCTAAAACCGCTTCTTTAATTGGTAAGCCAGCTTCACGTTTTTTATTCGCAAATTCCACAATTAAAATACCATTCTTAGTTACCAAACCAATCAACATAATGATTCCAATTTCTGAGAAGATATTTAAGGTTTGATTAAATATCCATAAACATAATAACGCACCGGCCATTGCTAGAGGTACTGTAATCATAATGATGAATGGATCTGTAAAACTTTCAAACTGCGCTGCTAATACCAAGTAAATTAAAATCAATGCCAGTAATAAAGCTTGTGTTGTATTTGAAGAACTCTCTTTGAAATCCCTACTAGGACCGCTTAAGGCAGTTTGATAAGTGTCATCTAGTTGTTCTTTTGCAATACGCTCCATGGCAGCAACTCCATCTCCAATTGTTTTTCCTTCGGCAAGTGATGCAGAAATAGTTGCAGCATTGAAACTATTATAGTGGTATAAGTTAGGGGGATTACTATTTTCTTCCATTACCAATACACTTGAAATTGGAATGTTTTCACCTTGATTATTGCGAACGTAAATTTTATTGATATCTGTTGGCTCATTACGAGACCCTCTTTCAACCTGCGTAATTACTTGATACTGGCGATCATTCATAATAAAGTAAGCCGATCTTGCACCACTAAATGCAGATTGCAATGCCTGTGATACATCTGCTGTGTTCAATCCCAAATCGCGTACACGCATACGATCAATTGATAAATCTAATTCCGGTTTATTGAACTTTAAATTCACGTCCACATTCTGGAAAGTTTTATCTTTTCTTGCAGCATCTAAAAATTTAGGAATTGCTTTTTTGATTTTTTGGAAATCTAAATTTTGAATGATAAACTGAACAGGCAATGAACCACGAGATTGCATACCTACTGAAATAGTTTGTTCTTCTACAGCAAATACACGCACATTTTTAAAGCGCTTCATTTTTTTATTTAAGTCCAGCGCAATTTCTGATTGTGTTCTTGTTCTTTCTGTTTTGTCAACAAGTCCAATACGACCCGAAGCAGAGCTATTACCACTATTTCCGCCATATCCAGGAACACTACCCCAAGTAAAAGCTTGTTCAGGGAAGGAGTCTTGCATAATGCGTACCGCTTTTAACAAGTCTCCTTTCATATCCTCATAGCTAGTTCCCTCGGCACCTGTCATGGTAATTCTAATGGATCCCTTATCTTCTAATGGAGCCAATTCACTTTGAATTGTTTTTCCTAAAATAAATATTAAGCCTACGCAAGCAATTACAATTACCCATGCAAACCAACGAATTTTTAAAAAGCCATTCAATAAATTTTTATAGCCATTTTCCATGCCTCTAAAAAATGGTTCAGTTCGCTCATAGAATTTTCCATGACCTCCATCTTTCTTATTCAAATAAACATTCAAAACAGGCGTAATAGTAAGCGATACAAATGCCGAAACCAATACCGCACCAGCAACCACCACACCAAATTCTTTAAATAAAGAACCCACAAATCCTTGTAAGAATATCACCGGCATAAATACGACTGCAAGGGTGATTGAGGTAGAAATTACCGCAAAGAAAATTTCTTTACTTCCTTCTCTAGCAGCGTCTTTTAATGAAAGTCCTTCTTCAATTTTTCTAAAAATATTTTCCGTGACCACAATTCCATCATCCACTACCAGTCCCGTTGCGAGTACAATTGCCAATAATGTCAATACATTAATGGAGAACCCTGCCAAATACATAATAAAGAAAGTGGCAATTAATGAAATAGGAATATCTATCAACGGACGAATAGCAATTAACCAGTTTCTGAAAAAGAAGAAAATTACCAATACCACTAATACAAATGATATTACAATCGTTTCTTTTACTTCATTTAATGCTCTACGGATATTTAAGGTATTGTCAATTGGCAAACTAAATTCAATGTCTGATTTATTTTGCTTTTTAATTTCTTCTAATCTTTTGTAAAATTCGTCGGCAATTTTAATTTGGTTCGCCCCTGGTTGAGGAGATACAGTTAACATAACCACTGGCACACCATTAAAGTAAGTACCTTGATCTTCTTGCTCAGGACCTAATTCTACTTTTGCAACATCACCTAAGCGAACAATGCCGTTTGCGTCTTCTTTTAAAATAATATTTCTGAAATCTGCTTCTGTAGTAAGTCTGCCTAAGGTTCTAATTACAAATTCAGATTTATTTCCATAAATCGCTCCTGCAGGCAATTCCACATTTTCCTTATTCAAACCATTTTGAATATCATTAAATGCTACACCATAAGAATTTAGTAAATCTAGATTTGGATAAATACGCATTGATTGACGCTTACCTCTCACACCCACATTACTTACTTCGTCAATGGTTTGGAATTTTTGTTGTAAAACATTTTCTGCATACTCTGTTAATTCTAATAAACCTTTTGTTTTACTTCTTAAAGTAAGTAACAAAATAAAATCACTCGCGTCGGCCTTTGCAACTACTGGAGGACTTGGTAAATCCTGAGGCAAAGCTCTTGTTGCTTGTGAAACTTTATCACGCACATCATTAGCAGCAGTTTCTAAATTAGCCCCTAAATTAAATTCAACAGTAATATTAGAATTACCAACCGAACTTGAAGAATTAATGGTTCTAATACCCGGAATACCATTAATTGCTTTTTCTAATGGCTCTGTAATTTGACTTTGTATTACTTCGGCATTCGCACCAGTATAAGCCGTTTGGACATTAATAATGGGAGGGTCAATTGCTGGGTATTCTCTTAAGGCCAAGAATGAAAAACCAACTAAGCCAAAAATAATAATAGCAATATTCATTACGGTAGCAAGTACCGGACGCTTTAAGGAAAGTTCAGATATATTCATCTAAATAACTTGATTTTAAGATCCTATTTGGTAATATCAGTATTGGCAAGTGTTTTACCAATTTTTAATTTAGAGCCATCTTTTACAAATAACATACCTGCAACAATTACACTGTCACCTACTTGTAAACCTTTAGTGATTTCAACAGCAGTTTCTGTACGATATCCTGTTTCCACTGGAATGAATTTCGCAATTCCATTTTTTACAATCACGATTTGCTTTGTTTTTGAATCAGGGATAATCACATTTGAAGGCACCATGATTGAAGGCTTAGGATTGCTTTCCAATAAATATACTTTTGCAAATGCTCCAGGTAAAACTTTACCTTGGAAATTAGTTCTAATTTTTAAATTTCTTGATGCTGTAGTAATTTGAGGCTCAATTGCAGTGATGGTTGCAGTAACCTTATTCGTTACATTTCCTGCAGTTGTAATATTTACTTTCTTCCCAACTGCAACATAAGAAGCATATATTTCAGGAATCGTAAAATCCATTTTTAATTGATTGGTGCTTTGAAGTGTAGCAATGGTTGTTGTAGTACTAACAAATGCACCGACGCTCACTTGTCTTAAACCAATTTGACCTGTAAATGGAGCTTTTACAATTGTTTTATCAATTAAAGATTGAGTATACGCAATATCTGCTTGAATACTTTTTACTTGTTGTAAGGAAACATCATAATCACTTTGATTAATTCCTTTCACAGCTAATAATTGCTTATTTCTTTGCTCATTGATTACAGCTAGATCTAAATTCACTTTTGCTTTAGCCAATTGAGCTTGTAAGTCGGCATCATTTAGTTTTGCAATGACTGTACCTGCTTGAACTGTCTTGCCTTCTGGAACTTGTAAAAAGGTGATTCTACCGTTGGTTTCAGGCCTTAATTCAACATAGTTATTTGCTAAAATGGACCCATTCACTTCCACCCCTTTTTCAACTTGTTGATTCTGGGCAACAGTGATATCCACAGATACCGGTGCATTAGGATTAAACTTATCTGGCCCCTTTGGCTTTTCACTACATGCAACTATAAATAATAACCCGGCTAGGGCAGTTAGACCCATTAAATGATTCTTTCTCAAGTGACTGAATTTTAGTCAATAAAGGTAGGCAAACCTATTGTTTTTTGAAAATAAAATAGATGAGTGGTGGCTAGCTTAAAGCAAGCTTAAAAAGCCTTTTTGTACTCTTGAAACCTTCGTTCAATATACAACCCAAGCTCCAACTCATTCAATACCCCTAAAAGTTCATAAGAAGGACGAGCAAAAGCCATGAATTTCACCAAATTATCGCCCTCTAAATGGGTTAATTTTTGCACAAATCGCTTGGTAAAGCGATAATCAATGTATTTATCATGCTCCTGAGTTACGAGTCGATTTTGCAAGTATTGTAAATTTCGATTTCGGTGAAAACGAAACATATTGATAATTTCATCCAAATCAAGGCCAACCGTCAAACCTGCAGGTCCAAATAACTGCTGATTATTACTCAGTTTTAAACTAGGTGCTTGATAATTAAAATACTTAGCATAGTCAATCCTGTTTTGGATGGAATCCAATCGATAGTAACTATTGCGCACTTTTACTTCGGGTAAATCGTAGCCTGCCACATGAATCATGACATTGAAATTGCGTGGATCGGTTACGGTATCCATTGGAAATTTTTGAGAATTTTTACCAAAGAGTGAAAACCATAATGAATCCTTAGGTTTAGCCAATATCGTGTATCTACCAATGGAATCTGTAATCGTTTTTCCATAACTACTATTTACCACCACAGACTCAATGGGTCTACGACCTGAAATATCATACACCACACCACTTACTGAAATAGTTTGCGCAGATGCATTCATACCACAACACAGCATCAATATAAACACTACAAAATTCCTAATCTTCATTGTGTGCAATATTAGGAAGGTTAAAATAAAAAAACAATAAAGCATATTAAATTAACAGCTTTTTACCTTTTTACAGGCCTAGGCAATATAGGTACTCATGAAACCTAGCAAAATCACCAACAATACAATCCAATGTGTTGCTAATTTTTTATAATAAATCAAATAAGTGCTGGCTAAAAAAGTAAGTGCACTTAATGCCCAAACTAAAGGAGCTGTATTGACCAAATTAAAACTTACATCCTTAATTAAATACAAGGAAGCCCCCAACATAATGCCCACTACTGCAGCATTAATGCCTTCAAGTGATCGATATAAAATGGCATACTTCTTGAGCATCTGCCAAATGGGAAAAAAGAAAATCACAATAAAAAAACTTGGCAAAAAAACGCCCAATGTTGCAACAATCGCTCCTAAAATTTGCCAACTAACTCCTTTATCTTTTAAAGCCATTGCGCCCGTATAACTGGAGATAGAAAAAATAGGACCCGGCACCGCTCTCACAATTCCTGTACCTGTTAAAAATGCATCACTCGAAATTTTAATAACGTCTCTTTTGTTCTGTATAATCCTTGTAGTATTGGGTCTTGTAACGTATTGTTCATACATCATAGGAATTAATACATCTCCGCCTCCAAATACAAAACTTCCAAATCGATAATTGGTTTCAAATAAATTAAATACTTTTTGATATTTCCAATTATGACGTGTTGATTGTTCAGAAAGTAAACCTGCCGTTAAAAAAAGTGTAATAAAAATAATCAAGCCGCTCCATTGAATGGATTTAGGTGCAGCACCATCACTGGGAATTCTTTTTTTACTAAAATTGGTAATAATCCCAGCAATAATAATTACCACTGGAATGGTCCATGGTGTTTTAAATCCAATAACTACAATGATACTTGTAATAATAAATATGATTTTTGTAATCGTATTGTCAACTGCTTTCCTGTAAAGTAATAAAGTGGCGCTTGCTATAAAACCAATTGACATGGGTTGCAAATACCTTAAGGAAGCCAATCCTTTTTGTATATCAAAATGTGTAAACGCAATTGCGGCTGTAGCCATCATGATACTGGCAGGTAATATCCAAACAAATAAAGTGAGTAAGGCCAAAAATATACCCCCTCGTTTATACGCTACTAGCACAATAGTCTGGGTGGAAGAAGCCCCAGGTAAGAGTTGGCAAAATGCATTGTATTCCAATAATTCTTGACTAGAGATATCATTTCGCTGATCCACAAAACGGCGTTGCATAAGGCTAATATGCACCTGCGGACCACCAAAAGCAGTGATGCTATGTTTTAATACAGCACGTAAAAATGATATGTGTCTTTTAAAATTCATGTTAAACTCCTGCCCTAAAATTAAAATAATTTTAGGCATTATTAGGTTTTTAAGGCTTCCATTGAAAATATTTAATATACCTATCATCCATTTAAGTATTACAGGCTGTAATTATTTAATAACTTTGTAAGACTAAAGTTTCCTTTATGAAAAATCTGGTTGTTATTACATTTTGTATTGCTTTGATGAGTTGCTCACAAAGTAACTATTCAAAATTTGGAAATGTCTATGAGCAAGAAGTATTAAACGAACAACCTGATTATAGTCAATTAAGTTATTGGGCAGCACACCCTGAAAAGAAAAATCCTTCAGATAGTATTCCTAAAAATATTGTTAGCAACAATATTAGTGATAAAAATGTAGACGTATTTTTTATTTATCCTACTAGTTATTTGGACACGACCCTTCCTACTGGTTGGAATGCAAAATTGAATGATGCAAAATTGAACATTTATACCGACTACTCTTCCATATTATATCAAGCTAGTGTATTTAATGAGGTTGGCAAAATTTATGCACCTAGGTATCGACAAGCAAATATCAACGCATACTATCCTAAAACTTCAGCAGATACTTTAAAAGCAATTGCTGCATTTGATTTTGCATATGCCGATGTTAAAAAAGCATTTGATTACTATTTAGCCAATTTAAATAATGGTCGACCAATCATCATTGCTTCGCATAGCCAAGGATCCACGCATGCTATTAGATTGTTAAAAGAATATTTTGATGGAAAGCCTTTAGCAAAAAAATTAGTGGCCGCTTATGTTGTAGGAATGGTTCTTAACCCAACTACTTATCAATATTTAAAGGCCTGTGACAAACCCAATGAAACTGGTTGTATATGTGCTTGGAGAACATTTGAACAAGGCTATGAAGCTCCATTTGTAAAGAAAGAGCCATTTAAATCGATGGTAACCAATCCGCTTTCGTGGAACAGTCAAAACACAGCAGTAGATAGATTTAGCAATGAAGGATCGCTATTGTATAACTTTAATAAATTGATTCCAAATGTAGCAGGAGCCATCAATCACGAAGGTGTTTTATGGACACCGAAGCCTAAGTTTTTTGGGAACTTTTTAATTAGAACACAAAACTACCATATTGCAGATTACAATCTTTACTATGCAAGTATCAGAAAAAATGCAGCTGTTAGGGTTTCACAATATTTAGGAGCAAACAACGGTAGTCACTAATAAATAAATTGTTGCTAGTTTCCTACTACGCTTAAAAATTTGATACGCATTATTTTCAACTGCTCCCAAGAATAATCGTTTTCACTCAATTCTTGTTGTGCAATTTGTAAAGATGAGGTTTCGCAGTTTTTAAAGTATTCTAAAATTTCTTCTTGGTCATAGGTATCTAACCATTCATCAATGGCATAGTCTAAATTTAATTTAGTACCACTCGCTGCAATGGTTTCCATCTCTTCCAACAGCTCGTCTAATCGAAGATCTTTATTTTTTGCAATGGTTTCAATAGGAATTTTTTTGTCTACATTTTGAATAATGTAAATTTTATTGCTCGATTTATTAGCAACCGATTTCATTACAAAATCATCGGGCTTTTCAATATTATTTTCAGTAACGTACTTGTCAATTAAATCCACAAAAGGTTTACCATACTTAATAGACTTGCCCTTACTTACCCCCTGACATCTTTCCAATTCTTCCAAAGTGGTTGGATACAAAGTAGCCATGTCTTGTAAAGAGTTTTCTAAAAAGATAACAAAAGGAGGAAGTTTTCTTTTTTTAGCTTCAGACTGACGAACCTCTTTCAACATTTCAAAAAGAGTATCATCGGTAGTTGCTAATCCGCCGCCAGCTGCTTCATTTTCATCATCATCTGCATTAGCATCATCAAACACTTGATTCATGGTAAACTTAAAGCTTGTAGGCTTTTTAATAAACTTATTGGCCTTGGCAGTTAGCTTTAACAAGCCATATTCTTCAATGTCTTTTTCAATCATTTTTTCAAGCATGGCTTGACGTACCAAGCTATTCCAGAATAATGCATCCTGCTCCTTGCCAATTCCAAATACAGGTAATTTTTCGTGTCGATACAATCCAATTTGAGGAGTATACTCTCCCTTAATTATTTGAATAACATAGTCGGCAGCAAATCTTTCATCCAATGCTTGAATCACTTGTAGTAATTGCACCAACTCGCCTTTTGCTTCCATTTTTTCTTTTGGATGCAAACAGTTATCACAATTTCCACAATTTTTATCTGGCCAATCTTCTCCGAAATAATGCAATAAACTTCTTCTTCTACAAACACCACTTTCCGCAAATGCAACCGTCTCATCAATCAACTGTGCACCCACTTCTCTTTCACTTAAAGGCTTGTCTCTTAAAAAATGTTCAAGCTTTGTAACATCAGTATGAGAATAATACAAAATACAATTTCCTTCTAAGCCATCACGTCCTGCACGACCTGTTTCTTGATAATAATTTTCAATGGACTTTGGAATATTATAATGTATTACAAAACGAATATCTGGCTTGTCGATACCCATTCCAAACGCAATGGTAGCAACAATTACCTGCACATCCTCATTTAAAAATTGATCCTGTCTATCGGCTCTTAATTTTTGATCCAAGCCTGCATGATAGGCAACTGCTTTTATATTATTTGCAATTAAAATATCTGCAAGTTCTTCAGTTGTTTTTCTATTTAAAGTATAAATAATTCCACTCTTTCCTTTATGCCCTGAAATATATTTTACAATGCTTTTAATAGTTAATTCCTTTTTTACTTTAGGCTGCACCTCATAGTATAGGTTGGCTCTATTAAAAGAAGAAATCAATACTTCCGGATCACGCAAAGAAAGATTTTTAACAATATCAGATTGCACTTTTGGGGTCGCCGTTGCAGTTAAGGCAATGATGGGCACTTGATTGTTAATCTCCTCCATCATTTCCTTTAGTCTTCGATATTCTGGTCTAAAGTCATGACCCCATTCCGAAATACAATGCGCTTCATCAACAGCAAAAAAGGAAATTTTCAAGTCACTGAAAAAATCTAAGTTTTCTTGCTTCGTTAAAGTTTCAGGTGCTACGTATAATAATTTTGTCTTACCAGATAAAAGGTCCGCTTTTACTTCCTTGATTTGTCCTTTATTCAATGAAGAATTTAAAAAATGGGCCACATCATCCTTTTCACTATATCCTCTAACCAAGTCCACCTGGTTTTTCATTAAAGCAATTAAGGGAGAAACCACAATCGCACAACCCGGTAACATTAAAGCCGGCAATTGGTAGCACAAGCTTTTTCCTCCCCCTGTTGGCATGATCACAAAAGTGTCTTTGCCACTTAATAGCGATAAAATGGCTTTTTCCTGTGTTCCCTTGAATTCTTTGAACCCAAAATGTTGCTCTAGGGCAGCAACTATATCATTTTTACCCAAACCTTGGGGGTTGGAGTCGGCATTTGAAGCAGGTTTGGTGGTTTTTTTAGCTTTTGGCATCTATAAATATCTTAAAATCAATCTTTTCGGTAAAATAAGCATCAATAAGTTAACGAATTTATTGCAAGATTTGTTCATTCCAATATGGAATTTTCAGAAATGTCTTTTTTTTAAGGTTTTCTTATAATTAGGGCTTAAAAGTATATGAAGCATTAACTTTGTCCATCTTTAAAAGCATATGACAAATAGCATAAAGGGAATCGCAAAAAGAACGCTCGAAATTGAATTGGAGGCTATCCAATCTTTATCAAATTTCATCAACGACCATTTTGAAAAAGCAGTGGAAGCTATTCACACTTGCAATGGTCGTTTTATTGTAAGTGGGATTGGGAAAAGCTCCATCATTGCCCAAAAAATAGTGGCTACCTGTAATTCTACAGGGACCCCTTCTATTTTTTTACATGCGGCAGAAGCCATTCACGGAGATTCCGGCATGATTACCCCAGATGATATTGTTTTAATTATTAGCAAAAGTGGAGAAAGTCCTGAAATAAAAAACCTAGTTCAGCTGGTAAAACAATTTGGCAATACATTAATTGGAATGGTGGGTAACACCGAAAGCTATTTGGCAAAAGAATCCAACTGGGTATTAAACACAACTGTTCAAAAGGAAGCTTGCAGTAATAATTTAGCGCCTACTTCATCTACTACTGCACAAATTGTGATGGGTGATTTAATTGCGATGTGTTTGATGGAGTTAAATAATTTTAAAGCGATTGACTTTGCAAAATTTCATCCAGGCGGAAATTTAGGAAAAAGACTTACACTGACTGTTGGACAAATTGCCAATGCAAATACAAAGCCTAGTGTAACATTAAGCACTAGTTTAAAAGAAGTTATATTAACGATTTCTAAAAACAGATTAGGCGCAACATCCGTTATTGATGAGGCCAATCATGTTGAAGGGATTATTACAGATGGAGATATCAGAAGAATGTTAGAGCAACATAATAGTATTCAGCAATTAACCGCTGCAGATATTTATCATAAATCACCCATTACCATTGGTGCCGAAGCTTTAGCAGTAGAGGCACTTGCATTAATGCAGGAAAAAGATATTAGTCAAATTATTGTTGCTGACAATAATGTATATATAGGCATGATACACATGCATGATTTAATGAGAGAAGGAATTTTATAAAATAAATTATGAAAGGGATGAATAATAAGCATCATTACGTAGCGATCATGGCGGGTGGAATTGGAAGTAGATTTTGGCCAATGAGTAGAACATCTTATCCTAAACAATTTTTAGACGTATTAAATACTGGTAAAACGCTTATTCAATGGACCTTTGAGCGTTATGCAAAATTTATTCCTATTGAAAATATTTATATCGTTACATCGGAGGAGTATGTAGATATTGTAAAAAAACAATTACCTACGCTTCCAGTTGAAAATATTTTAGCAGAACCTAGCAAAAAAAATACAGCACCTTGTATCGCTTACATCTCTTTTAAATTAGCCCAAAAGGATCCAGAAGCCACTTTTATAGTTGCTCCAAGCGATCATTTAATTTTAGAAGAAGATAATTTTCAAAAAATTGTAGAAAGTGCTTTGGATTTTGTTTCCAATATAAAAGCATTGGTTACTTTAGGTATTAAACCTTCACATCCTAACACGGGTTATGGCTATATTCAATACGAAGAATTAGAAGTTACAAAAGGAGTTTATAAAGTAAAGACATTTACTGAAAAACCAGATTTAGAAATTGCAAAATCGTTTTTAGCAAGTGGAGATTTTTTATGGAACGCAGGTATTTTTGCATGGAAAGCAAATACCATTTTAACTGCTTTTGAAAAATTACAGCCAGAAATGTTTGAGCTGTTTGACCACGAAAAAGAAAGTTTCAATACAGAAAAAGAAAAACAAGCTATACAAAAAATATATCCGCAGTGTACTAATATCTCAATTGATATTGCCATTATGGAAAAAGCCGACAATGTATATGTAATTCCATCTTCATTTGGTTGGAGCGATTTAGGTACCTGGAATAGTGCCTATGAAAATATGGAGAAGGATTATTTTAGTAATGCTGTGGCATCAGATAATGTAGTAGTCATTGATGCTACTAAGTGTATGATCAATGCACCCAAAGACAAATTGGTAGTCGTGCAAGGACTAGATGATTTTATCGTTGTAGATACAAAGGACGTTTTATTAATTTGTAGTAAAGAAAAAGAGCAATCTATTAAAGAATATGTTGCAGAAGTGAAACGAAATAAGGGCGATAAATACATATAGTTTATTATTAATTCATAACTTACCAATCTAACCCGATTGCTTTAACCTAAAGTTCCCCCTATGGCAACCATTATTACTGGCACTGGCAGTTATATACCCAATATTGTAAAGACCAATAAGGATTTTATATCTAATACCTTTTATGGTGAAAATGGGGAGTTAATCCCTACGCCAAATCAAGAGATTGTAGAAAAATTTAAGGATATCACAGGTATCTATGAAAGAAGGTATGCCGAAAAAAGCATGAATACTTCTGAAATGGCTACGGAGGCTTCAAAATTAGCCATATTAGATGCAGGCATTGATCCTGAAACCATTGATCAAATTATTGTAGCACATAATTTTGGCAACGTATTACCAGGCACGATTCAAACAGATACGATACCTGCAATTGCTTCAAGAGTAAAAAATCAGTTGGGCATCAACAACCCTAGCTGTGTGGCTTATGATATTTTATTTGGTTGTCCGGGTTGGATTCAGGGAGTTATTCAAGCAGATGCCTTTATTAAATCAGGCATGGCTAAGCGTTGCTTGGTGATTGGTGCCGAAACTTTAAGCAGGGTGGTAGATCCGCATGATAGAGATAGTATGATTTTTAGTGATGGCGCTGGTGCATGTATTGTTGAAGAAGGAAAAGATACGGATAGTGGGATTTTAGCGGCAAGCGTACAGAGTCATTGTAATGATGAGACATATTTTTTATACTTAGGAAAGTCATACCATCCAGAGGGAGAGGAAGAAACAAGATACATTAAGATGAAAGGTCGTAAGGTATACGAATACGCAATTAAGAACGTGCCTATCGCCATGAAAGAATGTATTGAAAAAGCAGGCGTGGATATTAAAGAGGTAAAGAAATTTTTCTTACATCAAGCAAATGAAAAAATGGACGAAGGATTTATCAAAGCCTTATTTAAATTATACGGAACAAGAGAAGTGCCAGAGAATATTATGCCAATGAGTATTCATGATTTAGGCAATAGCTCCGTAGCAACCATTCCTACTTTATATGATATGGTGAAGCATGGCAAATACCCTGAGCATCAACTAAACAAAGGTGATATTGTCATTTTTGCATCTGTAGGAGCAGGAATGAATATCAATGCTATTTGCTATAGAGTTTAAGTATTCGATAAAGTCATAAAAAAAGGAGTTACGATTGTAACTCCTTTTTTTTATGATTAACTATTTAAGTGTTAGTATCCGCGAACATTATTCCCTTCAACATAATTTACAAAGGCTTTATTACAAACCTTATTACCTCCTGGTGTAGGGTAATTTCCTGTAAAGTACCAGTCACCGGTATTGGTTGGACAACATTCATGTAAATCTTCCACCGTTTGATAAATTACTTCCACTGGAATATTTACATTACTTGGTGTAATTAATTGTGCAATTTTATCAGAAATTTCTTCAGGAGTAAACGGTTTATAAATATCCTTAACCGCATTTTCAGTATTTAAGCTATTGCTTTCTTCTAATGCTTTGATTTTTTGATAAGTCTCGTCAATTACATTAGTCATCCCTCGCTCCTCCAATAAAGCAATTGCTGCTTTAAATGCAATAAAATCGCCCATCTTACTCATATCAATACCATAACAATCTGGGTATCTAATTTGAGGCGCAGATGAAACCACAATTATTTTTTTAGGCGAAAGTCTTGACAACATTCTGATGATACTTTCTTTTAAAGTAGTACCGCGCACAATACTATCATCAATTACCACTAATGTATCCTCGTCTTTTTTAACGGTTCCGTAAGTGATATCATAAACGTGCTGAACCATTTCGTTTCGGTTAGCATCCTCGGTAATAAAGGTTCTTAACTTAACGTCTTTAATTGCAATTTTTTCTTGACGAATTTTACGATTCACCATTTCTTCTAAACGCTCAGGATCCACATCCTTACCCCAACTTAAAATACGTTCTACTTTAATTTTATTTAAGTATTGCTCCATGCCTTTTACTAAACCATAAAAAGCAACTTCGGCTGTATTAGGGATATAAGAGAAAATAGTATTTTTTAAATCTTTTTCAATTCTGTCTAACACAATTTTGCTCAAGTGATTTCCTAAAGCAATACGCTCTCTGTATATTTTTTCATCACTACCTCTAGAAAAATAAATACGTTCAAATGAACATGCTCTTCTTTCCTTAGGCGCTAATATTTGTTCAATTTTATAATCTCCTTTGTCATCTACAATTAATGCAGTACCCGGCATTAATTCCAATACTTCATTCTCACCAACATTAAAAGTGGTACGAATGGATGCACGCTCACTAGCTGCAACAATTACTTCTCCGTCAATATAATAATACGCTGGACGAATACCATTCGCATCACGCATGATAAAGCTATACCCGTTTCCAATTAATCCACCAATCGTAAAGCCGCCATCAAATAATGGAGCAGCTTGTTTTAATACATTTACAATATTGGGTGCATTTGGATTTAACGCTTCTTCCTTCACCAAAAAATGATGAATCACTTCCATCATTGCAGCTAAATCACTTTGCTTTTCAAAAGCACCTGGATTAAAATCAATTTGTTGAAATAATTCGTCCGTGTTTACTAAGTTGAAATTACCGGCTAATGCAATATTTTTTCCTGGAACTAAATCCTTTTTTATAAATGGATGACAAAACTCAACATTGTTTTTACCCTGCGTTCCGTAACGTAAATGGCCTAGTAAAATTTCACCCATAAAAGGCAGATGACCTTTCATTAATCCTGGGTGCTTGCTAATATCTTTTTGAAATTTTTCGAGCTCCTGAATTTCTAAACCTATTTTGTAAAATAAATCAGCAATGGGTTGAGGTGCATTACTTCTTTGGCGATATAAAAATGGATTACCTGCCTCGATATTTAATTTTAAAGTTGCGATACCAGCACCGTCTTGACCACGATTGTGCTGTTTTTCCATCAAAAGATATAATTTATTCAGCCCGTAAGTAACCGTACCTCTTTTTTGTAGATAATAAGAGAAGGGTTTTCTTAATCGAATATAGGCTAGGCCACATTCGTGTTTAATTTCGTCGCTCATGATGGTGTTTAAGGAGCCACAAATTTACAATAGTTCCTTAATCTTATCTAAGAAGCAGGCAAAAAAAACTGAAATTAATAGGTTTTTTGTTTAGAAAGGCTGTTAGCAACTTTTGTCCATTCCTTGATCTCATCACAAGGTTGGTAGGCATCATCAATAAATATGTAATAATTCGTAATATGCTCATTAAACCACTCTTCTAAAACCTTCTGTTTTTTTTGCTCAAGTGCTCTCGCTGAAATACGATTATAATCTTCTTTTAAGTTTTCTTTGTGTGGCTCGGTACGATCTTTAAAAAATACTAACCTAACAGCTTTACGACCTCTATCATCTGTATATACCTGAGGAGCAGAAATATCTCCTGGCTTCATTGTTTTTAATAATACCACCATTTCCTTGTCTGGCAATTGGTCGTAATTAATATAGGTTGAGCCATCTCTACCCGAAATAGCACCACCTGTAAATTTACTTCCATCGTCATCACTATTCTTATTCACCGCTTCACCAAAACTGTATTTCCCAGCCAACACGTTCTTACGAACGCTGTCTAAAAAATGCTTGGTTTCATTAATCTCATCGTTTGAAATAGGAGGGATACGTAAAATGTGTTTTACCACCGCATCGTCCCCTGATCTTGAAATAAGTTGAATTAAGTGATAGCCAAATTTAGATTTAATAGGTGCAGAAATTTGACCTTCTTTTAAACGGAATGAACCAGACATGAATGCAGGATCAAAATCTTTTTGATTTCTATTTAAATTGAATTGACCTAGATTTTCTTTTGCACTTGGATCCTCAGAATATAATTTAACCAATTGATCAAATTTATTCACACCAGTTTCTACTTGACGACGATAATCCATCATTTGCTTAATTACATATTCTTCAACATCTCTATTGGCTTTTGGATGCATTACCAATTCTAAAACCTGTACCTCACTTTCATATATTGGCAAACTATCAGTTGGAATTTTATTGTAAAATGCACGTACTTCAGTTGGGGTAATTTTAATTTTGTCAACAATTTTTTGCTGCATTTCGTCAGCTAATTTTTGTTCCTTAATTAAAAGTCTAAAGTCATCTTTTAATTGACCAATACTACGACCGGCCACTTCTTCTAACACATCCTTTGAGCCAAATTGTTGTAAAAAGCTACGAATACGACTATCAATAGCATTTTGAATTTCGTCCTCTGTTACGTTGATCGAATCCTTTTCGGCCTGTAGTACCAATGCTTTACGGATTAATTGCCCTTCTAAAATTTGGCAGTCTGTTGGCAATACAACGCCTTCCTGACCTTGCGCTTGTCGCTTATAATCTGCAGCAGCATTTTCAATGTCAGACTTCAAAATAAATTTATCACCTACGGTTGCAATAATTTTATCTGCCAATACTTTTTTTGTTTGTGCCTTTGCCGAGAATGAAAACGACAATAACACTAAAGAAAAAACAACGCTAACTATTTTCATCAATAATACAATTAATGGGGTAAAGATCTGATAGCTAGGTGATACTCCCAACTATCAAATCTTAATTATTTTATAAAGTACGTTTAACTTCTTCTTC
>DAIUEC010000007.1:44665-46875 GCA_036845345.1 Sediminibacterium sp.
ACCTCGCGTACTTCCACATTCGCAACAATTTTCTCTTGGATTTTTGGTTCCAACATACCTTCCATCGCGCTCTTGATTTCATCAATCGCGTTATAGATAATAGAGTACATTTTAATTTCAACGCCTTCTGCTTCCGCTAAGCGATTTGCTTGCATACTAGGACGAACGTTAAATCCAATAATAATGGCGTCAGAAGCTGCAGACAATAATACATCTGATTCAGAAATTTGACCTACCCCTTTCAATACAACTCTTACCGCAATTTCTTCGGTTGATAATTTTTGTAATGAATCGCTCAAGGCTTCTACCGAACCATCCACGTCACCTTTAATGATGATGTTTAATTCTTTAAAGTTTCCTAAAGCTAAACGACGACCAATTTCATCTAATGTAATATGTTTTCTAGTTCTTAAACCTTGCTCTCTTAATAATTGAGCACGTTTAGTTGCTAATTCTTTTGCTTCCGCTTCATCATCATAAACCTTGAATTTCTCACCCGCTTGAGGTGCACCATTCAAACCTAAGATCACCACTGGTGTTGAAGGTGGAGCAACTTCAATTCTTTGGTTACGCTCGTTGAACATTGCTTTTACACGACCATAAAACTGGCCAGATAAAATCAAATCACCTTGACGTAATGTTCCGTTTTGAACAAGAATGGTTGCAACATATCCACGGCCTTTATCCAAAGACGCTTCAATCACACTACCCGTTGCTTCACGATTAGGATTTGCTTTTAAATCTAAAATTTCAGATTCTAATAATACTTTTTCTAACAATGCATCTACATTCAATCCTTGCTTAGCAGATAATTCTTGGTTTTGGAATTTACCACCCCAAGCTTCTACTAGGATATTCATTTGAGATAATTGCTCGTATATCTTTTGCGGATTTGCTCCGTCTTTATCAATTTTATTAACCGCGAAAATCATTGGTACGCTTGCAGCTTGCGAGTGACTAATTGCTTCCTTAGTTTGTGGCATCACCGCATCATCTGCAGCTACAACAATAATCGCAATGTCTGTGATTTTAGCACCACGAGCACGCATCGCTGTAAAGGCTTCGTGACCCGGCGTATCCAAGAAAGTAATTGCTTTACCATTTGGCAAAGTCACCTCGTAGGCACCAATATGTTGTGTGATACCGCCGGCCTCACCTGCAACCACATTCGCGTTACGAATATAATCCAGTAATGAAGTTTTACCGTGATCCACGTGACCCATGATGGTAACAATTGGAGGACGCTCTACTAAATTAGCTAAGTCATCTGCTTCCTCTTGCTCATCCATTTCTTCGGCTTCTTCTAATCCAACAAACTCTACTTCAAAACCAAATTCAGAGGCAACTAATTCAATTACTTCCGCATCTAAACGTTGGTTGATAGATACCATGATACCCAAGTTCATACACTTGCTAATGATATCTGCAAAGCTTACATCCATCAAGCTTGACAACTCACTTACCGTAACGAATTCAGTTACTTGTAGTTTGTTATCTTCTCTTTGTTCGTTGTTTTCATTTTCAGCAGCTTCTTCTCTTCTTTGACGACGATACTTGGATTTCATGCTCTTACCTCTACCACCTTGGCCAGATAATTTAGCTTGTGTTTCCTTGATCTTATCTTGAATTGCTTTTTGATCGATTTCTTTTTGCTCAGCAGTTTGAGGAACATTTCTACGACCACCACCTGCTTGACCAGGACGATTATTTGGACGATTTCCTTGATAACCACCACCGCCATTATTCGGACGATTTCCTTGGTAACCACCGCCACCATTGTTTGGACGATTGCCCTGATAACCACCACCAGCTTGACCTTGCGTGTTACCGCCTTGGCCACCGCCACCTTGTGGACGATTACCTTGACCTTGAACAGGAATACGTTTACGCGTACGCTTTTCTTCCTGACTTAATGGCTTAGGACGTGTATCGCTATTGATTGGTAAATCAATTTTACCTAAAATTTTTGGACCCGTTAATTTGTCTGCTTGAATATTAGTGATTTCACCATGCACATTTTCTGGTGCAATAGAGTGATCCACTGGTGCAGCAGGTGCAGGCTTTGGCGCTTCTTCTGCTTTTGGAGTTTCTTTTTTAGCTGCAGCTTTTGGCTTAGCAGTTTCTTTACTCTCTTTTGCAGGTGCTTCCTCAGCAGCAGGTGCTTCTGCTTTTTTAGTTCCTTTTTTAGGACGTGTTGAAGAGTCAATTCA
>DAIUEC010000008.1:0-42355 GCA_036845345.1 Sediminibacterium sp.
AATCCATTTAATCAAAAATTAATTCCAATTTGGATTTCTGAATATGTATTAGCAGGATACGGTACGGGTGCAATTATGGCCGTTCCATGTGGAGATGATCGTGACTTTAAATTTGCGCAACATTTTAATATTCCAATCACAAACATTATTGGAGATGCGTTTGATGGTAAGGAAGCCAACCCAACTAAGGAAGCTAAACTTACCAATAGTGATTTCTTAAATGGTGTGGTGCAAAAAGATGCGATTGCCATTGTGAATGATAAAATTGAGGAGATGGGTATTGGTCAACGCAAAGTAAATTACAGAATGCGTGACGCTGCATTTAGCAGACAAAGATATTGGGGAGAACCCTTCCCGATTAAATGGATAAATGGAGTGGCATATCCTTTATCTGAAAATGAATTGCCTTTGTTATTGCCTGATGTAGATAATTATGGACCAGGTCCAGAGGGCGAAGGGCCACTTGCGAATATTGAATCCTGGAAAGCTGAAAATTACGAAACCAATACCATGCCGGGCTATGCAGGAAGTAGCTGGTATTTTTTACGTTATATGGATCCTAGTAATGATACTGAATTTTGTAGTCGTAAAGCAAGTGATTATTGGGGGCAGGTAGATTTATATATTGGTGGAACCGAGCATGCTGTTGGGCATTTATTATATAGCCGTATGTGGACTAAAGCTTTATATGATTTAGGGCATATTGGTTTTGATGAGCCATTCAAAAAATTATTAAACCAAGGAATGATTCAAGGTAGTTCTCGTTTTGTATATCGCAAACGTGGAACGCAAACTTATGTTTCTGCAGGTTTGATTGGCGCATATGAAGTAGATCAGTTACATGTGGATGTGAATTTGGTGGATGGGGTTGAATTAGATACTGCAGCGTTTAAAAAATGGAAGCCTGATTACGCTAATGCTGAATTTATTTTAGAAGATGGCAAGTATATATGTGGTGTAGAAGTGGAGAAAATGTCTAAATCAAAATTCAATACCGTGAATCCGGATGACTTGGTACAAAAATATGGTGCCGATACTTTTAGAATGTATGAAATGTTCTTAGGGCCTGTAGAGCAAAGTAAACCATGGGATACCAAAGGAATTGAAGGGGTGCATCGCTTTATTAAAAAATTCTGGAGATTATTCTTTGATGAAATGAAAGGAAAGGTTTGGGTGGACGAAGCCCCAACTGCCCAAGAATTAAAAATCTTGCATAAGACCATTAAAAAAATTGAGGAAGATACGGAGCGCTATAGTTTTAATACAGCCATCAGTACTTTCATGATTTGTATTAATGAATTGTATGATGCCGGTTGTCATAAAAAAGCAATTTTAGAGCAAGTGCTTATTTTAATTACGCCGTATGCGCCTCACTTTGCCGAAGAGTTGTGGAGTGCCTTAGGAAATACGGGCTTAATTGTAGATGCAGCTTATCCGATATTTGATCCGCAATATGTATTAGAGACTGCAAAAGAATATCCAGTAAGCATCAATGGTAAAGTAAGAACTAATATCTCTATTGCACTTGATGCTACCGAGGATCAAGTAAAAGAAATTGTATTGTCCAACGCAGCCATTCAAAAATGGGTAGAAGATAAGCCAGTAAAAAAATTCATTTTTGTAAAAGGTAAAATGATTAATGTAGTAATTTAAACCAACATAAAAATTATCAATTCCACTTTTTAAAATAAGCCATATGAAAATAAGAGTCCTGTTTTTTTTAAGCTTCTGTTTAACAGCAATTGCATCTATTGCACAAATGCCACAAAGTAATTTACCTCGTTTTGTACGTTGGGTAGATAACAATCAGGTAGTGGTAAGTACTAAATTGAATAATGAAAAAACTGCTAAAGATTATGTGTACAATATTGCAACAAAGCAATACAGTCCAGCTCCTGCTGCTGTTCAAAGTACAGACAAGCAAGTAGTGGTAAAAAATGCAAATCTATTTTTAAAAGAAAATGGGGCAGAGACGCAATTGACTTTTGATGCTGCTGAGGAAAAAAATCCAACCTTATCTCCTGATGGAAAATATGTTGGTTATACAAAAAACAATAATCTATATACTTTAAACCTTGCCGATAAAAAAGAAGTTGCGATTACGAATGAGGATACAAAAGGTATTTTAAATGGTTATGCAAGCTGGGTTTATTTTGAAGAAATATTTGGACGTCCAACACAGTATCGTGCTTTTTGGTGGAGCCCTGATAGCAAGTTCATTTCATTTATGCGTTTTGATGAACGTAAAGTGCCTATGTTCCCAATTTACAATAGCGATGGACAACATGGTTATATCGAAGAAACTAGATATCCTAAAGTAGGAGATTCGAATCCAACCGTGAAAATTGGATGGGTGGCACCAACAGGTGGCAATATCACTTGGGCTGATTTTAATGAGCAAGACGATCAATATTTTGGATGGCCTATTTGGAATCCAAATAATAATAGCATGTGGTTGTCATGGATGGATCGTGGTCAAAATAATTTAAAGATCTACGAATTGGATATGGCTTCTGGTGCAAAGAAAGAAGTGTATAAAGAGTATCAAAAAACATGGATTGATTTAGAAGATCGCGTGAGTGGTAGAATTAATTTCTTAGCTAACAATAAAGGATACATTGCACAGTCTGATGCAACAGGATGGAACCAATTGTATTTATATGATATGACTGGTAAGATATTAAACCCTATTACCAACGGGAAATATACTGTAACTGGTATCAAGTTAATTGATGAAAAAAGTAGCACAATTTATTTTACAGCAAGAGGCATTGAAAACACGGCTAGAATTGATTTTTACAGTGTAGGTTTTGATGGTAAAAATTTAAAGCGTTTAAGTGTTGGTGATTACAACTATAGTCAAATTAATTTAGCGCCTGATGCAAAACATTTTGTAGCAGTATATAGTAATGTAAAAACACCTACATCAATTGCCGTGATTGATATTCCTAAAAAAGGAGCAGCAGCAGTGCAAGAACTTGGCTCTGCGGTGGAAGCAAATTACAATGCAGATAATTTTGCAAAAACAGAATTAATCAGAATTAAAAGTGCAGATGGTTTATATGAATTACCTGCCTTAGTTACTTGGCCAAAAAATATGGATCCAAATAAAAAATACCCATTATTGGTAAGCATTTACGGTGGTCCAAATGCAGGTACGGTGATGGATAGTTGGAGTAATCCTGCTTCAAAAGAAAATTGGGCAAAAGAAGGATTGATTCAAGTTGCTTTTGATCATAGAGCAAGTGGACATTTTGGAAAAGAAGGGGTGAATTATATGTACCGTAATCTTGGTTATTGGGAAATGCAAGATTACATGACCATGGCTAAATGGTTTATTGCAAACGGAAGTGCAGATCCTAAAAAGATTTGTATTACAGGATTTAGTTATGGTGGCTATATGAGTTGCTACGCTGTAACCTATGGCGCATCTGTATTTACGCATGCAATGGCAGGAGGAAGTGTGGTGGATTGGAGTTTATATGATTCACATTATACAGAAAGATATATGGACACGCCAGGGGAGAATCCAGAAGGATATAAGACTAGTAGTGTATTGTCTTATGTAAAAGATTTCAAGGGAACCTTACAATTGGTGCATGGCACTTCTGATGACAATGTACACATGCAAAACTCTATCCAATTTTTAAGTGCTTTAGAAGATAATGGCAAAGAAGTAGAGTTTATGTTGTATCCAGGAGGAAGACATGGATGGGGTGCTGCAAAGGGCAAACATTTTACAGAATTAAAAAACAAGTTTATATATACGCACTTGCTTGAAAAACCATACACAGCTGCCAAATAAGGTAGTGGTGCATTCAACAATGCGTTATCGTAAGCAATAATAAATTACATGGCCAATCCAATCTTAGATACGGATCAACAAAATTTAAATCCTCAGGATCGTGAATTTGAAAATAGTATTCGTCCTACGGAGATAGATGCTTTTGCCGGTCAGCCACAACTGATTGAAAATATTAGCATCTTTATTAAAGCTGCAAAGCTAAGAGGGGAGGCATTGGATCATATTTTATTTCATGGCCCTCCAGGCTTGGGTAAGACTACTTTAAGTAGGATTGTAGCCAATGAAATGGGGGTGCAAATAAAAGAAACATCGGGACCAGTGATCGAAAAGCCTAGTGATTTAGCTGGTTTATTGACTAGCTTGGAACCTAATGATGTATTGTTTATTGACGAGATACATCGTTTAAGCACAGTGGTAGAGGAATATTTGTATGCGGCGATGGAGGATTATAAAATTGACATCATGATTGATAGTGGTGCCAATGCAAGAAGCATTCAAATTAATTTAAATCCATTTACATTGGTGGGGGCTACAACGAGAAGTGGTTTATTAACGGCTCCATTGCTATCTCGCTTTGGGATTAAATCGCGTTTGGAATATTATCCTGCTACGGTGATTGAAAAAATCATTTTAAGAAGTGCTGGTATTTTAAATGTGAATATTAATTCGGAAGCAGCAGGTGAAATTTCACGTCGCAGTCGTGGAACACCAAGAATCGCCAATGGATTATTAAGAAGAGTGCGTGATTTTGCACAAGTTTTAAATGATGGAATTGTAGATATTGGTATTACAAAACATGCGCTTAAAGCTTTGAATGTTGATGAGCATGGCTTGGATGAAATGGATAATAGAATTTTATTAGCTATTATTGAAAAGTTCAAAGGAGGTCCAGTAGGCATTTCCACCATTGCAACAGCAGTAGGCGAGGAGTCGGGCACTATCGAAGAAGTGTATGAGCCATTCTTAATACAGGAAGGATTTTTACAAAGAACTCCAAGAGGCCGAGAAGTTACTTATAAAGCTTATGAGCATTTAGGTAAACATCGTGGCGGGGCATCAGAAAATCCTGAATTGTTTAGATAACAAACATTATTATAATTGTATGCATAAAAAAGCGGCTCATTTGAGTCGCTTTTTTTATTTCGGTTATTTCAAAACTAAATTATTGTTATAGTAAATTAGTTATTAATGCACTACTAATCTGAATCCATTGCCATGAATATTTACAATTTCAATTTGAGGATCTTCTTTTAAGAATTTTCTCAATTTGGCAATGTACACATCCATGCTTCTGCCGTTAAAATAAGTATCAGAGCCCCATATTTTTTTCAACGCTTTTTCTCTTGTCAACAAATCATTTTTATTTTCAGCCAACATTTTTAATAATTCATTTTCTTTTGGAGACAATACTTGTACTAAACCAGCATGCTTTAACTCACGTAATTTTGGATTAAAGTGATAAGTGCCTAATTCATATTCTTGATTGTCACTTATTTTATTGTCTTCCTCGTTACGCTTAATAATAGCCTTAATCTTTAACATTAATACTTCACTATCAAAAGGCTTTGTGATATAATCATCAGCCCCTAATTTGTATCCGTGGATAATATCCTCTTTTAATGTTTTAGCACTTAAAAAGAATAAAGGCACATCTGGATCAATGTCTCTAATTTCTTCGGCCAATGTAAAGCCATCTATATGTGGCATCATTACATCTAATAAACAAAGGTCAAATTTTTCTCTTTGAAAAGCAGCGAGACCTAAACGACCATCACGCTCTAAAGTAACTTCGTACTCGTCTAACTCTAAATAATTTTTTAATACCAATCCTAAGTTGCTATCATCTTCACATAATAACACTTTAAATTTCTTTTTATCTTCCATAATACTTCGTTTTAATTGGTTGCTTATTGTAAAGAAACGATTTTTACTTTTTTTAGTAAAAAAAGCATTTCCAATGTTTTGTTAAAATATACCTATTCCTTCGTACTTGAACAAATGTCGCAAATTTCGCAAGCTTTTGAGCCTTTTTCCCCAAAGTATTTTGCCAAATAGATGCTTCTACAAATGGAGGGTTGGCCTTGTATAAAGCCTATAAATTGCTTAATTCGCTCTATAAAGGCTTTTTTCATGAGTTGGTAATGGTCAAAATCTATCTTCATAAAACTAGCCGAGCTCCTATTCCACAAAAATTGTACAACGGGCTGATTTTGTTTTTGATCAAAACTAATCATACCATGGAGGGATAATAATTGTAAATGCTGAATTACAAAAGGAATATCTCTTTGCAATAATTCGGCAATTAGTTTTTCATTGATAAAGTGGGGGCTATCTAAAATACCGCCATAGGTTCTTAATAAAGTTTGTAAAACCATCCCCGCCTCATAATGTGCATTTTGAAACTGCTCAATACTATACCTGTCTCCAAGCACCTGCACCATGGATGGAGTGAAAGCTGATTCGGAAAAGCGAACATGCCCTTCTTGTTGGATCCAACTTAATGCATTGCGCGCTATTATTTTATCCCATTTAAATACGGTACAAAAATTTTCAAAGTCAAATATAAATTGTTGTTTTTCTCCAAGTCCCACAGGTAGTTGTACAAAGTCGGCAAGGTCTTGGTATATTTTTTTGATGACTTCAATGCTAGGATATTGTTTCTCTTGAAGCTCTATCCAATAATCCCAATCATTTTGTTGGTATAATAAAATGGCTTCTGCATATTGACCATCTCTTCCAGCCCTTCCAGCTTCTTGATAATATTGTTCTAAGCTACTTGGAATATCATAATGAATAACTTTACGCACATCCCCTTTATTAATTCCCATACCAAAGGCGTTGGTGCAAACTACTATTGGGGTTATATTTGACATCCAATTTGCTTGCACTTTTTTTCTTGTATCAATTGGCATCCCCGCATGGTACTCGCCAACAGGATAGCCATAGGCATTCAATAATTGCGCAAGCTGTTTGACATTGTTTCTAGTGTTGCAATAAATAATTGCAGATCCATTTAGTTCATTTAGAATGCTGCGTAATACATGAATCTTAACAGGAACTTTATGGATACTGTATTTTAAATTAGGTCTTAAAAAACTATCAGTGATGATATTGGCGTTTTTAAATTCTAATTGTTTAACAATGTCTTCTTGCACTACGGGAATAGCGGATGCAGTCATCGCCAAAATAGGTATATGCGGGAATAGCTCTTTTAATATTCCCAATTTTCGATAGGGCGGTCTAAAGTCATATCCCCATTGCGAAATACAGTGCGCTTCATCAATAGCAAATAAAGTAATTTTTATTTGACTCAGTTCATTTTGAAAACTTTGCTGTGCTAGTTTTTCAGGGGAGCAATAAATGAATTTATATTTTCCTCTTTTGGCCGCTGCCATTACCTCGGCCTGTGCTTCCTCACTTAATTGACCGCCTAGCGCAATGGCTGGAATATTTTTGGATTGTAAATCTTTTACCTGATCCTGCATTAATGCAATCAAAGGACTAATCACCAAGCAAATACCATCCTGCATTAAAGTAGGAACTTGAAAGCAAAGTGATTTTCCGCCGCCTGTTGGTAGGAGCGCAAGTGTATCTTTTTTTTCAATGACACTATTGATGACAATAAGTTGCTGAGGTCTGAAATTTTCATACCCCCAATACTTTTTTAATATGGTTACTGCTGATTCCAAAAAGACTAAACTAATTTCTTTTTGAATAATCTAAGAGAGTTGATGGCTAAAACCACATCACTCAATCCCATGATTAATGCACCGTAGGTGGGTCCCCAACTGCCTAATAATCCAAGCGCTGCTACAGGAATTGCTATAATATTATAGGAGAATGCCCATGCTAAGTTTTCTTTAATGGTTTCATAAGTGCGACGCCCTAATCCTAGAGACATTGGTAGATTTTTCAATCCTTGGTTCATAAGGATTACTTGCGCACTTTGAATAGCAATATGAGATGCATTACTTAAAGAAATGCCAATGGTCGCTTTTGCTAATGCTGGCGCATCATTGATTCCATCACCTACCATTGCCGTAGGCGCAATCGCAGTTAAAGCAGCTAATTTTTCTAATTTATCTGCAGGGCTTTGTTCGCTTATAATTTCTTGAATACCCAAGGCTGTCCCAACTGTCACACATTTTTCATTACGGTCTCCACTTAATAAAATGGTATGAATACCTTGACGATGTAAGGTCTCTATCATTTCTTTGGCTTCAGGTCTTATTTGATCTGCAACATCCACCCATCCAATCAATTCATTGTTTTTTTGGATATAGATATTATGACCATCTTCGGCATTTTGATGCACCAATGTTTTAAAAGAACCTGCCCAGTATTGATTCCCTTCCTTATCTGTTGCTTGAATACCTAAGCCTTTGATCTCTTCAATTTTAGCCCAATTGGTTGCAGCATTGGTCTTCCAACTACCACTAATACATTTTGCAATCGGGTGATTTGAATATCTTTCTAATGAATATACAAGTGCTTTAAAATCTTGTTCGTTTAAAGTTGCATTGCCATTGTTTGTTTCTACGATTTTAAAATTTGCAATTTCAAAATGACCTGTTGTGAGTGTGCCTGTTTTATCAAATACAACCTGCTTAATATCTTTAAATGTTTCTAAACTTTTTGCATTTTTAAATATGACCCCATTTCTTGCACCACGTCCTAAACCAACAGCAATGGCAGCGGGGGTGGCTAATCCCATGGCACAAGGGCAAGAGATTACTAAAACAGCAATGGCTCTTAACATACTCTCTCCAAAACCTAAACTAGCCCCAGAAGCATTATGCGCAAAAAAGTAATTCCCTAATAATGTAATAAGTGCAATGCTTAATACCAATGGAACAAAGATGGCCGAAATTTTATCAGCAAGTATTTGTACAGGAGGTTTTTCGCCCTGTGCTGCTTTTACCATTTTTAAAATATTAGCTAGTACAGTATCATTGCCTACTGCAGTAATATATGCTTTTATAGTTCCGTTTTCAATCGTACTTCCACCTAATAAAATATCATTCATTTTACGATGCACGGGAACACTTTCGCCAGTAACGATGGATTCATTCACATTTGCTTCGCCCCATAATACTTTACAATCCATTGGAATGGTTTCGCCTGAATTAATTAAAACAATGTCACCTACTTTCAAAGTATCGCTCTCTACACTAAATAAAATCTCTTTATGATTTTCATCAAACACAATCATATTGGCCATTACCTTTTGTGCTTTCACTAAATCTTTTAAAGCACGCTGTGTGGATTCTATGGAAGCATCTTCTAAATAATTACCAAAAAATACAAGGGTTAAAATTGTAGCTGTTGTTTCATAATATGCAAACTCCATACCTTGGCCAATAATGGTGCCATATAAACTGTAGCCAAAACTGGAGAGGGCGCCAATACTTACCAATACATTCATATTGGGAATGCCATTAAGCATACTATTCCATGCACTCTTACCAAAATAACCCATGCCAACAATAAATACAGGAAGCGTTATAGCTAGTTGTAAATAGGGGTTCATGAAAACATGAATACCAGGAATTTGATTAATACCTGGCAACATATGGCCCACTAAAGGAATTGTAAAAATGAAACAGAAAATAGCACGCTCTTTATTATTATCCAACCATTTTTTTTTGGGAGCAGCTTCTTCCTGCCCGCGAACTTTAAATCCCAAATTAGTAATGCCTTTTACTAAATTTTCTTTTTTTAAATCTGCCGGTAAATCAAATTGAACTTCGCCCTCCATAAAACTTACCTTGGGTTCAATAGCACCTTGATTTTCTAAATATTTATGTATAGAAAGTGCACAGTTGGTGCAACTCATTCCGTCTACTTTTAATTGTACATGTTCCATAGTTCCTCATTTTGAAATGCCCGTAATTGCGATTCCACTATAAAGGTACGACCCTTTTGAGATTTCTGATTTTGGCTTTATAATACTTGCTGTATCTTTGAGGAATGGATATGATTTATACCTTGGATCAAATTGAATCGGTTGCCGCTAAATTGATAAAAATGCACGGTACCAAACCAGCTTGGGCATTTTTTGCACCCATGGGGGCAGGCAAGACCACTTTAATTAGCCAAATATGCAAACAATTGGGTGTTGAGGATGCTGTTTCAAGCCCCACATTTGCAATTATGAATCAATATGAGGCCAATGGCAAAATGATTTACCATATGGATTGGTATCGTTTGGAAGATGAGGCAGAGGCCATTACAACAGGTGTTGAGGCAGCTATGGAAGACGCAGATTTATGTTTTATTGAATGGCCCGAAAAAGCACCAGGCTTATTAAATGAAAACACCGTTAAATTTGAAATTGAAATATTAGATCCCGAACATAGAAGGATTTTTATACCTTCATAAAAACATGCAATATGAGTGTCCTTAAGCCACAAATTTCCAGTTCCTTTTCCTATGAAACGCAGGAGGAAGTATTGGATATCCCGCATCGTTCAAAACCATTACTAATTGGTATACCCAAGGAAATTGCTTTTCAGGAAAATAGAATTGGTTTAATACCTGATGCCGTGGGTGTATTGGTTGCCAATGGGCATGAAGTAATGGTAGAGTCGGGGGCTGGTGATGGAAGTAGGTATACCGATCATGATTATGCCGAAGCAGGTGCAAGAATTGTATTTGAAAAAGAAGAAGTATATAAGTGTCCTATCTTGGTAAAAACAGCGCCTCCAGTGGAAGCTGATTTGCCTTTTTTACAAATGCATCAAATTATTATTTCTCCATTGCATTTGTCTGCACTAAAAAAAGAATTGGTAGAAAAATTAATGGCTAAAAAAATCACTGCATTAGCTATTGAGAATATTAAAGATGAAAATCAAAACTATCCTATTTTAAGAAGCATGGGGGAGATTGCTGGTAGTGCGGTCATGTTAATTGCAGGTCAATACTTAAGCAATTTTAATCAGGGGAAAGGAGTGTTATTGGGTGGTATTAGTGGGGTGCCTCCAACCAAGGTAGTGATTATTGGTGCTGATATTATTGGGGAATTTGCAACAAGAAATGCGTTGGCCTTAGGAGCAAGTGTTAAAGTATTTGACAATAATGTTTCTCGTTTACAACGCTTACAAAATAATTTAGGTCAAAGAGTTTGGACCAGTGTATTAGAGCCAAAAATTTTAGCGAAGCAATTAAAAACCTGTGAAGTTGCAGTAGGCGCTTTAAGAAATGAAATTGGTCGTGCACCTATTGTTGTAACGGAGGAAATGGTGGCTGCGATGCGTCCTGGGAGTATTATTATTGATGTTGCCATTGATAGAGGTGGTTGTTTTGAAACCAGTGAATTAACCAATCATGAACATCCGGTGATTACAAAACATAATGTAATTCATTACGGGGTACCTAATATCCCTAGTGGTTTTGCACGCACTGCAAGCCAAGCAATTAGCAATGTCTTAATGCCTTTGTTAATTCAAGTTGGAGATCAAGGGGGCTTAGAAGAAATTATTTGGCAACAAGTGCATTTGAGAGAAGGGATCTATTTATACAAAGGGGCGCTTACTGATTTTTATATCAGTGAAAAGTTTCAGTTAAAGTTTACTGATTTGAATTTGCTGATTGCGAGCCGAAGTTAATTGGTTTTAGAAGTTAATTGGTTGCTTAGTATAACTCGCTTAGTTATTATTCCCAGCAACTTTGTAATCCATTAAATTAATTTGCTGATTACAAAATGCATATTCTTCTGGATCATTACTTCCCACAATGATTAATTTATGCATTGCATACTTAGCGATCATTGCTTGATATAATGCATATCCTTCCTTGTCTAAATTACTGCAAGGCTCGTCTAATAATAAAATAGGGGTATCTGAAAAAATAGCCAATGCCAATTTTAATCTTTGCTTCATACCACTACTAAAATACCTGATTTGTTTATCCGCAGCTGCTTTTAAACCTACTAATTCAATAAGCGCATCATGAGTTAATGCGCCAGTTAATGGCTTGAACTTTTCATGAAATTCAATTTGTTCAATCGTCGTAAACTCTTCTATTAATTCTAAGTAGGGCGCGGCTAAACTTATTTGTTGGAATATGGAGTTGGTATCATATTCGCCCCATTGAATACTTCCTTTGGATAAACTTGCATAACCTGCAATCACTTGTAATAGCGTGCTTTTCCCTGATCCATTATTGCCAATTAAAGCATAATGTTGCCCCATTTCAAAAGTATAATTCAGGTCTTTAAAAATCCAATCTTTATTGAATCTTTTTCCTGCTTCGTTGAGGCTAATTTGCAACATAATTAATCTTCTTCTACGGCTCCTTTACCAAACTTCTTAATAATACCACGACCGCTATCTCTAATGAATGTTACAATTTCATCACGTTCATCTGTTGCTGGTAATTCTTCTTCAATAAATTCTAATGCTTGTGTCGTGTTCATGCCTTTATTGAATATATAACGATAGATATCTAAAATATGATTGATTTTTTCTAAATCAAATCCTCTTCTTTTTAGCCCAACACTATTCACACCACCATAACTTAATGGGTTGCGCACTGCTTTAATATAGGGAGGAACATCCTTGCTCACCAAGCTACCTCCAGCGATATATGCGTGTTGTCCAATGTTTACAAATTGATGTACGGCACTCACTCCAGCAATCCATGCATAATCACCTAATGTTACGTGACCTGCAATTTGTACACTATTACTTAAAATACAGTTATTGCCAATAATACAATCGTGCGCAATGTGGCTGTATGCCATTATTAAACAGTTGTTACCTACTTTGGTAATCCAACGATCACTAGTACCTCTGTTGATAGTTACAAACTCTCTAATGGTTACCCCATCACCAATTTCAACAGATGTTTTTTCTCCATTAAATTTTAAATCCTGAGGATCTGCACCAATTACTGCTCCTGGAAAGATGCGACAATTTTTTCCAATTTTGGTACCATTCATAATGGTTACATTACTCCCAATCCAAGTGCCTTCACCAATCACCACCTCACTATGAATAACGGTGAATGGATCAATTTTTACATTGTTTGCAATTTTTGCATTAGGGTCGATATAAGTAAATGGGTGCGTCATAAGTTTTTCTATTTAATTTTTAATCGGCTCTTTTTACAACCTGTGCTACTAAATCTGCTTCGGTTGCAACCTTGCCTCCAACATAAACTGTTCCTCTCATTTCGCAAATTCCTCTACGAATAGGAGCAGTTAATTCCATCTTCAACAACATGGTATCACCTGGTTTTACCATTTGTTTAAATTTGCAATTATCGATCTTTAAAAAATAAGTATCATATTTACCTTCTGGCATCGCATTGATGCAAAGTAATCCTCCTGTTTGTGCTAAGGCTTCAATTTGTAATACACCTGGCATTACTGGATTGTTTGGAAAGTGTCCAGGAAAAAACCATTCATTAAAAGTTACATTCTTAACACCTACAATTACAGTGTCTGTTAATTCAATGATTTTATCAACGAATAAAAATGGATATCTATGTGGTAATAATTTTTCAATCTGTTCTAAATTGAAGACAGGTGTCAATGCAGGATTGTAAACAGGTACATCTTTAACGTGCTTGTTTTTTTTGATGTATTGTTTAATTTTTTTAGCAAACTCAACATTGCTGCTATGGCCTGGTCTGTTGGCAATGATACGTGCTTTAATAGGGTAGCCGATTAAAGCTAAATCGCCAACCACATCCAATAATTTATGTCTAGCAGGCTCGTTCGGAAATCTTAATTCTAAATTATTTAAATAGCCTTCGCTTTTTACTTCAATTTTTTCACGTTTAAACACTTTTGCCAATCTTCCCATTTCCTCGTCTGTAACTGGCTTATCAACAACTACAATTGCATTATTAATATCACCACCTTTAATTAAATCGTGTTTTAATAATGCTTCTAATTCATGTAAGAAACAAAAAGTACGACAAGGAGAAATTTCTGATTTAAAATCTTTGATAGTAGTAAGTGCAGCATGTTGTGTTCCAAGTACTGGACTATTAAAATCAATCAAAGTGGTAATTTGATAATCTAATGCAGGAAGTGCAACCATTTCAACACGCTTAGCTTCATCGTAATGAAAAATATTTTCATCAATACTATACCATGCTTTTGCTGCATCTTGTTCTAATACGCCGGTTGATTCAATCAATTCAATAAAAGGAGCCGAGCTACCATCCATGATAGGAATTTCTGGTCCATTTACTTCAATCAAAACATTGTCTACTCCGCTACCAACTAGTGCTGCTAAAATATGTTCTACGGTGCTTACTTTAGCATCGCCCACTTGCAATGTTGTTCCACGGCTAGTGTCCGTTACTAAATCACAATCCGCTTTAATAATTGGGTTATTGGGTAAATCTACACGTTGAAATTGAATGCCAAAACCTGGGTTGGCTGGCACTAATTTCATGTCAACTAAAACGCCTGTATGTAAACCAGTACCACTAATGCTAATACTATTAGCTAGGGTATGCTGTTTGTCTGGATTAAAATGTTGATCCATAAAGAAGGTATTATTATGCTTTATTAACTTAAAGCAATGATTTTCAGCAAATTTAAGCTAATTACCCTTTTTGAGTCAGTTGTGCGACCAATATTTCCAATTCTTTAACCCTTTTTTCAAGATTTGGGAGGTTTTTTACTTGTACTTGGGCTCTTAATGCTGAATTGTGGTCAGTTGCAGGGTAACCAGTAATCACTGAATTCTCCTTTGAGATGGTCTTAGTGATGCCACTTCTGCCTGCCACTTTAACGCCGTCGGCAATGCTTAAATGACCCGCTGTTCCCACTTGACCACCCATCATGACCCCTTTCCCTACTTTTGTACTACCACTTAAGCCAGTTTGTGCGGCAATAACGGTATTAGATCCCACTTCAACATTATGTGCTATTTGTACTAGATTATCTAGCTTAACGCCTTTGCGAATGATAGTAGATCCAATTGTTGCTCTATCAATAGTGGTGTTTGAACCAATTTCAACATAATCTTCAATAATTACATTGCCTAATTGAGGTACTTTTTGAAAACTACCATCTGCTGTTGGTGCAAATCCAAAACCATCACTTCCAATAACAGCACCGGAGTGAATCGTAATATTATTTCCTAAAACACAGTCTGCATAAATTACCACACCTGGATGTAAAATAACATTGTCTCCAATTTTCACATTTTCACCAATCACTACATTGGGATACACTTTTACATTGTTACCCAATTTTACATTATCGCCGATATGTGCAAATGCAGCCACAAAGTGGTTTTCGCCAAGTTGTGAAGAGCTTGAAATATAAGATGGCGTTTGAACCCCCACTAAATTTTCAGTTTTCAATGCTTGGTATTTAGTAAGCAAAGTTGCAAAAGCAGCATAGGCATCAGGGACCCTTAATAAGGTAGCAGCAATGGGTTGTTTTAAAACCAAACTATCATTAACAATAATAATGCTTGCTTGCGTAGTGTATAAAAACTCTTCGTATTTAGGGTTGGCTAAAAAAGAAATTTCTCCATTTTTAGCTTCTTCTATTTTTCCAAATTGAGTTACGGAAACAGATGCATCACCTTCCACTTTTCCTTGAATCATCATTGCAATCTGTTGGGCACTGAATTGTAACATTCGTTAAATTTTGAATGGGGGGTTATTCGTTAAGTGAACAAATGTAAAATTTTTTCACGGGGGCAGAAAGACTTTCCACGATTATTGCATTCTGGATAGCCGAAATATTGGCTATTTCACCTGATTTTAGCAAAATTTTAATGGTTTCATTGTCATTCTTGTACAAAGTATTGGAAACGGTGCCTTTGAAACACAAATAAGCCAAATCATCATCAGTGAAAGGGAATGCAGATTTGGTGCTGTTGAATGCAGCCTTCCATGCAGTATCATCAATGGGTTCTGATTGTATTTGACATTTAAAACACTTTCTATTTAAAAGTCCTTTACATAAAATAGACAAAATAGGATCCTCATTATTTTGCCATTGTTTAATAGCAAATAAGATATCGGTATCATCCAAATTACAATAAGCAGTTAAATCTAAATCGGCTAATTTTATTTCAGGGTTGCTTAAAAAATAATCAAGTAATCCACCTGTTTGAACGGAGTTGTTTTGTTGTGAAAATAAAAATTGAACGCGTTCAATAATTTTAACCAACATATTTTCACTTGCCACAACCGTTTTATGTCGGTACACTTGCCAGTACATTAATCTTCGGGACAATAAAAATTTCTCTACACTATTAATTCCTTTTTCTTCCACCACTAACTCATTATCTAGAACCGTCAACATTTTTAAAATTCTTTCATAACCAACAACGCCTTCGCTCACGCCTGTGAAAAAACTATCTCGAGATAAATAATCCAGTCTATCAACATCTAATTGCCCACTAATTAATTGGTGTAAAAATTGCTTAGGATATTGATTGGTAAATATTTTGATAGCGAGTGTCAAAAGACCTTTTAATTTTGGATTTGCATCCTCATTTAAGCTATGCATAATAGCTAAGGAAATATCCTCATGATTGATGCCTTTTAATAGCACCTTTTCTAATGCATGTGAATAAGGTCCATGTCCAATATCGTGCAAAAGAATAGCTGCTTTTGCAGCAGTTGCTTCTTCCTCTGTAATTTCAATTCCTTTATCTTTTAATTCATTGATAGCAATACACATTAAATGGTAGGCGCCTAAAGAATGATGTAAACGAGTGTGGACGGCACCTGGATACACCAATTGAGCCAAAGCCATTTGTTGAATTCTCCTTAATCTTTGGTAAAAAGGATGACTAATAATTTCAAAAATGACCGGATCATTGATGGTAATAAAACCATGAACTGGGTCATTTATAATTTTTCGATGTGTAAAAGCCATATAAAATGAGTGGTGGTAAAGGTACGAAATGTGAATAACTACTAGGCTATTATTACTAGCTTAGTTTGCTAAAAAACTATATTTGTATGTCCACTTACTACCCTATAAATCAATGCATAATTATGAAATTGACTCAAACTACATTAAATAAGTTAGAAGATATTTTAGGTGAATCAGAGTTCGTTGTAAGATACGAAAGAGGTAATTTTCAGAGCGGTTGGTGCTTATTAGAATCAAAGAGAATTGTTGTGTTGAATAAATTCTTGAATTTAGAAGCAAGAATTAATACTTTATTAGAATTAATTCCTCAGTTAGATATTCAATTTGATAAATTAACCCACGACTCTCAAAAATTATATGAAGAGGTTCAAAAGATCTCTTTGACTGAAGCATAGGAGAAAATAAGCTACTTTGTTAAATATCACTATTTTAGGATCAGGTACAAGTACTGGCGTTCCACTTATTGGATGCGACTGTAAAGTATGCACTTCTAACGACCCTCGAGATAGCCGTTTGCGTACCAGCATTAAAATTCAATCCGAAAATACATCGGTGGTCATTGATACAACCCCTGATTTTAGGTATCAAATGCTAAGAACCAATACTACACATTTAGACGCTGTTGTTTTTACCCATCCTCATCGTGACCATTATGCTGGCTTGGATGATATTAGGCCCTTCAATTTCCATTCCAATAAGCCTATGCAGATTTATGCGAATGAAATAACGCAGGTGGCTATTAAGCGTGATTTTTATTATGCTTTTGAAAAAAATAAGGATGCCGGTTTACCCGAAATGATGTTGCATACCATTCACACAGCTCCTTTTAAAGTGGGGGATCTATTATTTAAGCCCATTCAAGTCATGCATCGTGAATTGCCAGTCCTTGGCTTTAGAATTGGGGATTTTAGCTATGTGACTGATTTGAATTATATAAGTGATCAAGAAAAAGAAAAAATTAAGGGTTCAAAGGTTTTAATTTTAAGTGCTTTGAGACCAGAGCCACATCCAACTCATTTTACATTAAATGAATCTATTGCACTCGCTACTGAGCTGCAAATTCCTCAAGTATATTTCACACATTTTAGCCATCAAATTGGTTTACAGTCTGAGTTAGAACCACAATTGCCTCCATTTATTAAAATGGCTTATGATGGATTGCAGTTTAGCGTAGAGTAGTGTAGCATATTTTGCGATAAATACGCTTTTAAGTATTGCTATTTTGGGATCAATTATTTTATAATGATTATTTCAAATTGGCAGGCTTATTTTTATTTTTCTAAAAAAGAACTCAAAGGGATAATTGTATTGGGAATTATATTGACAGGTTCTGTATTAATGAATATGATATTTTCGGCTCCAAGTATAAATCATAAAAGCATTTCAAATGCAGCTATTAAGTCATTACATTTAATATACTTTGATCCCAATCAAATAGATAGTGTTCAAGCGATTAATCTAGGCATTCCTGAGCGACAGGTACGCTCCATGTTACATTATAGAGCGCGAGGAGGATATTTTAAAAATCCAGATGACTTTGCTAAATTATATGGGCTTAAGAATGATTTGTTTTTGTTGTTGAGGCCTTTTATAAAAATGAATCCCAAGAAAAAATCGGATTATCCCTTTTATACCAATCAAAAAAGTTCAAAGCAATTTAAAGAAGAAGAGGATAACTGGAAAATGGATATTAATAATACAGATGAAAATGAATGGGTACTAAAAACAAATTTGAACAAGGAACTTGTACGACGTATTTTATCCTATCGCAATTATATTGGATCATTTACGAGTCCTTATCAATTGAATAAAATATATGGACTGCCTGATAGTGTTTTGCAAAAACTCAATGGACATTTATACATTAAGCCTGGTGCTAAAATTATATTGAATGCCAATGCGATGCGTTTTAAAGATTGGAAACAATTGGGTTTATTTTCAGACCAACAGGTATGGGCCATATTGCGCCTAAGGAAACAAAATGATGGCAAAATAGGATGGGAGCAGCTTATTGAGGCTTGCGATTTGAGTCAAAATGAGGCTTTACAGCTAAAGCAACGCATACACTTTAGCGAATGATTATGAGGCATTTATGCCATATTGAGTATTTTTTCTAGGGCGCGTCTTTAAACTAAGGTATGGTAGTAAATAGAATAAATTTTTTTAGAAAAAGTAGGATTTTTCTGAAAAATTAATTAGTATTGATGTAGGATTTATTCCTAGTTTATGATTGCTTGCTTGAAGCCCTTCGAAAGAAGGGCTTTTTTATTTTAGAGTGTATATATAAATCTTATAATTTTTAAAGTTTTATAAGATTTATATATACGATGCCCTTCGAAAGAAGGGCTTTTTTATTTTAGAGTGTATATAAAATACACTATTTCCCGCCTGCTTTGAATATTTGGTTTACTGCCCCGCCTAACATTGGGAATTTTTCTTTTACAAATGCAGCAATGGTTTCAATAGATTGTTTTGCTTGCTCAGGAGTCACACCAGTTTCTTTTACTAAACGATCAATTAATTCTTGCATATAATATTATTTTATTGGTTAATGATTAAGCTACTTTTAAAGCATTTAATTTGCTCTTGTCAAACATTTGTTTTGCATATTCAAGTGTCACTTCAAACTCAGTGATATCAGTGCCAGGCAAGTCAAACATGGCTTGTGTAAATAAGCTTTCACAGATACTTCTTAAACCTCTTGCACCCAGTTTGTATTCCATAGCTTTTTCGGTAATGAAATCATAAACTTCAGTATCTACTTTAAGCTTAATATTTTCAATAGCAAACAATTGAGTATACTGTTTTATTAATGCATTTTTAGGCTCGGTTAAAATACTTCTTAATGTTTCAGCATCTAATGGTTCTAAGTGCGTAACAATCGGTAGGCGACCTAACATTTCAGGAATTAATCCAAAGGTTTTAATATCCTGTGCATTTACAAAACGTAAAAGGTTTTTACGTTGTAATTCTTGCTCATCTTTATTCACGCTAAATCCAATTGCATTTGTGTTAATACGACGCGCAATGATTTTATCGATGCCATCAAATGCACCACCGCAAATAAATAGGATATTCTTGGTATCCACTTTGATCATTTTTTGATCCGGATGTTTACGGCCGCCTTGAGGTGGTACCAACACTTCGGTACCTTCTAGCATTTTCAATAAACCTTGTTGAACGCCTTCTCCGCTTACATCTCTAGTGATAGAAGCGTTATCGCTTTTACGCGCTATTTTATCAATCTCGTCAATGTATACAATACCTCTTTGCGCTGCTTCCACATCATAGTCGCAGTTTTGCAATAGACGAGTAAGCATGCTCTCCACATCCTCTCCCACATAACCAGCCTCAGTGAAAACAGTTGCGTCTACAATGGCAAAAGGAACGTTTAATAATTTAGCAATAGTCTTTGCTAACAATGTTTTGCCTGTACCTGTTTCTCCAATCATAATTACATTGCTCTTTTCAATCTCCACTTCATTCTTTGTAGTAGTAGGGAGGTTGATGCGCTTGAAGTGATTGTAAACAGCAACACATAATATTTTTTTAGCCTCATCTTGACCAATAATGTATTGATCTAGAAAAGCTTTAATAGCAGTTGGCTTTTGCACTTTTAAAGTACCTGCTTTGCCATCTGCCTTCTTTTGATGAAATTCTTTTTCAATTATTTCATGCGCGTGCTCAATACAGTTTTCGCATATATGTCCTTCCTGGCCAGCAATGAGGATTTTTACTTCGTCCCTGCTGCGTCCACAAAAAGAACAATGAATGCTTGTATCGGTTTTGCTCATCTTCATATTGAATTTCTTTATTTATTTTCTCTCTTCCTTTCTTTATTTCCTTGCCTCTTTGTTCCTTGCTTATAAACTTTTAGCAATCTTATCTACAATACCATAAGCAACTGCTTCCTCTGCATTCATCCAATAGTCTCTATCAAAGTCAGCCATGATTTGTTCTATTGATTTACCACAGTTTTTAGCCAATATTTTAGCGCCCAATTCCTTTGTCTTTCTAATTTGTTCCGCTTGAATTTCAATATCAGCGCTGGTTGCTTGGTAGTATCCACCCAAACTTGGTTGGTGAATCATTACTTCGCCATGAGGGAAAATAGTACGCTTACCCTTTTCGCCCATGCTTAATAAAATAGATCCCATACTTGCAGCCAATCCCATACAAATCGTATGCACGGGGCTTTTAATTAAGTTCATGGTATCAAACATCACCATACCACTTGTCACTACGCCACCTGGGCTATTGATGTAAAAATTAATTTCAGCACCTGGTTTATCGGCATCCAATAATAATAACTTTGTTACAATGTCTTTTGCAGATTTATCATCTACCTGTCCCCATAAATAGATGGATCTTTTTTCAAAAAAGATTTGTTCCATTTTTTTATTCAAGAATCCAGGCGCATTTTCTTCTTTTTTATCTGCCTTTGGTTCATCTTCTTCATCCATTAAAAAACGATTCGTAAGTATCATATATTCAATTTGAAATAATTATAAATGCTTGTTGTTATTAGGTAGTCTAATTATTGACTACTTTTTTTGTTTTCTTGGGTTGGTTAATAATACTTCATCTACCAATCCATATTCTTTTCCTTCAGCTGCAGTCATCCAAAAATCTCTATCACAATCTTTTGCAACCACATCCACATCCTTATGAGTGTGCGTAGCGATCACTTCGTATAATTCGTGCTTTAATTTTTTGATTTCTCTTGCAGTGATTTCAATATCAGAAGCCTGTCCACCCACCGCACCACTAGGTTGGTGTAACATGATACGACTATGTTTTAAAGCGGTTCTTTTTCCTTCCACACCAGCACATAATAAAATAGCACCCATACTTGCTGCCATGCCTGTACATATTGTTGCCACATCTGGTCCAATAAATTGCATGGTATCGTAAATGCCTAAACCAGCATAAACGCTACCACCTGGGCTGTTGATATACATTTGAATATCCTTAGTGCGATCCGTACTTTCTAAAAACAATAACTGCGCAGTTACAATATTCGCTACATAGTCATTAATGCCTTCACCCAAAAATATGATTCGGTCCATCATTAAACGGCTAAATACATCCATACTTGCCACATTCATGGGTCTTTCTTCAATAATATAAGGAGTTAGATTCGTTACACTATTTTGATACTGATGTAAACTATTGCTGCTGATTCCTCTATGTTTAACAGCGTACTTTTCAAATTCTTTTCCTAAGTTCATATATATGTTTTTCTAGTAAAGTAAAGGTAAAACCTATTCGTTAATGGTAGAGCAAAAACGGTGCCAAACTTAACCGTATTTCAATAAAAAAAGACCTTCCCGGGTTTAGGAAGGTCATAAAAATTATAATTATCGCCCCTTCGGGCAAATTATTGAATTAGTGGTGGTGGTTATGCAACTTTTCAGCAAATTTTTCAGCTGAAATCTTCTCTTCTTTTGCAGCAACATCGCCTTCAATTGCTTGGAACAATTTGTCAGTGCTAATACGGTGGTAGCTATCCTCAACAAACTTTCTATCTTGCATCATTCTAGCAGCGTAGTCTTCTAACCATTGGTCATTATCACCTAATGCACCTAATTGGCCGCCCATATAACTCATTAATTGTTGTTTAGCGAAAGCTTTTAAATCTTCGGCAACCACTTCAATTTTATGATCAGCAATTAATTGTGTGCTAATTAAAGTCCACTTTAATTGATCTTGGAATACTGGATATTCTTTTTCTGCTTCTTCGGCAGTTCGTTGTTTTTCACCACCTGTTTGTAACCAACGCTTTAAAAAGTCAGCAGGGAAGTCCATCTTAGTATTGTCAATCAATGCATGATAAATTTGGTCGTGCACTTGATTGCGAGATTGTTGGTCGTAGTAACCTTCAATATCTTTTTTGATAGCATCTCTAAATTCTGCTTCAGTAGTAATAGTTTGATTTGGATAAGTTACTGTAAATAAAGTCTCGTCTAAAGGCGCTTTTTCAACTGCACCAACTTTAGTGATCGTTAAGTTAAAATACTTATCAGCATCTTCTTTTGTAATACCTAAATCTGCAACAATAATATCTAATTCTTTCGCCTCAAACGCTTTGCTCAATTGAATTGTAACAACATCGCCATTCTTTTTGCCAATGAATTGCTTTCTTGCTTTTTCTGCAAAATATTTAATCAATAAAGAGTTGTCTTTAGCAATACCACCTTCTACTACCACGCCATCTTTATCAGCTTCTGTAAAAGTTACATTCAAAACATTCTCTTCATTTTCAACTGCTTCTGGCTCGGTCATATTTCCATTACGCACTTGTAATCTTTCTACTTCAGCAGTTAACATATCTTCGGTAACCTCAATTTTATATTTGGTCGCTTTGATGCCTTTTGTATCAATTGTGAAAGCTGGTTTTAAACCTACTTCAAATGAAAAATCATAGTCGCTAGGATTGTTTACATCCATCGCAGGAAATTCATTTGTTACAGGAAGTGGTTGTGCGAAAATTTCAATTTTTTCTTTCGCGATATATTGGTTCATCTCATTTTCAACGGTCTTAATTACCTCGTCTTGAAAAACAGATTGTCCGTACATTTTCTTAATCAAACCAGCTGGCACCATTCCTTTTCTGAATCCAGGAATATTAGCTGTTTTAGAATACTTTTTCAAGCTTGTTTCAAAGCCTTTCAAGTAATCCTCTTTTGTGATAGTCACTGTTAATTTGTCGTTTAACAGTGCAATGTTGCTTCTTTTTACTGTTGCCATAATATTGCTATTTTCTACTTTTTTGTAGTGTTTAAGGGGGGCAAAGGTAAGTTTTAAACCTTAAAAAGGGGAGGTTTTAGCAATAAAAAAGCCCTCTTCAAAGGTAGAAAAGGGCTTTTTGCTGTTATTATGTGCGGATGGAGGGGGTCGAACCCACACGCCTCGCGGCGCTAGATCCTAAGTCTAGTGCGTCTGCCAATTTCGCCACATCCGCTTAGGGGTTGCAAACTTAATTGATTTTTTTAATTTTTCGGCTACTTTTTCAAGCCTGTCTAAGGAAATAGTAGGCTTATCTATTAATTCGGGATTAAAGCCACTATTTTTTCAAGATAATATTTATCGGTTTCATCATAATGGGAGAGATGCTCACTATCAACATCTAAAACCCCAACGATGGTTTCACCAAAATATACGGGCACAACAATTTCAGATTTGGAAGCACTACTACATGCAATATGTCCAGGGAATTTTTCTACGTCTTCAACGATAAGCGTTTCTCCTTTTTCCCAAGCACCACCACAAACGCCACGACCTTTTTTAATTCTGGTGCAAGCCACTGGGCCCTGAAAAGGACCTAATACTAATTCATCCTCTTGTATCCAATAAAAACCAACCCACCACCAATTGAACTGTTCTTTTAATGCTGCACTAATATTTGCCAAGTTGGCAATTAAATTGGTTTCGCCCATTAGCAATCCTTGTATTTGCGGAATCAATGATTCGTATTGTTCCTGCTTAGTTCCTTTTTGTATCGTTAAATCTTCGGCCATGTTTTTTATTTATTAAAAATAGATTTTAATTCTTTCTTTTCAATTCTTGCCACAAAGGCTATAAATCCTACTAGTAAAATACTTGCAAATAAATAATTAAACGCTTTATTAGAGGAGATCCAAAGTATTAATAAATTGATGCTGTAAATGATGAGTGCAATGACAAAATAGGCAATCAATTTTTTAGTGGCATAAGGAATATAATACACTTTTTGGCCCCATTTATAACTCACTACCATCATCGTGCCATAACAAAGAAAAGTTGCCCAAGCACTTGCCATATAACCATATCGAGGAATCAATAAATAATTAATCGCAATGGTGATGACTGCACCTAGTAATGTAATCCAAGCGCCTGCCATGGTTTTGTTACTTAATTTATACCAGATACTTAAATTATAATAAACCCCTAAAAACATATTGGCTATTAGCAATATCGGCACCACACGCAAGCCCTCATACATTTTGGGATTACGAATAAATTCTTTCCATATATCTAAAAACAATACCACGCCAAGGAACATAATACATAGTGTGATTACAAAAAACTTCATCACCCTTGCATAGGTCTTTTGAGCATTATCCGACTGTGCTTGTTTAAAAAAGAAAGGCTCGGCACCCATCCTAAAAGCTTGAATAGAAATAGTTATTAAAATTGCTAATTTGTAACAAGCACTATAGATTCCCACCAATGATTTATTAGCTTCTTCACTACCTCCATTTGCCCACCAACCAATCATAATGCGATCCATGGTTTCATTGATCATTCCGCCAAAACCTACTAGTATCAATGGCAGGGCATATACCATCATTTGACTCCATAATTTAAAGTCAATATTAAAACGTAGTGAACGAATTTCTTTTTGTAAGAGCAGTAATACAAAAACATTTTGTAAAACATTTGCCATTAAAATATAGCCAACCTCAAAACCTTTAACATAAAACTTAGCAATAAAACTTTCGGGATGCGATAGGGCATAGTTTGGTAAAATACTAATGAGTGCGTAGGTTGCTAAAATATTAATGAGGATACCACCAACTTTAATAAATGCATATTTTTTGGGTCTGCCCTCTAATCTTAATCTTGAAAATGGGATGGTCGTTAAAGCGTCTAAAGCCACCACCCATGCCACTAACTTTATATATTCTGGATGTAAATTAATTTGTAATAAGTTGGAAATGGGGCCTCCCCAAATTAATAAACAGGCTACCACTATTCCAGTTACCATGATCATGGAAAAACTACTGGTATGGTATATTTTTTCTTCGTTGTCTTTTGATCCAAATCTGAAATACGCAGTTTCCATTCCGTGCGTAACAATTACGTTTAAAAATGGAATGAAAGAGTACACAATCGCCTGCTCCCCGTAGGCAGCCTCGGTAAGTTTCAGGGTTAAATAAGGGGTTAATAAATAGCTAATAAACCTAGCTGCTATGGAACTAAGTCCATACCATGCTGTTTGGCTTGCTAATTTTTTTATACTACTCAAGGGATTGAAATTACAGCTAAATTAGTGAAAATAGTTTTGTTTATCTTCATGTGGTAAAATCGAATGTATGAGAGTGGTAATTCAAAGGGTTTTGGAGGCAAATGTAACCGTGGATGGGGCGATAATAGGCCAAATCCAAAAGGGTTTGATGGTATTGGTAGGTATTGTGAATGAGGATGATCAAACCGATATTGAATGGCTTTCCAATAAAATTGTAAACATGCGCATTTTTGAGGATGAGCAAGGGGTAATGAATAAAAGCCTTCTTGAGGTTAGCGGCTCTATATTATTAGTAAGTCAATTTACTTTACACGCTTCTACTAAAAAAGGAAATAGGCCTTCCTATATTGCTGCAGCAAAACCGGATGTATCGGTGCCGCTTTATGAAAAAATGATCCTGCAATTACAACAGGATTTAGGAGCTCCAATACAAACAGGCAAATTTGGTGCTGATATGAAAGTGGCCTTGATAAATGATGGTCCAGTAACCATCACTATCGATTCAAAAAACAAAGAATAAACTTATCGGAATCAAAACAACTTAATAACCAATCAATAAATAATTATGTCAAATAATACAACCATACAACAGGCTCAGGAACAGGTGGATCAGTGGATAAAAACAGTAGGTGTAAAATATTTTAGTGAGCTCACCAATCTTGGAATATTGATGGAAGAAGTGGGGGAGTTGTCAAGAATTATGGTGCGTAAATATGGAGATCAATCCTTTAAAAATAAAGAGGAAGATTTGTTGTTAGCAGATGAAATGGCGGATGTTTTGTTTGTATTGATATGCTTAGCAAACCAAACTGGCATTGATTTAGCAACCGCTTTAGAGAAAAATTTACAGAAGAAAACCATTAGAGATGCCACAAGACATGAAAATAATGAAAAATTACACCGATAATTGATTACTACGTATCTTTGCCAACTATGAGTAAGAACCCAACAGACAATACATTACAAGCTATTATTTCACATGCTAAGGAATATGGTTTCGTGTTTCCAAGTAGTGAAATTTACGATGGACTAAGTGCGGTTTATGATTACGGTCCTTATGGTGCTCAATTAAAGAAAAACATTCGTGACTATTGGTGGAATTCCATGACACAAATGAATGAAAATATTGTAGGTATTGATGCTGCAATTTTTATGCATCCTACTACTTGGAAGGCAAGTGGACACGTGGATAGTTTTAGCGATCCTTTAATTGATAATAAGGATAGTAAAAAAAGATACCGAGTAGATCATTTAATTGAAGGTCATGCTGAAAAACTAATCGAGAAAGGAGATCAAGCTGGTGCAGATAAATTAATTGCTGATATGGATGCCTTATTAGCAAATGATGATTATGTTGGATTGAAAAAATTAATTGACGATCATAAAATTTATTGTAGTGTTAGTGGAACGGGTAACTGGACAGAGATTCGACAGTTTAATTTAATGTTCTCTACTGAATTAGGTTCAGTTACAGATGAGGCAAGTACTATTTATTTAAGACCAGAAACAGCACAAGGTATTTTTGTAAACTTCTTGAATGTGCAAAAAACAGCAAGGATGAAAATTCCTTTTGGTATTGCACAAACAGGTAAGGCATTTAGAAACGAAATTGTAGCGCGTCAGTTTATATTTAGAATGCGTGAGTTTGAGCAAATGGAAATGCAATTTTTCATTAAGCCAGGTACGCAAAAAGAATGGTATGAGCATTGGAAGAATGAGCGTATGAAATGGCATTTAAGCCTAGGCATTGCTGCTGACAAATACCGTTTTCATGACCACGTTAAATTAGCACACTACGCAGATGCTGCTTTAGATATTGAATATGAATTCCCATTTGGCTTTAAAGAAGTAGAGGGTATTCACTCTAGAACAGATTTTGATTTGAGTCGTCATCAGGAGTTTAGCAAAAAGAAAATGCAATACTTTGACACCGAAATTAATCAGCACTATATTCCTTATGTAATTGAAACTTCCATTGGTTTAGATAGAATGTTCTTATTGATTTTATCTAATTCTTACGAAGAAGAAACAATCAATAAGGAAGATGGTACTACCGATTCAAGAGTGGTATTACACTTGCCAGCCAGAATCGCACCTAATAAATTAGCCATTTTGCCATTAACTAAAAAAGATGGTTTGCCTGAGTTAGCTAAAGAATTAATGGATGAGTGTAAAAAATCATTCCATTGCTTTTACGAAGAAAAAGATGCAATTGGTAAAAGATATCGTCGTCAGGATGCCATTGGTACTCCTTTCTGCGTAACAATTGACCATCAGACTAAGGAAGATGGTACTGTAACTATTCGTCATCGTGATTCAATGACTCAGGAGCGTATCCCAATGAGTAAAGTAAAATCATTGGTGCTAGATGCCATCAACTAATCCTTAATTATTTTTGAATACTTAATCCCGAAGCAACCGTTTCGGGATTTTTATGTTACGACTTACATAGTGGGATAATAAAAGGCGCAATGAAACAAATTTCTGAACTCCGAGCCATAGCGTTAAGAAAATGAAAGATGGCATCGTTAAAAAATTGCGCATGTCTGAGCGAAGCGAGTTCGCAATTTTAGATGCTAGATTTCATTTTTAGCGTAAATGGTGAGCAGAGAAGAAATTTGTTTCATGAAGCCAATTTATATTCCACTAAATTGTGCGTCTAGAAATATGTATATTACGATTCATGGCTAATCTTGTGCCAATAGCCAAAAAAGCCCCGATAAATCGAGGCCTTTAAATATTTAAATGGAGTTGGACTATCCGAAAGATTCAAAGTGAACTTGTTTTTTATCCAAACCTAATTCCGTCATGTTTTTACGAGCATCATCAATCATTGCTTTCCAACCACATAACCAAACATGTGCTGTTTCTTTATTATCCTTTAATAATTCTTGATATACTGGGTGTACATAGCCGCTATGTGATCCAGCTGGAACTTCTGTTTCTCTAGAATAACATGGGTGAAAGTGGAAACCAGGTTCTTTAGCTTCTAAAGCTTTTAATTCATCAATATATAATCCGTCTTCAAATTTGCGACATCCAAAAATCAAGTGAATATTGTTATGCGCAATTTTGTTTTCATGAATATAAGTAATCATTGAACGGAAAGGTGCGATACCAGTTCCTGTACAAATAAAATACACGTCATTATCAAAGTTCTTTGGTAACGTAAACACGCCTTGAGGTCCTCTTAGCGTTATTTTCGAACCCACTGTAACTTCATTAAATAAGTAAGTAGTACCAAGGCCACCTTCTAAATGCACAATCACTAATTCAAATGTATTTGTACCATTAGGAGCTGAAGAAATTGAGTAACTTCTCCATCTTTTATTCTTTTGCTCATGAATAGGTAAGTCTAATGTTACAAATTGACCAGGGATAAAGTCAAATTTTTCAAGACTTGGAATTTCGAAATAAAATCTTTTTGTATTAGGAGTTTCATTTTCAATTTTAGTAATTACTCCTTCAACCCATTCAATTGCCATAACCGATGTTTAATTAATTAGTAATAAAAACTCTTTGGACATACACTTTATTGTTCGCATAGATTTTAACAAAGTAAATACCTGTTGTCAAGCTATCAATAGAAATATGCTGCGGAGCCTGTTGGTTTATTAAGTTTTCTTTTTGGAAAACTTTATTACCCATTGAATTTATTATTTCTAATGAAATTTTTTGGGTTTGAATATTACTAAATTGAATGTAGAATGAATTTCCTTTAATGATGTTTTCGACATAGTCGTCGGAGGTTATCTTAAGGCTTATTTCTTTAGCACTCGCTTCGGCAATATCAGTCACCAAAATTAGTTTATTATCTGAAATATTCTGACAATCTCCCGCAATCGTTATCGTAGCCACCTTGTACATCGCATTTTTTAGAGGCTTATAAGATTGTTTTGTGGCACCATTAATTAATGAATCATTCATATACCATTGATATCCACTGCCAACTGAACTTATAAGACTATCGCCACTTTGTGTAATAGTTGGCTTATTATTTGTACTAACATTTATAAGTGTTGCAGCGCTCATGCAATCTGTTGATTTCACTTGCATGTTATAAAAGAAATAAAAATAGTTTTGAAAGTTTACATTTGGACTTGCAGTTGTTGGCGTTGCACTATTTCCTGTAAAACTAATAATACGATTTGGACCAAGCGGATAAGTAGGATCTGTTGCGCCATTGTTTCTAAAAATAGAAGCACTATCACATTTTGAAATGATAATATAATCACCTGCTTGAGGGATATTTAAATTCAATGCATAAATACGACCAGTATCACCAGCCACATAGGATGAAGCGCCATAGATAGGTGAGGGGCTACTCGCTGGTATATTTAATGAAACGGTTTGTATTGGATAATAATTGAAAGTTCCATCGGTATTGACCGTACCTAAAGTCCCTAAAATAAAATCAACTTTTCCAGGATAACTTGAGTATAATTTTGTGGTTTCTAAAGTAAGTGCTTGTGTGGTATTTAGTTTCATAAAATTGCCACTAAAAGCATTGTAACCTCCTCCTCCAGTTAAACTTGTATTTGTTAAAGGAGGGAGTGTTGCTTGGTATCCTTGTGTTACATAAACCTTGCTACTTGTATTACTTGCACCAAGACTGCTGCCAATAACAATTGGATTGTATAATGCTGAGGTATCGTACCAATAATAATTTGTTCCAGAAACAGGATTGTTAACATTTAAGCGCATCACTCCATTACAAAGTACTGCAGATCCTTGTGGAGCAGCAATATCAGCCGCACTTACAATACTTGCGCTTAATGAATTATTGTTAGGTTGTTGGTCATTACTAATATTAGCAGATGCGGTAATGGTATAAGTTGAATTAGCATCAATTGAAATTGGCTTTTGGAATGTATATGTCATATTATCAAAACCATTTAAGCGGCCAGTAAATGTTTCATTGATACTTAATATGGTCGTGGCACCTTTTTTTACTACAAGGCTTAATGGAATATTTGATTGATTGGCTGAACCATTATTCACCAAATTAATAGTTACATATTGTACTGCTCTTTTGCAAACTCCGGCAGTTGGATTAATAATATCAGTTACTTGTAAGTCGTTGGAGGCATTATTAATTTTTAATGTGTAGTCCTGCGTTTCTCCAATTGTATAAGTGCCACAAGCATTCACATTGGTGCTGCTACTTGTTTCCATTGCCACTACACGAAATTTAAAAAGTTTACCAACTGCTAAAGTGCTTGGTAAGCTTATTGTTGCTAAATAATTACCATTGGTAAGTGCAGTGCTTGTTAAAACGGTTTCAGTAGATTCAAATAAACCATTGTTGTTTAAATCAATAAATACTTTAACAAACCTAGTATTATTAGATGCGTCAGCACTTCCTAATTTTATAAATACAGGTATATTGCCCCCTGGTTCGCCGGTAATAAATAGATTGGTATTATCAATATATTGATTGGTTGTGTTATTGGTAAATTGAATATTATTAAAACTAACACTATCCATTTTTGTGCCTGCGTTAGAACTTGCAGTTGAGGCACAATAAGCTGCTCCTCCAGCACCACTTACAATTAAAGAATAAGATTGTTGACCTCTTGCTAATGTTCCTTTGTGATTAACAGAAATGGTATAAGCATTTCCTACAAGTGTTGAATCAATTTCAACTTTTTCAACATTGTCAATGCTATTAACAGCTCTAACCGCTGGATTATCTGGTACGGCTCTATTTAAAGTCCATGGGTAATATATAGTTGATCCTTTCTTAATTACTAAATCTAAATCATTTACCAATTGATGGGTAGTGTCATTAAGTGTACTAGAAGGATTTCCTTTTACATCAGTCCAAACTAGGGTCGCTTTTAAAGGTTTACTTCCCGATGCAGTAACATTTAAATTATAGGTTTGCCCATTTTGTAAATTATTTTCATAAACCAAGTCAACACTACTATTATTGTTATTATTGGTAAGTGCATTATTTAAAACATTTGCTGCCTCAGCATCGTTTAATACGCCCCATCCAAATTTATAATCAGGACCTGGACTTGCACCAGCTTCATTTGCTGTGTGAATAGCAAGTGCTTTAATAGTAGCAGCTTTTAAGAATTTATTAGGGGATAATCTTTGACTCAATTCTTGTAAAAGCAATAATGAACCTGCTGCACCTGGCGCTGCCATGGATGTGCCACTTAAATATGCATAGCTAGAGTCGTTAGTACTTACTGAAGAGTATACTGATAGGCCATCTGTTACAATATCTGGTTTTATTCTTCCGTCATCTGTTGGTCCCCATGAACTAAAAGTTGTCATGGTTGCATCAGCCGTTTTTAAGTAGCCTGCACTTATAGGGGCAATGGCTCCTACAGTTAAAATATTTTTCGCATTTGCATCGGTAGGAAGCACATCATAACTATTATTGCTACTTAAACTATCTGGTCTGTTTCCTGCATTGTACATTTTACCATTTTGGTCTCTACGCCAATACACTTGTCCAACAGCAGGACCATTACTTGATCTATTATTTCCAGCGGATTTTACAATTAAATAATAGGGGGCATTATAAGCTATGGAATCATAGATTTGTGCAGTTTCATTATAAAGTCCAAATTTATAATCTTCTTTTTCATTCCATCTTCCATTAAACTCCCACCTTGAAGAGTCATTGTTATAATCCCATCCACTAACAGTTCCATAAGAATGGTTTGAAATCAATAAACCGTTTGCTGCCGCAGCTGCCATCTCTGAAACATCATTATTCCAGTCGTATGCATAAGCACCTTTAATGCCATAGGACATTCCTTTAGCTAGTGGGTTGTAGCCCTTGGCCATAATGATACCCGCCACATGCGTAGGGTGATCTGAAACTTTTGTTGAATTATCTTTAACAGTAATTTTTCCATTTAACTCAAAGTGAGAAATCCTTGGTGAACCTTCATCCCAAACACCAATTCTATTGGTCATTGAATCTGTCGATCCATTTAAATTTAAACCACTACTTCCTCCATTCCATAATTGATTGGTATTAACCGTGATAGCTTGAACTGGATCCTGATAAGTTGTTAAATATATTGGTTGTCCAAAAAGGTCAATACCAACAAGGTTAACAGTTTGATTATTTCTAGATTTATATTGTAATGGCCATCCTTTTTCTTTCGATTTAATAACCGCATCACTAAAACTAGCTCTTGAATTTGTTTCAAAAGCGCGCGCGGAATTATTTAAAATAAAAGATTTTGTCTCGCTCTGTGCAAAAGCATTTGAAATAAAACTGGCGCTTATAATAAAAGTAAAAAGAGATTTAAGCATAATGTATTTATTATTATTCAGGCCCATCCCTGAGTTTCTTAAAATTACAATCAATTCTCGAATATTTTTGGCGTATTTTTAGTTTAAAATGTACCTATGCGAAATTGTTTAGGTTTATCAATTGTTACCTGCTTGTTTGCGCTAACAATATCCTGTGCAAGATTGCCAAAAGGCAGTGGGGCATCTAATTTTTCGGGCCATATTTATGAGCAAAAATTCAACAATATGCCCATGATGGATAAAGCAAAATCAAAGGGTAGGCCAATTATTTCTACCCTTTATATATATGAGCCTACTAGATTAAATGAAATAGTAGATGGGTTAGTGCCAGGGCCTATTGTGTCAAAAATCAATTCCATTTTAATCGATTCGGTAAGCTCAAATAATACCGGAGCATTTTCTATGTATTTAAAACCTGGAAAATATAGTGTTTTTGTGAAATATGAAAATGGCTATTATGTTCCATTTTATTCAGGAAAAGATTGGGTGTCGATTATTGAGACAAAACCAAACGAAAAAACTGAATTAGACATACAAGTGAAGGTTAATTCAAGTTACGAATAAGTTTATGGCTGAATTAAACAATAGGATTGGTATCTTTGTTATGTCGGTATGAACGAGGATTCCTTATTTGAGCGTTTAGAAAAATCCCCCCTCCTAAATAATTTGGTGGACAGGATTGCTATGTCTAAACAAAACGAAAATCCTTTTCAGTCATTTCTTCAAAATTTAAATGGATCGGCTGCTGCCTTTGTTTTACAAGCCATCTTTACCAATCAAAAAACAGCTAATTTAAATCATCTTGTCGTTCTTAGTGATGCCGAAGAAGCTGCTTATTTTTTTAACTCTATCGAAAGCGTCACCGGTGCTTTAGATTTATTTTATTTTCCATCCTCCTTTAAGTCACCTCATAATTTTAGTGTCCTAAATCCTTCACATGTTATGTTAAGGACGGAAGCATTGACTAAAATTTCAATGGGTGGGAATAAAAAAATAGTAGTCACTTATCCAGAGGCCTTATTTGAAAAAGTAGTAATGGCAAAAACCTTACAACTTAATATTATTCAAATCAAGACCAACGATCATTTGGATTTAAATGGATTAATGCAACAAATGGTTGACTATGGTTTTGAGCGAACTGATTTTGTATATGAACCAGGACAATTTGCATTGAGAGGAGGTATTTTAGACATTTATTCTTTTGGTAATGAAAAGCCTTATCGTATTGAATTATTTGGGGAAGAAGTAGATAGCATCAGACTTTTTGATCCTGCATCACAGTTGAGTGAACGTAAATTATTGCAGGTAAATATTATTCCCAATGTGACCACACAATTTGAGGATACCCAAAAAATTCCTTTACTAGATTTTCTTTCCAACGATACCATTATTTGGTTAAAAGATTGGGATGTAATTAAGCAAAAAGGATTGGATCAACATGAGGCGCTGGAAACATTTATCACGCATCATGCTGCTATGAATAAGGCAGATGAAAACGATCCGCATAAAAAAGAAAGTCATATCGATGATTTTGAATTAGTAAATGATACGGAAGCAAAAATTACCAAGCATACATTAATTGAATGGGGTTTTCATCAGCATTTATCAACAGAAAAAATTGCTTTTAATACCCAATCTCAACCAGTTTTTAATAGACAGTTTCAATACCTTATTGCCAACTTGCAAGATTTAGAAAAGCAAGGCTACACTTTGTATTTATTTGCGGAGCAGGCAAAACAATTGGAAAGATTGCATGCGATTTTTACCGATCTTAAAACGGAGATTCAATTTGTTCCAATTGTAAAAAGTATTCATGAAGGATTTATCGACCATGATCATAAAATTGTTTGCTATACGGATCATCAAATTTTTCAACGTTATCATAAGTTTAAAGTAAAACAAGCCTACAGTAAAAGTAAGGCCATTACTTTAAGAACCTTGCGAGATTTACAGCCTGGAGATTATGTAACGCATATTGATCACGGTGTTGGTGTGTATAGTGGTCTGCAAAAAATTGATGTCAACGGACATACGCAGGAAGCAGTAAGAATTATTTATAAAGACAGTGATATTTTATATGTGAACATTAATTCATTGCATAAAATATCAAAATATACGGGTAAGGAAGGGGCGCCTCCTAAGGTGAATAAATTAGGTTCGGATGCCTGGGTTAAATTAAAAGAAAAGACCAAGGCAAAAGTAAAAGTCATTGCATTTGATTTAATTAAATTATATGCACACCGTAAAGCGCAGGCTGGTTTTGCGTTTACGCCGGATAACTATATGATACATGAATTAGAAGCTTCATTCATGTACGAGGATACGATTGATCAGGCTAAGGCCATTGCAGATGTGAAAAAGGATATGGAGCAAGCATCTCCAATGGATCGTTTGGTTTGTGGTGATGTAGGATTTGGAAAGACGGAAGTGGCCGTGCGTGCTGCATTTAAAGCAGCAATTGATGGTAAACAGGTTGCTGTATTAGTGCCCACAACTATTTTAGCATTTCAGCATTATAAAACATTTAAAGAAAGATTAAAAGATTTTCCTGTTACAGTGGATTATATCAACCGTTTTAAATCCTCCAAAGAGAAAAAAGAAACCCTCGAAAAAGTGAAGGAGGGTAAAGTAGATATTTTGGTGGGTACCCATGGTATATTAGGAAAGGAAGTGGCATTTAAGGATTTGGGATTGATTATTATTGATGAAGAACAAAAATTTGGCGTAGCGCATAAAGAAAAATTAAAAACTTTAAGAACAACGGTAGACTGCTTAACCTTAACAGCAACTCCAATTCCAAGAACCTTGCATTTTAGTTTAATGGGTGCGCGTGACTTAAGTATTATCAATACGCCGCCTGCTAATAGACAACCAATACATACCGAAGTACAAGTGTTTCATGAGGATGTGATTAGAGAAACTATTTATTATGAAACCGAGCGTGGAGGACAAGTATTTTTTATTCATAATCGGGTGCAGGGATTGGCTGAAATGTGTGCGATGATTCAAAAACTATGCCCCGATTTAAGCATTGGATTTGCGCATGGTCAATTAGAAGGGCATCAGTTGGAAGAAAAAATATTTGATTTTATTGAACGCAGGTATGATGTATTGGTATGTACGAATATTGTGGAAAGTGGGGTAGACATTCCGAATGTAAATACCATTATTGTAAACAATGCGCATCATTTTGGATTAAGCGATTTACACCAATTAAGAGGAAGGGTAGGTCGTAGTAATAAAAAAGCGTTTTGTTATTTATTAGCACCACCAATGAGTGTGTTGCCGGAGGATTCTCGTAAGCGTTTACAAACCTTAGAACAATTTAGTGAGTTGGGAAGTGGATTTCAAATTGCCATGCGTGATTTGGATATTCGAGGTGCAGGTAATTTATTAGGAGGAGAGCAAAGTGGATTTATGGCGGAGATTGGTTTTGAAATGTATCAAAAAATATTAGCCGAAGCTGTGCGCGAATTAAAACGTTCTGACTTCCAGGAATTATTTAAAGAAGAGATTAGCAAGCAGGATGATTTTGTCTCGGATTGTACTATTGATACCGATTTGGAAATCATGATTCCGGATAGTTATGTAGAAAATATTGGCGAAAGACTTTCCTTATATACCAGACTGGATCAGTCCGAAGATGATGCCGAGTTGGAGCAAATGAAATTAGAATTAGTAGATCGTTTTGGTCCATTGCCTGAACCTGTAAATGATTTGTTTATCACTATTCAATGTAGAAGGTTAGCCATTGCATTGGGCTTTGAAAAAATGACATTAAAAGACGAGACCTTAAGATGTTTCTTTATCAATCGTCCAGACTCGCCTTATTTTGAAAGTGATACTTTTAAAAATTTATTGGGCTTTACTCAAACTTCTATGAACAATGCCCACTTTAAACAGGTAGGCAAAACTTTTATCTTAATTGTTAAGGATATCAAGGGCATGGAAGCCTGTTTAAGAACCTTACAAAAAATGTACCACGGAGTGTTGGGATAAAATAAAAAAGCCACTGATAAATCAGTGGCTTTTTTATAGTTGAGCTTAAAAGCTATATACTAAAAACCTTTTGTAGCTACACCATCAGCAATTGCTTTTAAGGCATTTGTTTCACTCATGATAGCAGCCATTTTATTTCCTTTACCATCGTGACCGCCTGCCATGTAACCGCCTTTTGCAGTTTTAGTAATTACAGCATCATGCATTGGTACATTTTTCTCTTTTGTTTTTAAGCAATACGCTTTGATCATTTTTGAAGTGTCCATTTTGTATAAATTTTAGTGTTTAAATTGCTGAATTGAAAGTAGGTTATTTATTGCGATTCCCTTTAGAAACCCATTGATTTTTTGTTAACAAAAGCCTTTTTTAGGCCTAAAACTAGGTTTAGACGTCAATTTTAGCATATTTAGCATGACTTTCAATGAATTCTCTACGAGGAGCCACTTCATCCCCCATTAACATACTAAAGATACGATCTGCCTCCGCAGCGCTATCAATAGTAACTTGTTTTAGGGTTCTGCGGCTTGGATCCATGGTAGTTTCCCATAATTGATCGGCGTTCATCTCACCCAGACCCTTATAGCGCTGAATGGTTACTGAACTGTCATTGCCACCACCTAATTTCACTACCAAGTCTTTACGTTGTTCTTCACTATAAGCATATTCTTGATCCTTTCCTTTCTTCACTAAATACAAAGGAGGTTGCGCAATATATACATATCCATTTTGCACCAATTCTTTCATATATCTAAAAATGAAAGTAAGAATTAAGGTAGCAATGTGAGATCCATCCACATCGGCATCGGTCATGATGATTAACTTATGGTAACGAAGTTTAACAATGTTTAAAGCTTTAGGATCTTCAGGTGTTCCCACCGTTACGCCTAATGCAGTATACATATTTCTAATCTCCTCGTTCTCATAAATCTTATGTTCCATTGCTTTTTCTACGTTCAAAATTTTACCACGCAATGGTAAAATTGCTTGGTAGCTTCTATCACGTCCTTGTTTTGCAGTACCACCAGCAGAGTCTCCTTCGACTAAGTATAACTCACATCTTTCTGGATCTCTTTCAGAACAGTCTGCTAATTTACCTGGTAAACCACCGCCCGATAAAACGGTTTTTCTTTGCACCATATCACGTGCTTTTTTTGCAGCAACACGCGCTTGGGCAGCCAAGATAATTTTTGAAATAACGTACTTTGCTTCCTTTGGGTTTTCTTCCAAGTAAGCTTCTAATGCTCTTCCTACAGTTGTTTGCACCACACCACTCACTTCACTATTACCTAATTTTGTTTTAGTTTGGCCTTCAAACTGAGGTTCGGGTACTTTCACCGAAATGATCGCACTTAAACCTTCTCTAAAGTCATCACCCTCTACCGTTACTTTTGCTTTGTCAAATAAACCTTCCTTATCACCATAGCTTTTGAACACACGTGTTAATGCAGTTCTAAAACCAGTTACATGTGTACCACCTTCGATGGTATTAATATTGTTAACGTAGGAGAAAATATTTTCTTTAAAATCGTCGTTGTAAGTCAAAGCCACTTCTACCATTACATTGGAAGCTTCATCCAAACCTTCTACATATAATGGAGTGCTGATGATTGGATTTCTATTCGCATTCTTATCCAACATTTGAACGAACTCAATGATACCACCTTCACTGTAAAAATTATTGGTATAAGGTTGACCATCTTCACCTAATTCTCTTAAGTCTGTTAAAGTGATATTAATACGCTTATTCAAATAAGACAATTCACGCAAACGACCTTCTAATATTTCTTTTTTGTAAATAGTTTCTTGGAAAATACTTGCATCTGGCCAAAAGTGCACATGCGTACCTGTTTTATCGCTAATGCCTGTTTCTCTCACGGCATATTGCGGAACACCAATGCTATATTCTTGCTCAAATATTTTTCCTTCTCTTTGAACAGTCACTAATAATTTAGTACTTAATGCATTTACACAACTCACACCCACACCGTGCAAACCACCCGATACTTTGTACGTGTTTTTATCAAATTTACCACCGGCGTGTAATACCGTCATTACCACTTCCAATGCAGACTTTTTTTCTTTTGAGTGCATTGCCGTAGGGATACCACGACCATTATCTTGTACACTAATGGAATTATCTTTGTGAATGGTCACTTCGATGTGTGAGCAATAGCCAGCTAAGGCTTCATCAATAGAGTTGTCCACTACCTCGTATACAAGATGGTGTAAACCTTTTGAACCCACATCACCAATATACATGGCTGGTCTTTTTCTTACCGCCTCCAATCCTTCAAGGACCTGGATACTGTCGGCGCCATAATTCTTATTTTCGGCCGAATCTGGGGATTGTAAATCTTCTGACATAAAGCGTGAAATTTTTTGTTTTTATAGGGCGTTTCAAACGCATACAAACTTAAGAAAATTAGACAGTTAGCGTATGAATTTTAGGAGGTTTAGTTATCCCCAATTCAAATGATCTGTGAATTATTTCGAGGCCAAAAATGAGGCCAAAAATGGCCTTAAAATCGATTCTTTTATTTGGCCAGGACCTCTTTATTTTTTTTAAATCAAGAAGCCGTTATTTGTCATTTAAATGTCATTTTTTCGAAGCGATCTTTTACATACAATGAACCTTTTGGGTCGATTTAATGTTTATACATTAATTTTGTGACTGTGATACAAGCCTTAGACATATTAAAACAAGCCAACAAGCCTGCAGAATTTGCAGGAATGGCCTTATTATGGCATAAGGATCAGCACATTCCTGGCTCAACTCAATACAATATCAAGCGCTATTACGCTCAAGATACTTGGTCTACGGAGGATACAGGTATGTTTGTGTATCATTATAATCCAGATCAGCCTAGAGATAATTTTTTAGAATTGCGTTTTTGTATTTCTGGAAATAGATTTTGTGAAAATAAAGAGTGTGGCAATTGTAATCAATTACCTACCGAAGATTGTGCTGGTCCATTAAGAACAGTGGATGTTTTTTCATTTCATTTTACTTCTACTTTTTTACACCAGTTTTTACATAATGTAAAATTGACAACCACTAAAGACGAAGTGTTGGCATTTAAACATCCTAATGCTTTTACGAAAATTTTTCCATTAAGTATTCGTAAGCGCAATACTTTAGACAGTGTATTGAATCATAGTTATACGGGTTCTTTAGAGAATATTTTTATCAATGCAAAAATTCACGAATTACTTTTACAAAGTTTAGATGTAATTGTAGACGATGAAAAAGAAGAAGGATTTACTTGTAAGTTTTTAGCGGACGACCGAGGTAAAGAAAGTATTTACCAAGCGCGAGAAATTTTACTACAACATATTGGAGACCCTATTACCATTAAGGAGCTTAGCCGTAAAGTGGCCATGAATGAATGTTATTTAAAGAAAGGGTTTAAAGAAGTTTTTGGAACTACCATTTTTGACTTTTACCAACAACAAAGAATGGAGCATGCCAAATACTTATTGTATGAAAAGGCATTAAGCGTAACGGATGTTTCTGCTTTATTGGGCTATTCCTCTATCTCTCACTTTTCTGCAGCTTTTAAAAAGCATACTGGTTTAAAGCCTTGTGAATTGTTGAACTAATCCAACGCTTTTTAGGTTGTTTGATTATCATTTATTTTTTCTAGACCTTTTTTAGTTATTTTTATTTTCTAAACATTTACTATGCGTAATTTATTAGCGATTGCAATTGTCTTTTTATGCAGTTCATGCATTAATCAAAGAGTGGATTTAATTGTGCACCATGCACAAATTTATACAGTGAATAATGAATTCGCTACTGCCGAAGCAATGGCAGTGCAGGATGGGAAGATTGTGGCAGTTGGCACGAATGATGAAATTTTAAAAGAATATAAATCAGATAGTTTAGTAGATGCAAAAGGCGCTGCAGTGTATCCTGGATTTATTGATGCGCATGCTCACTTTTTAGGGTATGGTCAAGCATTGTATGCTGTAAATTTAATGTTTGTGCCAAGTTGGGAGGAAGCAATTGCGCGCGTGAAAGACTTTGCTGCCAAGCATCCTGGCAAGGGATGGATTAAAGGACGTGGCTGGGATCAAAATCGTTTTCCTGGCAAACAGTTTCCAACCAATGCTGAATTAAATGCTTTATTTCCTGATCGTCCAGTATTGTTAGAACGTGTGGATGGCCATGCAAGTATTGCCAATGATTTTGCATTACAATTAGCAGGAGTGAAGCCAGGCCAAACAATTGAAGGCGGACAGTTTACCATGCAAGATGGTAAGTTAACTGGGTTGTTAGTAGACAATGCAGTGGGGGTAGTAGAAAAATTTGTTCCAGCTGCAACAAGAGCAGATTATAAAGATTGGTTAACGGCTGCACAACAAAATTGTTTTGCAACTGGATTAACCACTATCACAGATTGTGGTTTAAGTCCGGAGGATATTGATAATGTAGATGCATTGCAAAAAAGCAATGATTTAAAAATGCGTTTGTATGTAATGTTGAGTGATAAGCCTTCTTCTTATACATCAAAATATTTTACAGGTGGTGGATATGTAACCGATCGTTTAATGGTAAAAGGTGTTAAAGTATATGGAGATGGTGCTTTAGGAAGTAGAGGCGCTTGTTTATTACAACCATATGCTGATAAAGCAGGATGGTCTGGATTTTTATTAAGCAGCCAAGCTCATTTTGATTCCGTTGCTGCTAAATTAATCAACACCGATTTTCAAATGTGTACCCATGCCATTGGAGATAGTGCTAATAGAACTATTTTAAATGTGTATGCAAAATATTTAAAAGGAAAGAATGATAAGCGTTGGAGAATAGAGCATGCGCAAATAATTAATCCAGCTGATTTTCATTTATTTGGAGACAATAATATTGTGCCATCGGTACAACCTACGCATGGCACAAGCGATATGTATTGGGCAGGTGATAGATTGGGTGCAGAGAGATTAAAAGGAGGCTATGCCTACAAACAATTATTGGAACAAAACAATTGGTTGCCATTAGGAACCGATTTTCCAGTGGAAGAAATTAATCCATTCAAAACCTTCCTTGCTGCAGTGGCAAGACAGGATAGCAAAGGGTTTCCAGCAGGTGGATTCCAAATGGAAAATGCATTAACGCGTGAACAAACTATTAAAGGCATGACCATTTGGGCAGCGAAAGCAAACCGAATGGAAAAGCAAGTGGGCTCTTTAGAAGTAGGGAAGAAGGCCGACTTTATTATCTTGGATAAAGACTTAATGAAAGTGCCTACAGATAGTATTTTAAAAATAAATGTAACCCATACATATATTAACGGCGAAAGAGTGCACTAATATTTAGTAACTGAATTGTATAAAAAAAGCCCTCAAATTTGAGGGCTTTTTTTATAAGTACATTTCAAAAATTATAAACCAACCATAT
>DAIUEC010000009.1:0-37592 GCA_036845345.1 Sediminibacterium sp.
TTGTTGCCAAGAATTTATCGATTGAACAGTTTAATGATTTTTTACAAAGCACAATCAACAAATCAAAATAGATACTAAATACGAAAGCGATTTTAAAATACACCAGCTACTACATTCTTAATCACTTGAGGTTTTCCTAAAGTGTAATAATGTAAAACAGGTACGCCTGCAGCTTTTAATTCTTTGCTTTGTTGTATCAACCACTCTGTACCTATTTGCTCACAAGCTTCGTCTGTAGTGGCCGCTAGCATTGCGTTGCGTAGGTCGGCAGGAATATCTACAAAAAAGATATCTGGTAAAATAGTTAACTGCTTTTTATTCGTGATGGGTTTTAAACCTGGAATTATTGGTACATTAATACCCATGCTGCGACAAGCATCCACGTATTCAAAATATTTTTTGTTGTCAAAAAACATTTGCGTCATAATATATTGTGCACCTGCATCTACTTTATCTTTTGCTCTTTGCAAATCAAATTCCATGCTTGGTGCTTCAAAATGTTTTTCAGGATAACCGGATACACCCATGCAAAAATTAGTCTTGCTTCCGTTGATAATTTCCTTGTCTAAATATTCACCATTATTCAATCCCACTACTTGCTTTAATAAATCAATGGCTTGTTTATTTCCGTCTGGTTCTGGTACAAATGTTTTTTGACCTTTCTCTGCATCGCCTCTTAATATCAATACATTATCAATTCCTAAAAATTGTAAATCAATTAAAGCGTCCTCCGTTTCTCTTTTGGAAAAGCCTCCACAAATCATATGGGGCACCGCGTCCACATTGTAATGGTTCATAATCGCTGCACAAATACCTACCGTACCTGGACGCTTGCGCACATCTACTTTCTCTTCCAATCCTGCAGCATTTTTACGAATAAGGGTTTCACTTCTGTGATAAGTCACATTGATCCAAGAAGGTTTAAACTCCATCAATGGATCTAAGTGATCGTAGATATAAGAAATGGTACGACCCTTTAATGGGGGCAATACCTCAAAGGATACCAATGTGTCTTTTGCCTTAGCTAAATGTTCTGTAACGTGCATGCGCTTATTTTTCTCTTTGCCAAATTAGATAGTTTACAAAAATACTTAATAATGATAAGCGATGGGTGTAAAAGAAGGATTTACCCTTATTTTTGTACAAATATTCACTGTGATACTTACCATACATACCGACAAGCTTATTAAACAATACAAGAACCGACGCGTTGTTGATAATGTTAGCATTTCGGTGAAGCAAGGCGAGATTGTTGGTCTATTAGGGCCCAACGGAGCTGGTAAAACCACTACTTTTTATATGGTAGTAGGGTTAATTGCCCCTGACGAAGGACGCGTTTTTTTGAACGATGAGGATATCACTAAATTGCCCATGTATAAAAGAGCGCAAATGGGCCTTGGTTATTTACCACAGGAGGCAAGCGTTTTTAGAAAGTTATCTGTTGAAGATAATATCATGGCTATTTTAGAAATGACAAAATTAACTAAGGGCGAAAGAGAACATAAATTAGAATCACTTTTAGATGAATTTAATTTGCATCATGTTAGACAAAATAATGGGGATAGTTTAAGTGGTGGTGAGCGAAGAAGAACAGAAATTGCGCGCGCATTAGCAGTAGATCCTAAATTTATTTTATTAGACGAACCCTTTGCTGGCGTGGATCCTATCGCAGTAGAAGATATACAATCAGTGGTAGCAAGATTAAAATTAAAAGACATTGGAATTTTAATTACCGACCACAATGTAAACGAAACCTTATCTATTTGTGACCGTGCTTATTTACTTATTGAAGGTAAGATTTTCAAACACGGCACTGCCGAAGAATTAGCCGAAGATGAACAAGTAAGAAGACTTTACTTGGGAACCAATTTTGAATTAAAACGCAAAGATTGGATCATTGAAATGGGTCAAAAAAGCTAGATTATTTAAGCGTATGGCGTATATTGTGGTACGCCTATGAAGATTTTTAGTCCCGCATTGTCAAGACTGGCTCGCCTTCGCTACTGGCGAATAGAGCACTGGGTAAACGACCCTATTGCAGCTCAACGCGAAGTACTTCAGGATTTAATCACCCATGGTCAATACACTCAGTTTGGAAGAAAATACCAATTTGCTGAAATTTTCAATATCCGAAAATTTAAAGAGACTGTTCCCATACACGAATACGAGGATTTAAAACCCTACATTGATCAAATCATGGAGGGTGAGGAATCTGTTTTATGGAATACGCCTGTTGAATGGTTTGCAAAAAGTAGTGGGACTACTAACGACAAGAGTAAATTTATTCCACTTACCAAGGAAAGTATTGAAGACAATCACTTTCAGGGCTCCAAAGATGTACTTACTATTTATTATCATGATTTACCAGATAGTGATTTATTAACGGGCAAAGGTTTGGTAATTGGGGGAAGCCATCAGGTGCATCCTATCAAAGAAAACATTCAGTATGGTGATTTAAGTGGGGTTTTGTTACAGAACTCACCATTTTGGTCCAGCTTAATTCGAACGCCCGAACTTTCCATCGCATTGATGGACGAGTGGGAACAAAAAATTGAAAGTCTTGCGCAAAGTACCATTAACGAAGACGTAAGTTCAATCGCTGGTGTTCCTACTTGGACCTTGGTTTTATTAAAAAGAATTTTAGCCATCTCTGGGAAAAAAAATATCAAAGAAGTTTGGCCCAACTTTGAACTCTATATTCATGGTGGTGTTGCATTTACACCCTACAAAGCGCAGTTTGAAAAAATCATTGGACCCAATTGTAACTACATAGAAATATACAATGCAAGCGAAGGATTTTTTGCAGCACAGGATCGTGTGAACGAAGAGGGCATGTTATTATTTTTACAACATGGGATTTTTTATGAATTCATGCCAACAGAAGAATATGGTAAGCCCAATCCTACAACAATTGGATTAGATAAAGTAGTACTAGGAAAAAATTACGCCATTGTTATAAGTACCAATGGTGGATTGTGGAGGTACTTGGTGGGCGATACAATTCAGTTTACAAGTCTTGCTCCTTTCAGAATTAAAGTATCTGGTAGAATTAAACAATACATAAATGCTTTTGGGGAAGAAGTAATTTCAGACAATACCGATAAAGCTATTAGTGAAGCCTGCATTGAGTTTGGAGTAACCATGAAAGAATATACTGCTGCTCCAATTTATATGTCAGACAAAACTTCGGGAGCACATGAATGGTTGATTGAGTTTGACGAGAATCCTAAAGACATGCAAGCATTTGCAGAAGCGCTTGATAAAAACTTGCAAAGTTTAAATAGTGATTACGAAGCAAAGCGACATAAAAATATTGCATTAGGTATGCCCAAAGTAACTGCTGTGAAAGGGGGATGTTTTCATGAATGGTTAAAACAAAAAGGGAAATTGGGAGGACAGCATAAAGTGCCCAGATTATCCAATGAAAGAAAATACATTGAAGAGATTAAATCTGTTCATGAAGCAATTAATTAATTTATCTTTGCTTTAATAATAATAAACAAATATTGATCGTATGAAATTATTAGCTGGAAAAGTAGCCATTGTTACAGGTGCAGCCAGAGGAATTGGTGCAGCTATTGCTTTAAAATTAGCTGAACAAGGTGCTAACATTGCATTCACTTATGTAAGTGATAGCAGTGCCGAAAAAGCAAGTCAATTGGTAGCAGAAATAGAAAAATTAGGCGTGAAAGCCAAAGCTTATAAAGCAAATGCAGGTGATTTTGCTGCATGTGAAACTTTTGTAAATGATGTGGTAGCTACATTTGGCACGGTTGATATTTGTGTAAACAACGCAGGTATTTCAAAAGACAATTTATTGTTACGAATGACCCCAGAGCAATGGGATGAAGTAATGGAAACCAATTTGAAAAGTGTTTTCAATATGACCAAGCAAGTGATTCGTCCAATGATGAAGGCAAGAAGCGGAAGCATTATTAATATGAGTTCTATTATTGGTATCCGTGGTAATGCAGGTCAAAGTAGCTATGCTGCTAGTAAGGCCGGTATCATTGGCTTTACAAAGTCAATTGCTGCTGAAATTGGAAGCAGAAATATTCGTTGTAATGCAATTGCACCAGGATTTATTGAAACAGATATGACCCATTATTTAAATGAAGGTGAAGCAGGAAAAGCGTTTTTAGATAAAATACCTTTAGGAAGATTTGGTAAGGCAGATGAAATTGCGAACACTACTTTATTCTTGGCAAGTGAAATGAGTAGCTATGTTACAGGGCAAGTAATTAGTGCTTGCGGTGGTTTAAATATCTAATGCACTTAATTTTTATTATCGCGCGTTAAATAAATAATAAAGCAAGCAACAAAAAAGGGAGCAACATTGTTGCTCCCTTTTTTATGTATAAACTAGAATTTATTAAATGATTTATTAGAATAATTAAATTCTAACATCAATTTCTTTTTTCAAATCAGCATAAATACTTTCAACTGATCCCTCTCCTTTTACATTCACTACTTTATTAAACTGAGCGTAATACGTAGCAACAGCGGTAGTTTTATCGTTATACTCTTTAATTCTTGCACGAATTACAGTTTCATTCGTATCATCAGTTCGGCCTGAAGTTGCACCACGACCTAATAATCTTTTAACCAATTCTTCTTCCCCAACTTCTAATGCCAACACCACATTAATTTCATTTCCTTTATGTTTCAACAACTCATCTAATGCAACACATTGAGCAGTTGTACGCGGAAAACCGTCAAACAAAAATCCTTTTGCTTCAGGATGTGCGTTCATAAAATTATCAACCATTCCAATTACCACTTCGTCTGGAACCAATTGACCTGCATCCATTAAGGTTTTTGCTTTCAAACCTAAAGTGGTTTGATTCGCAATTTCTGATCTTAATAAATTTCCAGTGGACAAATGTTGCAAGCCATTCGCTGCAATAATATTTTCACTTTGAGTGCCTTTGCCGCTACCTGGAGGGCCAAATAATATTAGATTGAACATGATATTGAGTTGGATTCAAAGATACTGAACTCCGTTAAATTATTTTACTAAATGGACTAGCAACAAATAAAAAACTGAACAAAAGTTTCGAATACTTGTTAGTATTTTTATAATAGAAACCAATTTTATGTTTAAAACACTTTGTTTGTTGACTTTAATCAGTTTTACTGCTTGTGGGCAGTCCACTACAAAGTCAAACACTTTAAAAAAGAATACTATGGAAAATAAGAACAACCCTTATTATAAACCAGAACAAAAAGATGCAGTAGTAGTACCAGATAGCGTTTGGGCTAATATTTTATCACCCGAAGTATTTGCAGTGGCAAGACAAAAAGGGACTGAACGCCCTTTTACCTCTCCATTTGAAGAAAGCAAGGAAGTAGGCACTTATCATTGTATTGCTTGTGGAAATCCATTGTTTAAGAGTAACGCAAAGTTTAATAGTGGTTGCGGATGGCCTAGTTTTTTTGAGCCTATTACAAAATCTGCCATTATTTACACTCCCGATAACTCACATGGCATGGTGCGTACCGAAGTGCAGTGCGGAAAATGTAAATCACATTTAGGACATGTATTTGAAGATGGCCCTCCTCCAACGGGTTTAAGATATTGCATTAATGGTGTTGTTTTGGCGATGGAAAAAACAAAATGATACTAATTGTTATTGATGCAGATGAACTAATTTAGTGGTCAATGGAACAAAAAGCTGTTTGTATTGCTCCACTAGATTGGGGACTAGGTCATGCAACAAGATGCATTCCCCTAATTCATGCGTTAGAGGCACTTAATTATACTATTTATATTGCGGGAGAAGGAAAACAAACAAGTATTTTAAAAGAAGCATTTCCGAATGCTCATTTTATTCCTTTAAAAGGATACCGCATTCATTACGCAAAAGAAAAAAGGTTTTTAATTCCGACGATACTTTTTCAAGTTCCTAAAATTATCATTTCAATCATTCAGGAACATCAATGGTTAAAGAAAACGAATAAGCAACATCCATTTGATTTAATTATTTCAGATAACCGTTATGGGGTTTTTCATAAAAAAATTAAAAGCGTTTTTATTACGCATCAATTAGAAATTCAAACTCCTTTTAATTGGTTGACACGAATTTGTCAAAATATTTCCTACCGATTCATTAATAAATTCAACGCTTGCTGGGTAGCGGATATGCAGCCACCCAATCATATTGCTGGAAATTTAGTGAACACAAAACGTTTACCGGCTATTGATATTTGGTATATGAATTGTTTGTCAAGGCTTCAGGATTATGTGCAAGCAAACAACAATGAAAATAAAATAAAATTTTTAGGAGTTGTTTCTGGACCAGAACCTCAAAGGGCAATTTTTGAAAATATTTTATGGAATAGCGGAAACGAATTGAATTATCCATTTGTGATTGTTGCAGGAATGCCTGATGATAAATTGTATAATAAATTAACTTCAAAAGGAAACCTTTATCATCACCTTAGTGGCAAAGCACTTGCGGATCAAATAAATGATGCCGAGTTTATTATTTGTAGAGGAGGCTACACAACGCTTTTAGAGCTTATCCCTTTTAAAAAGAAATTAATTTTAATTCCAACGCCTGGCCAAACCGAGCAGGAATATTTAGCAAAGTATTGGCATGAAAAAAAATGGGCCATCAGTTTTGAGCAAGAAAATTTTAATTTGCTAGATGCATTAAAAGCAGCTAAAACTTTTGAATACCAAACTCCCACATTTTTATCTTTTAACCAAGAAGCATTAGCAAGCGAATTAAAGCGTCTATCTTTGTAATATGGCAGTTCAAAAAATAAGCATCGAATTATATACTCAAAGTGCCGAAGATCATATCACCATTGATGTTCGCAGCCCGCTTGAATTTGAACATACACATATTCCAGGTGCTTATTCTTTACCCCTTTTTAATAATGAACAAAGAGCCATTGTAGGCACTACTTATAAAAAACAAAGTAGAGAAGATGCCATTAAAATAGCATTGCCCATGTTTGGTGATAAAATGCTTGCGATGGTGAATCAGGTTGAAAAATGGGTGAATGAATATCAAGAAAATCATGAGGGTAAAAAGCCTTCCATCATCGTACATTGTTGGAGAGGTGGTATGCGCAGTGCAGTGGTAGCTTGGTTATTAGACTTATATGGTTTTAAAGTAACACAACTCATTGGTGGTTATAAAGCTTATCGAAATTGGATCATTGCGCATTTTGATAAACAGTTTGAATTAAAAGTGATTGGTGGATATACCGGTTCCGGCAAGACTGAAATTTTACATGCATTAAAAAGTAAGGGAGAAAATATAATTGACCTTGAAGGTTTGGCCAATCATAAAGGATCTTCCTTTGGTGCGATTGGACAAGCAACACAGCCAAGTCAAGAAATGTTTGAAAACTTATTAGGACTTGCTCTCTCTAAATTATCATCTTCTGAAAAATTCATTTGGATTGAAGATGAAAGTCAGCGAATTGGAACCGTAATGGTACCTACTCCTTTTTTTAAATTAATGCGCAATAGTGTTTGCTTCTTTATCAATATTCCTTTTGAAAAAAGATTACAATTTATTGTGCAGCAATATGGAATCTTTACAAAAGCTGATTTAATAAGTGCAACCGAAAGAATACAAAAAAGATTGGGCGGATTAGAAACAAAAAATACCATTCAATATTTAGAAGCTGGTGACATAGAAGCTGCATTTAGTATATTATTAAAGTACTATGATAAATGGTACGAGAAATTTACGCAGCCCGAAGTGAACCTTGAATTCCCTAAATTAAAAGTGATAAAATGGGATGCGGCGGACGTGAAGGAGGAAGAAAATGCAGATTTGTTATTAGCTTTGACTCAATAATTATTATGCAACAGTTAATTGCTTGGTGGATTTTTACAGTGAGGGGTTGGAAGGTGGAAGGTCAATTTCCTTTTGAATTGAAGAAGTCCATCCTGGTGGTAGCACCTCATACCCATTATTTAGACTTTTTTCTAGGGCTGGCTATTAGAAAAAAAGTTCATATTGAATTTGTGCACTTTTTGGGCAAAAAAGATCTTTTTTGGGGCATTTTTGGGGTTATTTTGCGAAAATTGGGTGGTTTTCCAGTAGAAAGAGGCAAAAACCTAAATCAGGTTGACCAGGTTGTAAAGCTCTATAATGAGCGAGAAAGCTTTCATATTGCCCTGTCTCCAGAGGGAACCCGAAAAAAAGTGAGCAGGCTTAGAACCGGCTTTTACCATATTGCTAAAAACGCCAATATTCCCATTATTCTAGTTGGATTAGACTTTGGTAACAAAAAAGTGGTATTTGGGGAACCTTTTTACACCAGTAATGACGAAACTGCAGATAAACGAAAAATCGTTGCCTTTTTTAAGGGCATGCTAGGATATATACCTGATTATAGTATCACCGAAGACATAGAAGGTTAGCGTCTAGTTAATTTTTAAACAAATGTTTTGAAAGGCTGTTCTATATTAGTATTTTTGTTTTAGCCATTGGCCAATTTTATTAATAAATAAAAAAGATAGAGTATGAAAAGTAAGATTTTTTTAGCACTTGCAATTGTAAGTATTGGTGCTTATTCTTGTGTGAGTCCTAAAAAATTACAAGAAAGCGAAGCAAAAGTTGCTCAATTGAATGGTGCTTATGCAGAATTACAAAGTAAGCTGCGTAATGCTGAAGATGAATTAAACAAAAGTAAATCAGCTGCTGACAAAGCAAATGATAAAGCAAAATCTGCTCAAGCAACTATTGACGATTTAAACAAACAAATCGATTTCTTAAAATCTAACAACAATGTGGTTTTAAGTCAATTAAAAGACATGTCAGTTGTTACTGGTGCTCAAGCTGAAAGCATTAAAAAATCATTAGAGAACATTGGTGCTAAAGATTTATATATTCAAGGTTTACAAAGCTCAATTGCGCGTAAAGATTCTATCAACATGAACTTGGTGATGAACTTGAAAGGTGCAATTGGTGATTTAAATGATGGCGATATCAATGTTAAAGTTGATAAAGGTGTTGTTTATGTAGACATTTCTGATAAATTATTATTTAAGAGCGGAAGCTTTACTGTTACAGATAAAGCTAAAGTGGTGTTAGGTAAGGTTGCTAAAGTATTAGCTGCTCAACCTCAAATTGAATTTATGGTTGAAGGTCATACAGATACTAAACAATTATTAGGTTCAAATCCTGCAATGGAAGACAACTGGGATTTATCTGTAAAGCGTGCAACTACTGTAGTGCGTATTTTACAAGAAACTTATGGTTTAGATCCTAAGCGTATGACTGCTGCTGGTAGATCAGAATATATTCCTGTTGCAGAAAACAATACTGCTGAAAACAGAGCTAAAAACAGACGTACAAGAATCGTGATCTTACCTCAATTAGATCAATTCTTCAAATTACTTGAAAAGAAGTAATTACTTTTTAGTTTCATAAAAAAGTATCAAACCCCACCCCTTAAAGGTGGGGTTTTTGTTTATCTTCGCTCAATGCAACAAGCGTATTTAAACGGACTCAACGAAAGACAGAAAGAAGCGGTTTTACATTTGAATGGCCCATTGATGATTATTGCCGGAGCAGGTAGTGGTAAAACAAAAGTACTTACATCACGCATTGCACATTTAATGTATAGTGGGGTGGATTCATTTAATATTCTTGCACTTACGTTTACCAATAAGGCTGCAGCGGAGATGAAGGAGCGTGTTGAAAAAGCACTCGGTAACACAGAAGCTAGAAATTTATATATTGGCACTTTCCATAGTGTATTTGCCCGCATATTAAGAGCAGAAGCATCTAAAATAGGATATCCTCAAAGCTTTACTATTTATGATTCTGACGATTCTAAGTCGGTATTAAAGCAGGTGATTAATGATATGGGTTTAGATGATAAATTATACAAACCCAATATTGTTTTAAATAGAATTTCAAGTGCAAAAAATGCACTAGTAGGTCCCGCAGAATATGCAATGGATAACTTTTTAAAACAAGAAGACGCGAGAAGCAATCGACCACAAATTGCAGAGATTTATGCAAGCTATGTAGCAAGATGTTTTAAAAGTGGGGCAATGGATTTTGATGATTTGTTATTTAAAATGCACGAGCTATTACGCGATTTTCCAGAAGTATTACACAAGTACCAACACAAATTTAAATATTTATTAATTGATGAGTATCAGGATACCAATCCGGTACAATATCAAATTGCAAAATTACTTGCAGCTGCGCACGAAAATTTATGTGTGGTGGGTGACGATGCACAAAGTATTTATAGTTTCCGTGGTGCCACTATTGAAAACATTTTACAGTTTCAAAAAGATTATGATGATGTAAAATTGGTAAAGCTCGAACAAAACTATCGTAGTAGTAAATCCATTATCGAAGTTGCCAACCATGTCATTAAAAATAACAAAGGACAAATTCCTAAAGAACTTTGGACGGATAATGCTGAGGGAGATAAAATAAAGTTGGTGCGCACGATGACCGACAACGAGGAAGGAAAATTTGTTGCAGACGCGATTCAAGAAAATAAATTAAGAAATCACTTTTATAATAAAGACTTTGCGATTTTATATCGTACCAATGCACAAAGTAGATCTTTTGAGGAAAGCTTAAGACGCACGGGCATTGCTTATAAGATATATGGTGGGCTTAGCTTCTATCAAAGAAAGGAAGTAAAAGATTTTATTGCTTACCTAAGATTAATTGCCAATACAAAAGATGAAGAAGCTTTAAAAAGAATTATTAATTATCCAGTAAGGGGTATTGGTAAAACTACTGTTGAAAAATGTTTAGTGCTTGCGGGTGAAAATAATATAACTTTTTTTGAAGTACTAGAAAAAGCAAAGGGCTTTGGATTTAAAGCAGGTACATTAACTGCAATTGAAGAGTTTGTCACTATGATTAAATATTTTCAAAATCAATTGACAAAACACAATGCATCCGATGTTGCGGTACAAGTAGGTAAACATACCAATATTGTTAAAGAATTATTTAACGATAAAAGTACCGAGGGTTTAGCACGTTATGAAAACGTACAGGAATTATTAAACTCTATTAAAGAATGGACAGAAAGTCCTAGCAATGATGATGGTGAATTAGGCGATAAAAGTTTAGGTTCCTACTTACAACAAATTACTTTAATCACCGATGCGGATAATGATACCGAAAACGAAGACACCGTAAAATTAATGACGGTGCACGCTGCAAAAGGATTAGAGTTTGATTGTGTATTTGTAGTGGGTTTGGAAGAGACCTTATTCCCAAGTGGAATGAGTGTAAATACAAGAGAAGAATTAGAAGAAGAAAGAAGATTATTTTATGTAGCGGTTACCAGAGCTAAAAAACATCTTTGGTTAAGTTACGCTAACTCTAGATATCGATTTGGACAATTGGTTCAAAATGATCCAAGCCGATTTATTGATGAAATGCCCGAAGATCAATTGGATAAATCCAATGTGGGTGGCGGTGCACGCAATCAAAGTACGGGTTGGGGAAGCGCTTATGACAGAATGCACGGTGGAAATACAAGAGGTTGGCAGGAACAAAAACCCAAAATGGGTGGCAGTAAACCAGGTAGCACTAGTGCATCTACGCCTAGCAAGCCTAGTTATATGCCGGTAACGCCTCCTAGTACCTTAAATAAAAACCATATTCCATCGGTCAACTTTACGGCTGCCGACCCTTCGGCTCTGGAGGCCGGTATGAAAGTGGAGCACCAAAAATTTGGATTTGGCGTTATTAAAGAAATAGAGGGATCGGCTCACAATCCGATAGCCTTGATTCTTTTTGACAACAACGGAGAAAAGAAAATCATGTTGAATTATGCCAAATTGAGCATTATTCCTTCATAATGGGCCCAATTATAGAAAACTAGCCATTTTTCGATATCGGAAAAATAAAGGATCAATCCAAGAAGGCGCACCCAACGCCTTTCTATTTTGATTATTTTTGTACTCAATTGCAATAAAACAGTTTTATGATTACTACAGGAAATACCATCGTTAGCATCTATACCGAAATGACACCGAATCCAGAAACAATGAAGTTTGTTGCCAACAAACTATTGTATCCTGGTAAAAGTATTGATGTTGCTGAAGAAAGTTTAGCCGGCCCTTCGCCACTTGCTAAAGAATTATTTAGCTTCCCTTTTATTAAGAGTGTATTTATTGCTAGCAACTTTATCACACTTACTAAGAGTGCTGATACAGAAGATTGGCAGGATGTGATTCCTACCATCAAAACATTTTTGAAAGAGTATTTAGAAAATGGTGGTGTGGTTGTGAACGAGGAAGAAGTTGCTAAAATGAAACAAGAAGCAACCAACACCGTGCATGCAGATGATGATGATATCGTGAAGCGTGTTAAAGAATTATTAGAGAATTATGTAAAGCCTGCTGTTGAAATGGATGGCGGTGCTATACAATTTAAAAGTTATAATGATGGTATTGTAAACCTAATGTTACAAGGCTCTTGTAGCGGTTGTCCTTCAAGTATGGTAACGCTTAAAGCAGGTATTGAAGGCATGATGAAGCGTATGATACCAGAAGTAAAAGAAGTAGTAGCCGAGGCAGAGTAGGTTTGGATTTAAAGATGGGATAGAAATACTAAAAAGGCCTCACAATTGTGAGGCCTTTTTTAATACTATACTGCACCTATTTTATTTAATAATTTCACATTTGATCTTCTTCTTGTAAGCGTGTGTACACCCGCATACAATATTGGTAATATAATCAATGTTAATATAGTAGATGTTATTAAACCTCCTATAACAACAGTTGCCAATGGCTTTTGACTTTCACTTCCAATTCCAGTTGAAACAGCGGCTGGTAATAAACCAATGGCAGCCATTAAAGCTGTCATTACAACAGGACGGACTCTAGAAATAACCCCTTTTTCAAGGGCATCACGTAAGTTCATTTTGGCTTCAAGATTTTTTCTAAATACGGTAATTAGAATCACACCATTTTGAATACAAATTCCAAATAAAGCAATAAATCCAATACCTGCACTGATGCTAAAATTCATGCCTCTAAAATGAAGTGCTAAAATTCCTCCTATTAATGCGAATGGTACATTTAGAATTGTTAAAGTAGCATCTTTAACATTACCGAATAACATAAATAAAATCAAGAAAATAGCAAGTAAACAAACTGGCACCACATTCATTAAAGTTTTGGATGCACGTTGTTGATTTTCAAATTCTCCATTCCATGATAATTTATAACCTTCAGGTAAACGAACATTTTTTTCAACCTTAGCTTGTGCATCTTTAATAGTGCTTCCTAAGTCTCTACCTCTAATTGAAAACTTAACCGGTATATATCTGTAATTATTATCTCTATATACAAATGCAGGACCAGTTAAAGTTTTAATATTTGAAATTTCACTGATTGGAATTTTAGAACCATCCTGTGTTGGGATCATTAAATCCTCTACTTTTTCTTTGGTATCTCTAAAGCTTTTTTGATATCTAATTCTAATATCAAATTTTCTTTCACCTTCGTATAATTGAGTAGCTGCCTTACCACCTAATGCCATCTCAATAACACTTTGTGCATCGGTTGTAGTGATACCATAAAGAGCCATTTTTTGTTGATCCAATTCAATCCTAAATTCTGGTTGACCTAGATTTCTTAATACACCCAAATCCTCAATACCCTGAACTCCACTTAGTTCATGTTGGACTTTATTTGCTAGGTTGTCTAAGGTATCAAAATTGGGTCCAAAAATTTTAACAGCCAATGAAGCTGGTACTCCAGCAACTGCTTCTTCCACATTATCCCTGATAGGTTGTGAATAGTTTAATAATAAACCAGGATATTTAACTAACTGTGCATTTATGCTGTCAATTAAATTTTCGGTGGTGATACCTTTAGGCCATTCTGATTTAGGTTTTAAATCTACTGCAATTTCAACATTGAAAAACCCTTTAGGATCTGTTCCATCATTTGTTCTTCCAATCTGAGCAAGCGTATGATTCACTTCTGGAAACTTTCTTAAAGTCTCGGTCATCTTATCAGAAATTTGTTTAGACTGTGTCAAAGATGCGCTCATGGGAAGTTGCGCTTTTACCCAAAGTGCACCTTCATCTAGTTCTGGTAAAAATTCATTTCCTAAATATTTTGCAGAGAAAAAGGTGAGTGCCATAAATGAAAACGCAATTAATAAACTTGCTCTAGGAAATTTATAGGCTCTCGTAAATAATTTTTGAATTCCATTTTCAAAAAAGGCAACTACTGGGTTGTGTTTTTCTCTAACATTTTTTCTTAATAATATACTTGATAACGCGGGTACTAATGTAAGCGTGAAAATTAAAGCTCCCAATAAAGCAAAACCTAAAGTATAGGCTAATGGAGAGAACATTTTACCCTCTACTTTTTGGAAAGCAAAAATTGGAATTAAACAAGTGATGATAATTAATTTTGAAAAGAAAATGGCTTTACCCATTTCTGATCCTACTTGTTTAAATAAACCCAGCTTCGCTAATTTATTAAACTTTTCCATTCCCACTTCTCTGGCTTTATGATCTAGTGCAACATACAAGCCCTCTACCATTACAACTGCTCCATCAATGATAATTCCAAAATCAACCGCCCCCATTGATAATAAATTAGCAGTCATTCCTTTTAATCGCATACAAATGAATGCAAACAACAAGGCTAAAGGTATAATGATACTTACTGTAATAGTTGTTCTCCAGTTAGCCATAAACAATAGAACTATACAAGTAACTAAAATGATTCCTTCAATTAAGTTATGTATTACCGTTTCAGTAGCATAATCCATTAAAGTTGTTCTATCATAAAAAGGAACAAGCTTAACATCTTTGGGTAATATTGAATTGTTTAATTCATCTACTTTAGCATGAATATTTTTTAAAACTTGTTCTGCATTTTCACCTTTACGCATCACTACAATACCTTCAATTACATCGGCAATAGTATCTTTTGATACAATCCCTAATCTTGGTTTTCCAGCTTCTTTAACAGATGCTAGATTTTTCACCAAAATAGGAACCTTATTAAGCTTTGTAACTATTATGTTGTTGATTTCATCAATATTATTAAGTAAGCCAATACCTCTTACAACATATGCTTGGCCATTTTTTTCAATAATATCACCCCCTACATTAATATTACTTTTTGCTACAGCATTGTAAACATCAATGGATGTAAGTCCATATTTAAGTAATAAGTTAGGGTTTACAGAAATTTCAAAACTTCTTTCTTCTCCTCCAAAACTATTCACATCAGCAACACCGGCAACTGATTTAAATTGTCTATCAATTACTCAATCTTGTATAGTGTAGAGTTCTCTAATGTCTCTAATATTGCTCTTTAATGTATATCGATACACTTCACCTGTTGGTCCATAAGGTGGCTGTACTTCGGGCTTTATCCCTTCAGGTAAATCCACATTTGTGATACGACTCATAATTTGCTGTCTAGCAAAAGCATCATCTACATCATCATCAAAAATTAACCTAACATAACTTAATCCAAAAGAAGATGTAGTTCTTAAATTAATTTTCTTTTGAACTGAGTTTAAAACAGTTTCTAAAGGTATGGTGACAAATTTTTCAACCTCCTCGGCACTCCTTCCTGGCCATTGGGTAATTATAATTACCTGCGTATTGGTGACATCAGGAAAGGTTTCAATAGGTGTATTTTGATAACTTATAAAACCTATAATCCCTATAACCAATGTAAGAAAAAATACAAAGTATCTATGCCTTAAAGAAAAGTGTATAATATTTTTAATGAACTTATTCATAGAAAAAAATGCGGTTTATTGATTTAGTAATTGCTGAAAAATAAGTAATTGATTCTTTACAACTACTTTATCACCGGCAGATAAACCACTATTTAAAAATGTAATATCTCCTACAGTTCTTTTAACTTCTACCTCAGCAATTTTTAAATCACAATTTGAATTAAATACGACAACATAATTTTTACCGTTTAAATCAATTAAAGCATTGGTAGGAATTGATAATGCAGTTTGTGCTGTTTTGCTTTTCACAAATATTTTAGCGAACATTTCTGGTTTTAACAATAACTCAGCATTATTCAATTTAACTCTAGCTCTTAAAGTCTTATTCAATGGATCCAACACCTCACTTAATTTATCAATGGTGCCTTCAAATACTTTGTTAGGATAAGCTAAAACTGTTACATCAACTTTATCACCTTCCTTCACTTTTGGGATATCAATCTCATATACATTTGCGTTTACCCATACATCTCTTAAATCAGAGATAGTATATAAATAATCACCCATATCTGGACGAATGAAGTTTCCTTCACTCACTTTTTTCTCTACTATATATCCATTGATAGGTGCAGTTAAAGTATAATTACCTCCAGCATTGCTATTTAAACCCCCATTAATGTGCAACGCACTTTCTAATTTAGCCTTTGCAGATATTGCCTTTTCATAATTTTGCTTTGCTTCATTATATTCTTTTTCACTTGCTATTCCATTTTTATAAAGTCCTTCTTGGTTCTCTAACTGACGTTTTGCAATTAATACATCCGCGTTTGCACTTTTAATATCAGCATAATTACCAGCAATCTCCGCACTTTTTACAACAGCTAATGCTTCTCCTGCTTTTACTTTATCACCTAATGATAATTTTGCTTCAATTACTTGGCCACTACTTCTTGGAAAGATTTTAACCACCTTATTTTCATCAAAACTTATTTCCCCACTTAATTGAAGGGTTTCATTAGAGGCAATTACTTTTGCGGTATCTAATGCAATCATTTTTTGCATTGAATCACTTAAACAATACTTATTGTCTTGTTTCTTTTCTTCCACTTTGTGATTTTCACAAGCGGTCATTCCCACCATTGCACAAAGGGCAATTACATATAAACTAGGCTTCATAATTAAACTTATTTTTTTATAACATCTATTCCGATATGATAATTCAATTCTTCACTTACTAATTGTAAGTTTAGTTTAGATTGATAATGTTGATTTTGTACGTCTTTATAAGTATCAAAAAAGTCCATAAATTCTAATAAACTAATTTGCTTATGTTCATAACTTGAAATGATGTTGTTAAACATTTGTGTATACTTATCATAAAAAACCTGTTCTGATTCATTGGTAACTTTTATTAATTCAAGTAGTTTTTTATAAGCGTTGGTTACATTGTTTTGTAACTCAATATCTGCATTTAAAGCAATGGCCTCTTGTTGTTTAATTCCAAAATTAGCAGATTTAATATTTCCTTTGTTTTTATTAAACACCGGGATTGGCAAACTTATACCTAAGCCATAATAATGAGGAATATAATTACTATTATGATCATATTCAGGAGCAAGCGTTAGATCCGGTACTGCTAATGATTTTTGATAGCTTAGATTTTGTTGTTGATATACTATTTGTAATTTTTGCAATTCGTAATAAGGATTATTTGTTTTTGCCGTTTCAATTAAATCCCTGTCACCGCTAAAGCTTATTTTAACGCTTGTAAATTCATCGGTTGGATAAATAAATACATTGCCTTTTATTTGAAGCGCTGTTTTTAAACTATTTTCTGTATCAAATATTTGGGTATTTAAATCTGCAATTTCTTTATCTAAAGCAATAAGTAAGGATTGTATTCTTAAATATTCTTTTTGAGAAATATTTCCCACTGCATATTGGGCTTGCATTCCTTTAAATAATGTATTTAATTGGTTATAGCTTTGGACCGCAATATTTTTATTTTTTGTGAGTTGTAATAATGTAAAATAGTTGGTCCTTAAATCATACCTCAAATTGCGCATTAAATCATTCAGTTACAACTGACTAAGTTTAGCATTGGTCGTTGCCATATTGATTAGCTTTCCTCTTTTCCCTGCTGTTTTAATCAATTGTTGAAACTGAATAAAGTATTGACCAGTTGGCTGACCAGTAATTGGATCTTTACCGTGTTGAAAAAACTTATTATTAGTATAAACGTTCTGATCTGTAATTAAGGTTGGATTATCCCAAACCTTTGCTTGTTCAATTAACGCTTTATTAGCATCCACATTAAAACCAGATGCAACTAACAAAAGGTTACTATCAAGAAATATTTTTTCTGTTTGAACAAGGCTCAAACGCAAAGTATCCTGTTGTGAAAATCCAAAATTGCTAGCCAATAAAAATAAGAGTAAAAAAACCTTTCTTTTTGCAAACATCATTAAATCAATTTGTTGAAAAATAGTTGATACAGCATTGAGTATACTGATCTAGTTATTTTTAAAGTGCAAATTTATAGTCAATTCACAAATTCAATGATTATTAAGCTAAATATTAACAAAATTTAAGTTGAATTAGGATAGTTTTAATGAAATATTAAGCTATAGTTAAGTTTGAGTGATTTATAAACAATTTGAGCCTGCCTTAAGTCTATTTTTTATATTTTTGCGACTTGTCAAGAAAGATTTTCATATCAATTTTTTATCTATTTTCCGCTATTTCAGTAATAGCTCAAGAAGCAGATAGTTCATTTGTACAAAAAGGATACTTTTTACATGCACAAGCGACTATTGTAAGCCAGTACAAACCTTCATTTTCCGCCCCTTACTCGGGAGAAAATAGTTTTCGTAATATTACTGAAAACGCTACTTCTTACACAAGCACACTTTATTTTGGAGCTAAATTAAATAAAAGCACTTTTTTTTATGCTACCCCTGAACTAGCTGGCGGATCCGGTTTAAGTAAGGTACTTGGTATTGGAGACGCTCCTAATGGTGAAACTTTTAGAGTAACCACAACTGATCCTAAAATATATATTGCTAGAGCTTATTTTAAAAAGCTTGTTACAATTGACACAAGCAACCACTCTTACCTTAATTTTAATATTGGTAAAGTATCTCTTGCCGACTTCTTTGATAATAATAAATACAGTCATGACCCGAGAACTCAGTTTTTAAATTGGGGTTTAATGAGCAATGGTGCTTGGGATTATCCTGCTAATACCAAGGGATACACTCCTGCTTTTATAGTTGAATATTTTAATAAAAATCAAGAATATCGAATTGGCTATGCGCTTATGCCAACCAGTCCTAATGGAGGCATTATGGACTGGAATATTAAAAAAAGTGGAGGATTTACTGCTGAATTTGTACAAAATTATACGCTATCAAATAATCCTGGAGCCATTCGCTTTTTAATGTTTATTAATAAAGCATTAATGGGTAACTATGTTAAAGGACTAGATACCAATATTGAAGCAACAAGAAATTATTCAAATACCAAGCTAGGATGGGGATTAAATATAGAACAGGCCTTAGGTGAAAACCTAGGGGGCTTCTTTAAAACAAGTTGGAATGACGGACAAAATGAAACCTGGGCATTTACTGAAATAGACAACAGTATTAGTTTTGGTCTTTCTGCTAATAGTGAAAAATGGGGTCAGAAATCCGGAAAATTAGGAGTAGCATTTGTTTCATCAGGATTATCGAAAGAACATCAACAATTTTTAAATAATGGTGGTCTTGGATTTACCCTTGGTGATGGTAAATTAAATTACGATCGAGAGCGCGTAATTGAACTTTACTATCAAAAGTATTTTATAGATAATAAATTGGCAGGAACAATTGACTATCAAAATATCCTGAATCCAGGTTATAATATAGATAGAAGAGGGCCAGTTAATATTTTTTCAATTAGGCTTCGCTATTACTTATAGCTTACCGTACAATGCGCGTAATTTTTCACGCGTCATGATTTTTTCCCAATCTTTTCCTAGTGCATTTTCCCAAAGTGGTTTCATGCCCAAGGAAACATTGATCATGGCGTCAAATTGCTCTTCGGTTAAATTGGCACAGATGCCTGTTGGAATTTCAATATTGTTTTTCTCCACCATGTATTTAAATTCTTTCACACCCGCTGGATAGTATTCCTCCAAATGATTCATTACTATACAATTGCCTATTCCATGCTTAGTGCCTAATAAAAAGCTCAAACCATAACTCACCGCATGCGCAACACCAACTTGACTATAGGCAATACTCATACCACCTGCATAAGAGGCCATCATTAATTGATCATCACACTCGTCATCCCATTTTTCTTTTTCAACAAAAACTTTACGACAAAGCTCAAGTGCTTTCTCTCCATAGCTCTTACTGAATTCGTTTAAAAAAGTACCTTCCAAACTTTCGATACAGTGTATATAACAATCCATGCCTGTATAAAAACGTTGATTGGCAGGTGCGTTTTGTGTTAATTCTGGATCTAATACAATTTGATCAAATGGAGTAAAGTCAGAATTCATTCCTAATTTACGCACCGGACCCGTTAAAACTGTTGTACGACTCACTTCGGCACCCGTACCACTTAATGTTGGAATACCAACTTTATATACACCCGCTTGTTTTACTAAATCCCATCCTTGATAATCAGCTGATGAACCAGGATTGGTCATCATTAAGGAAACCGCTTTCGCTAAGTCCATTGTGGAACCGCCTCCAATACCAATGATACCGCTCACTTCACCAAATTCAGCTTTTAATTCAGCAGCCAATGCATCCACTTGTTTTGTTTTGGGCTCATGCGTTACATCAACATAAACAATTTTATCTTTTCCTCTTAATGGAATACGGGAAGCCAACGGCTTTCCAATAAAAAAGTGATCCAAGAAAAAAATCATTGGAAAATTATCTTTTCTACGAGGAGCTAAAATTTCATCTAATTGATTGAACGCACCACGACCATATACCACATAGTCGACCATTTTAAAATTGCGGAACTGCATAAAATAAATTTATTATAATAATATTATTGAACCAATTTCTTTTGTAAGTCCTCCAAAGATACGCCTTTTGTTTCAGGCACTTTTACTAAAATCCAAACTAATTGTAAAGACATCATCACTGCAAAGAATGCAAAAATAGGCCATGGATTTTCTTTAAATATTCCATACTCACTATCTAAAAATACAGGTGTGATTAAAGTAATTAAAGCGGCAAATATCCAATGTATACTTGCGCCAAAGGCTTGACCTTTTGCACGAATCTGGGTTGGAAATATTTCTGATATTAAAACCCAAATAACTGCACCTTGTCCAATGGCATGCGATGCAATAAATAATAATAAAAAGCTTAACATAAATTCTGGTGCACTATGTGCTATAAAGCCATAAGCCACCATGACCAAACTAATAATATATCCAAAAGAGCCAATGATTAAAAGGGTTTTACGGCCAATGCGATCAATTAACCAAAGTCCTACAAACGTGAATACTAGGTTCATCATTCCTAATGAAATAGAACTTAATAAAGAATTATTTTTTGCAAAACCAGCTTCTTCCAAAATTCTTGGTGCATAATATAATAAGAAGTTGATACCAGAAGCTTGATTAAAAAAGGCTACAAAAAACGCCAATGAAATAATTTTGGTATGATGCTTTGTGAACAGCTTCGCTGAACCAAATGATTTTTCTTGCGCATCGGAAACCTTGATTTCATTAATGGTTTCATCGATATTTTCTACACCCACAATAGCCAAAGTTTTTCTTGCTGCAGCTTCATCATTGGCAACAGAGAATAACCATCTTGGACTTTCTGGTAAACCCAAAGTCATTACCGTATAAACAGTAGAAGGAATTAATAAAACAGCCAACATAAAACGCCAATCATTTTCACCCCCAAATCCGTGTAAAAAATAATTAGATAAATAGGCGATCAAAATACCAAACACAATATTAAACTGATACATACCTACCAATTTTCCACGATTATTCTTGTTGGAAATTTCTGAAATATAAGTTGGTGCTGCTACCGATGAAACACCAATCGCAATTCCACCAATTAATCTAAAGAATGAAAAAGTATACGGGTCTTGTGCCAATGCTGAACCAATTGCAGAGGCAATAAACATAACACCCAACCAGATTAAGACTTTTTTACGGCCATATTTTTCGGTTGGTGCGCCCGCAAACACAGATCCAATAACGGTTCCCCATAAAGCCATGGACATGATAAAAAATCCATGAAACAAAGGAGTGGTATGCCATAGTTCCTGAATTGGTTTATCGGCTCCAGATATCACTACCATATCAAAACCAAAAATAAAACCAGCCAATGCGGCTACAACAGTAGATTGAAACAATTTTCCTTTATTCATTTTATTATTTTTAAAATTTTCTGGGGAATGTATTTTAAATATATGCTTTAAAATTTGCTATAATAATTTGGCAGCTTTTATTAAATCTTCAGGCGTATCAATTTCAACACCCATATAATCTGTGACAACCATCCTTATAGGTACTCCATTTTCTAAATAACGCAAGCATTCAATTTTTTCAGCAGCTTCCAAAGGAGTCATCGGCCAATTGGTAAAATTCAATAGGGCTTGTTTCTTAAAAGCATATACACCTATATGTTCATAATAAGTAATGGCAATATCGGTTGCACGCGGATAAGGAATTACGCTACGTGAAAAAAACAATGCATTCATTTTAGTATCAACTGCTACTTTCACATAATTAGGATCTTCGATTAATTGAGGATTGGTCAACACTTGCATCAAAGAAGAAACCTGTACTGTGCTATCCGAAAAAACATCAATCACTTTTTGCAAGGGCGCTCTTTTTACAAAGGGTTCATCTCCTTGTACATTCACTACAATATCAATATCTAAATCCACAATCGCTTCAGCAATTCTATCAGAACCACTTTCGTGGGAACGCTTGCTCATAATGGCTTTCCCACCATTGTTCACTATTTCATTAAAAATAATCTCGCTGTCTGTTACCACATAAACCTCATCAAAAAGCCCCGTTGCTTTTGTATTATCATACGTGTGTCTTATCACAGATTTATCACCAAGGGTTTGCATCAGCTTTGCAGGAAACCTGGTTGCTGCATAACGAGCGGGAATAAACGCACCAACTTTTGTCATCTAGTAATCTGATTTTATGGTTTTATCAAACGGAGCTTTTAATTGATAAGCAATGGATTGATCTTTTGAATTGTCTAATACATCCAAGCCATATACAATTTCACTCATTGGGGTATCATTATAGGTTCCTAATAGGCGATCCCAAAACGAAAATATATTTCCATAATTACTATCCGTTTGAGGGCGTGTAATATGATGGTGTACTCTGTGCATATTAGGAGAAACTATTATCAATCCAAATGTTTTATCAAACCAATTAGGTATACGAATATTTGCATGGTTAAATTGTGTTAATACCACACTTAAACTTTGGTACAACATCACCATCCACATGGGAGTACCTAAAACAAGTACGGCTAAAATTGCAAACACCGCTCTCACTACCGATTCACCTGGATGATGTCTATTGCCTGTTGTTGTGTCTACATGAGTATCCGCATGATGCACCATATGAAATTTCCATAAAAATTTTACTTTATGTTCAATCATATGCACCAAGTAAGCACCTATAAAATCCAATAATAACAAGCCTAGTATTGCTTTTACCAACGGAGACATTGAAATTATTTGTAGCAATCCAAAATGTTGAGCAACTACCCAATCACTAGCTTTTACCATAATCAATGCAAACCCAAAATTGATGACAATGGTGGTAAATGTAAAAAACAGATTAACGCCTGCATGTTTGATTTTGCTATACTTAAAATTAAAAAGAGGAACAGCAATTTCGATCAACCAAAAAAAAGTAATTCCACCGGCTAATAATAATGCCCTATGTAAACTTGGAATGTGTTGAAAATAATTTTCAATAGTCTGAAGCATGCAATTGTTTTTAGTACATAAATGTAAATAAAAAACCCGATGTTCTTATACAGAAATCATCGGGCTTGGGTTGTTTTTATGGTACGGATTATCTCTTACTAATTATTTGACTAACTATTTAACATCAATGGCATCACTAACATTAACAAGTCCTCACCTGGCGCTTGTTCAGAAGGCTTAATTAAGCCCGCTTTGCTTGGTGTTGATAATTCTAAATATACGTCATCGGTATCAGCAGCATTCAACATTTCAATTAAGAATTTTGCATTAAATGCAATTTGAATGTCTTCCCCTTGGTATTCGCAACTCATGCGCTCATTTCCTTCAAAACTGAAGTCAATATCCTGCGCAGCCATTTGCAATTCATTACCTGTGATATTTAATGCAACCTGGTTAGTGCTCTTATTACTAAATACATTTACACGACGCAATGCATTTTGAAAATCATGCTTATTAACTGTTAAACGATATGGATTATCGTTTGGAATAACCACTTTATAATCAGGGAAACGCGCATCAATTAAACGACAAATTAATTGTGTAGAACCATGGTCCACAAATAAGTGATTGTTGTTAAAACTGATCGTGATTGGATCATCGTTATCAGGCAACGCGTTCTTTAATAAGTTCAATGGTTTTTTAGGAACAATAAAACTAGCGTTTTGAGTTGCCTTAGCATCAGTTCTTTTATATCTTACTAAACGGTGCGCATCTGTTGCAACAAATTGTACGCTGTCTTTTGATAATTCAAAAAACACACCCGTCATTGCAGGGCGTAAATCATCACCACTCACTGCAAATAATGTTTTATTGATAGCAGTTAATAATCCAGTGCTTGTCATCTTAAAGCCAGTGGTATCGTCGGCTGTAGGCTCTTTTGGAAAATTATCTGGATTCTCTCCCATCACTTTATACTTACCATTGTCGCTTGTAATTTCTACTGCGTAATTTTTATCAATGTTAAAAGTTAAAGGTTGGTCCGCAATATTTTTTAAAGAATCAATTAAGATTTTTGCAGGAATACAAACACGACCGTTTGCCTTACTTTCTACTTCCATTTGAACACGCATCACCGTTTCTAAATCGGTTGCAACGATGTTCAATTTTTTATCTTCAATTTCGAATAAAAAATCTTCCAAAATAGGTAAAACTGTATTGGTATTAATTACACCAGAAATTTGTTGAAGGTGTTTTAAAAGAGAAGAAGAAGAAACAATAAATTTCATAGAATTTTTGTTGTTTGGCTTTTGAAAAAATCGCGTTTTATAACTAGAGCAAACCTAATGTAAAATGTTAAGATTAAAAAGCTATTTTAGCACTACTTATTGACATAGATGAAAAAAAACAGAGTCGGAAAAGAACAGGCAATCATTAGCATTCGTCATTTTTGTGCCTACCAAGAAAGGGCGCAACAGGAAGTGAGGGATAAGCTATATGAACTGGGTATGACCAAGCCCGAGGTAGAGGAAATTTTATCGGATTTGATTGCGGAGAATTTTTTAAATGAGGAAAGATTTGCTACCTCATTTGCAGGTGGGCATTTTCGAATTAAAGGATGGGGGAAATTAAAAATTAACCACGCCCTATACCAAAAAAAGGTAAGTGCCTACAATATAAAAAAGGCCTTATCCTCAATTGATGAGGACGATTATATCGCCAAGTTGAAAGACCTGGCAGCAAAAAAGTGGGATACGCTCAAAGGACAGCGAGGATTGGCAAGAATGGCTAAAACACAGGCTTTTTTACACCAACGAGGCTTTGAACCCGCACTTATACAGCCCATTATTCAAAAATTGTACAAACCAGGATCTTAGCAAGTAATTGTATCTTTAATAAGTAAAGCAAAACCATCGCCGTGTCATCTTTAAAGTTTTCTTTGATTCAAACAGCGCTTTTTTGGGAGGATAAAGAGGCCAACCTCTCTATGTTTTCTGAAAAAATCAATGCCATTGATCAACCTACAGAAATTATTGTGCTGCCGGAAATGTTTACTACAGGATTTACCATGCAACCCGAAAAGTTTTCCGAAACCATGGAGGGACCTACCATTGATTGGATGCGCAGATGGTCATTTGAAAAGAAAGCAATTATTACTGGCTCTATTATTATTGAAGAGAACGGAAAGTATTATAACCGACTTATTTGGATGTTACCCAATGGACAATTGGGCTATTATGACAAGCGCCATTTATTTGCATTTGCGGGCGAGGATGAAAAATATACAAGTGGTAATAAAAGATTAATCGCAAGTGTAAAAGGTTGGAAAATAAATTTACAAATTTGTTACGATTTACGTTTTCCTGTTTGGGCGCGTCAACAACTTGCGCATAATAATGTAGAAAATGAAAATCAAGAAACGACTTCTAAAGAATATGATGTAATACTGTTGCGAACTGGCCCGAAAAAAGAAATCATGCATGGAAAACATTACTATGCGCACGTGCCATTGAAAATCAATGTTTTTCAATAGGTGTAAATAGAGTAGGATTAGATGGAAAAAATATTGCACATAGCGGAGATTCAATGGTAGTAGGTCCTTTGGGCGAAGTGCTTTATCACTGCGCATACGAAGAAGATGTTTTTCACATCACCCTACAAAAGGAAGAAATAAACAATACCAGAACGCAATTTCCTTTTTGGAAAGATGCGGATGATTTTAAAATTCTTTAATCATTTCAAATTTTACCCATGTCTGAACTTTTATCTGCACAAGAATTATTTACTGGAAATAGTTGGATTTCAGAAGTATGTATCGAAATACATAATGGTAAAATAATCACAATAAGTAAAGAAGGCTATGATCATAAAAATGCATATCCATTAATTATACCTGCATTGATTGACCTTCAAATTTATGGGGCCGCTGGAAAATTACTTTCTGAATTTCCCGATGCAGATTGTATCGAAAAAATTTATCAGTATTGTTTAAAAGGCGGGGCGGCCTATTTTCAACCTACCATTGCCTCTCAAACCTATCCAATTATTTATAAAGCAATTGATGCAGTAAGGGATTATAAAACGAGTGGTGGCAAGGGTTGTATTGGTTTGCATATTGAGGGTCCATGGATTAATGAATCTAAAAAAGGCGCACACCAAGCCACGGTATTACATAGTCCTAGCTTACAACAAGTACAGGATTTGTTGGATTATGGGAAAGAATGGATTAGTATGATAACCCTTGCGCCCGAAGTATGTAACAATGAAATAATTGATTTAATTCAATCCAATGGCATTGTAGTTTCTGCGGGTCATAGTAATGCAAGCTATGAAATGAGCACATCCTTTTTTAATAATAATATTTCGGTTGCAACACATTTATTTAATGCTATGAGTGCGTTTCAACATAGAGCGCCCGGCATGGTGGGTGCATTATTTAATCACAACCGTGCTATGTGTAGCTTAGTGGCGGATGGGTATCATGTTGATTTTTCTGCCATTAAAATTGCAAAAAAATTAATGGGGGATCGTTTATTTTGTATCACCGATGCGGTTACCGAAACCAATACAGGCCTTTACCAGCATGTATTAGCGGGGGATAAATATGAAAGCGCTGGAACCCTTAGTGGATCGGCTTTAACACAGATTAAATCTATAAATAATTTAGTGAATGAAGTAGGCATCGATTTAGGCGAAGCCATTAAAATGTGTAGTGTTTATCCAGCGCGCGTAATGAAAAAAGAGGGCATCCATGCAAAGATTGATATCAATGAAAATGCCGACCTACTTTGTTTAAGTGCAGATCGGCAGTTCATTAAAATTATTGTAAGTTAATTTTAAAAAGCGCTCTATCTTATTTAAGCAAATGCATTCCAGCCCTGTGCATTGATATCAAATACATTATTTCCTTTGGTGATAATTTTTGTACCATCTTCCAAATCACACATATATCCAATAACGCTGATATCTTCTTGTAATGTGATTTTATCATAGTCGGATTGCTTCATGGTAAATAATAATTCATAGTCCTCTCCGCCATTTAAAGCACATACTGTTGGGTCTAATCCAAATTTAAAAGCTGCTGCCTTAGTTGCTTCGTTTAAAGGAATTTTATCTTCATAAATTCTACAACCTAAATTACTTTGCTTGCAAATATGTAACACATCGCTGCTCAAGCCATCGCTCACATCCATCATGGCAGTTGGCATTATTTGTTGTGTTTCTAAATATTCAATAATATCTTTTCTTGCTTCCGGTTTTAATAATCTACCAACGATATAATCTTCATTTTCAAGCGTTGGTTGTACTTGTGGATTTTCTAAAAAGATTTTCTTTTCACGCTCCATTAAGGTTAAACCTAAAAATGCAGCTCCCAAATCTCCTGATACACAAATCAAATCTCCACTTTCTGCGGTGCTTCTTTTTACAAATTTTTCTGGTGCCACTTCTCCTATCGCTGTAACAGAAATTACCAATCCTTTTTGAGAAGTAGAAGTATCTCCACCCACTAAATCAACACCATATTTTTCACAAGCAATTTGTACGCCTAAATAAAATTCTTCCAATGCTTCCAAACTAAATCTATTGCTGAAAGCTAGGCTCATAGTGATTTGTGTGGGTTGTGCATTCATTGCATACACATCACTTACATTAACTACCACTGCTTTATAGCCCAAGTGTTTTAGTGGTGTATACATTAAATCAAAGTGTACTCCTTCCACCAATAAATCGGTAGTGATCACGGTTTGTTTTCCAAAATGATCAATCACCGCAGCATCATCTCCAATAGATAATACAGTAGATGCATTTTGAGTTTCAAAATTTTCAGTTAGATGATTTATCAATCCAAACTCACCTAATTTTTCTATTTCTGTTCTTTCTTCCATAATTATATTTTATAAAGATCCACCTTTTAATAAAGCCAATAATTGATCCTGAATTTTTCCATTGGTAGCAATGATACCTGGTTGATATGGATTGTATTTTTCTCCATTTAAATCTGTTACAGTTCCGCCTGCTTCTTGTACAATCAAATATCCTGCAGCACTGTCCCATGCTTGTAATTTGTGTTCATAAAAACCATCAAATCTTCCTGCCGCCGTCCAGCATAAGTCTAGCGCGGCACTACCTAATCTTCGAACTGGAATTGATTTTCGAATTAGTTTTTCAAAAATTTGCAAAGGTCCATTTTCTGCATCTAAATACTGATAAGGAAATCCAGTAACCAAACAGCTAGTTAATAAATTGTCTTTATCACTTACCTTAATAGGTTTATCATTTAAAAAAGCACCCTTTCCTTTTTCTGCAAAAAACATTTCATTCATAAATGGATTATACACTGCACCCATTAATATTTCACCATTTTCTTCCACCCCAATACTAACACAACAAATAGGAATTCCATTGGCAAAATTGATGGTGCCATCAATTGGATCAATGATCCATTTAATATTCGAGTTGGTGGGAATGGCACCCGTTTCTTCACTTAATATAAAATGTTCTGGATGTGCAGCCTGAATTACTTCAAAAATGGCACGCTCTGAAGCATGATCTGCCTCCGTTACCAAATCGTTAATTGTGGCCTTACTATTAATTGTAAAAGTACCGTTAAAATACCTAGTTAACTCATTAGCACCCGCCTGAATGGCATTGAATAGTGTATTTTTAATCATAATGCAAAAGTAGCTTCGTTTGGTGGAATAACATTCCTATTTTTGTATATAATCTTTAAAGATAAAACCCGATTTTGTAGATGCCGATTTTCGAGATTAACCTTCCCAAGAGCCTGAACAAGGCATTAGGTCTTCCGCAAAGAAGTCCAAGAAGATCGCAGTTGCGCGTTCTGAAAAAATTATTAAAGCGCGCGCGTTATACTGAATTTGGACAAAAATTTAATTTCGAACACATTTTACAAAGCAAGCATGTTGGAAAATCTTTTCAACAAAATGTGCCTGCCTACAATTACAATAAAATTTATAAAGAGTGGTGGTATAAAACCCTCGAAGGGCAGCCAGATATTACTTGGCCCGGAAAAATAAAATTCTTTGCACTAAGTAGTGGTACAAGTGAAGCTGCCAGTAAATATATTCCTGTAACCAACGATTTATTAAGAGGGAACAAAGTCATCATGATTAAACAACTTATTAGTTTGTTTAATTATAAAGATGTTCCATTTACTAGTATCAGCAAAGGCTGGTTAACATTGGGTGGTAGCACAGATTTACAAAAAGGACCAGGTTATTATGCTGGAGACTTAAGTGGTATTACGGCTAAAAAAGCACCTTTCTGGTTTCAGCCTTTTTATAAGCCAGGAAGAAAAATTGCCAAAGAAAGAGATTGGAACAAAAAATTAAAAGAGATAGTAGAAAAAGCACCCAATTGGGATATTGGATTTATTGTTGGTGTTCCTGCATGGATACAAATGTGTATCGAAATGATTATTGAGCGATATCAATTAAATAATATTCACGAAATGTGGCCTAATCTTGCCTTTTTTGTACATGGTGGGGTAAGTTTCGAGCCTTATAAACACGGATTTGAAAAGCTATTAGGAAAACCAATATCATACATTGAAACCTATTTGGCTAGCGAAGGTTTTTTAGCGTGGCAGGATAAACAAAATGGTGCGGGCATGCGCCTTTCGTTCAATCAACATATCTTTTTTGAGTTCGTGCCTTTTGATGAAAATAATTTTGACGCAGACGGGGAGTTGATTGAAAACCCCGAAGCCCTTATGATACATGAGGTGGAAGAGGGAAAAGATTATGCCATATTAATAAGTACCGTTGCTGGAGCTTGGCGTTATTTAATAGGTGATACGGTTCGTTTTATTGATAAAGCTAATGCTGAAATTATTATCACAGGAAGAACTAAGCACTTTTTAAGTTTAGTGGGAGAGCATTTAAGTGTTGATAATATGAACAAAGCCATTCAATTGGTAAGTGAGGAGTTGAATATTTCTATTCCAGAATATTGTGTTACTGGAGAACCCTTAAATAATTTTTTTGCGCACAAATGGTATGTTGCATGTGATCAAAATGTAGATGAAAAATTATTAGCTTCTAAAATTGATGAAAAGCTAAACGAGCTAAATGATGATTATGCGGTAGAAAGAAAAAGTGCATTAAAAGATATCAGCGTTTGTATTTTAAAAGAGTCTGTATTTTTATCTTTCCTACAAAGCAAGGGAAAAATTGGCGGACAACATAAATTTCCAAGAGTATTAAAAGGCGATTTATTAAAAGATTGGAAAGCCTTTATTTCAAATAACTAATATGATAGCACCCATTATCAAGGGCCTGCTATTGGGTCTTATCTTAAGTATATCCATTGGACCTGTCATTTTTGCGATTTTAAAACAAAGTTTAACAAATGGTCACAAGGCGGGATATGCATTCGTAGCGGGGGTTTCAGCCAGTGATATTACTTTACTTATTATTTGTAATGTATTCACAGCATTGTTTACACTTGTTTTATCACACAAGGCTGTTGTTGCCATGGTTGGTGCTGGGTTTTTATTATTGATGGGATTGTATACGCTGCTGTTTAAGAAAGTACAAACCGAAATTATAGATGACAAACATAAAGAGTTACGCAAAAGAGACTTGGTAGGTATCTTTTTTTCGGGGTATCTAATGAATATGCTAAACCCTGGAGTATTTTTATTTTGGTTTGCTTGGACTGCTGCAATTGGCGCAGATGCTATTGAAACAGAAAATCCCACTTTTTATAAAATTGTCGTTTTTGGCACCTGTTTATTATTTGTATTAATATCGGATTTATTAAAAGTGCTTTTGGCCGGCTCTCTAAGGCCTAGACTTACAGAAAAAACATTGATTTGGATTAACCGTTTATCGGGAATCATCATATTAATTTTTAGTGCAGCACTTTTTTATAGTGCATTAAAATATTAGTTCGTAACTTGTATTGTGAAGAAAATAATTTCAATATTTATCGTTTTAATAGTTTGCCTTGGTAAACTTAATGCACAAGGTGGCAGTGTTTTAGCGTTAAAAGATCATGGAGTGATTGTTCATTCCTATGTAAGCGGCAGCTACATGAACATTGAATTAAGTAATCATCAATGGATTACTGCTATTGTTCAAAAAGTGCAAGCAGATTCAGTACATCTTAATTTGTATAGCTTGCAACCAATGACAACCGTCTATGGAACCTGGGGGGAAGACACTTTAAAATTAGGACCACTTACCATTCATTATAATGAAATCATTTCAGTTGCTTTTGAAAAAGGTCACTACACAAGTGTTTTTACAAATGGAGCCTTTTTAAAAGTGGCTGGTCCTTTGTATTCAGGATTAAATATAACTAACTCCATTATTAATAAGGAGCCTGTTTTTGGAAGTCGCAATATTTCACAAATTGCTGCAGGTATTGTGGCTTGGTTTTTAGGAGATTGGCAGGCTAAGAAAAATCCTAACTATCGACCTATTGGTAAACGATTTACCTTGGAGGTCATTTAAATTTATAACAGTAGAAATAAGTGTTTAAAAAAATTCGAAAAATTTTATTCTATCTTTTTTTAAGCTCTATATTATATGTGCTTATCACAAAGTTTGTAGAACCTCCTATCACCATTACACAAATCACCAATGCTTTTGGATTGGGTTTAAATAGAGACTATGTAGGATGGGATGATATTTCATATAATATTAAATTGGCCGCAATAGCTAGTGAGGATCAGGCTTTCACCGATCATAGTGGCTTTGATTGGGATGCAATGGAAAAAAGTATGCATCCAAAAAAGAAAAATAAAAAATCAAAAATACCATTTGGTGGTGGTGCTAGTACCATTACTCAACAAACAGCAAAAAATGTTTTTCTTTGGCAGGGAAGTGGGTTTGATAAATACATTCGAAAGATACCAGAATTTTATTTTACTTTTTTAATTGAAAAAGTTTGGGGTAAAAAACGAATTTTAGAAGTATATTTAAATGTAATTGAAACAGGACCCGGTTGTTTTGGAGTTGAAGCTGCTGCTCAACATTACTTTCACAAGTCGGCAAAAAATTTAACACGCGCTGAAGCCGCAATGATTGTAGCTGGTTTTCCGAATCCTAAAAAATTCACTGCAAATCCAATGACAGGAAGGGTTGCATGGCGTTATCCTCAAATATTAAGAGAGATGAATAATATTGAATTTGATGAGGATATTCATGCTTTATTAAAAAGCAAATAGAAAATTATTGTTGGGTCAGTTTTTCAATTAGCTCAATAGCATTTTTACTTCGAATTTCTCCGGTGCCACTTACGATTCCCCAAGGCGTTTTTTGATTGATTAAAAGTTCCTTATAAATAGTAAACAATTCCTTGCGCGGTGCTTCGTTGGGATATTCTCTCATTTCATCAGCAGCCCATGGTAAATCAATATCACACAGCAAATAAGCATCATATTTTCTTTCATTTATTTTTTCTAAAATAAATGGGTGGCAGTTATTAAACACACATTCACACCAAACTTTCATAACATACATATCTGTGTCAATTATTAACAAGTCGCTTGCTTTTTCCACATATGCGTCTTCGCCCGCTAACTGACCTTTTGCAATGGTTAATAAATTTTCATAGGTATAATCCGTCCCGTTTTCTGATAAATATTGTCGCGCATATTCTGGGCACCACAGCGTATTATAATGTTTAGCCAAGGCCTCACATAAGGTTGATTTTCCAGTGGACTCCGGTCCTAAAACAACAATTTTTTTAATGGCTTGCATTGCTTTGTTTTGACTTTTGATACCAGGATTTTAATCCTGCGAATGCTAAAATTAATAAAACAATAAATTGCACACTTGTAAATGCATATCCTTTTATAAAATAAAGTGGAATAGAAGCCATGTTGGTAAGTATCCACCAAATCCAACTCTCTACTTTTTTCTTTGCCATTAACCACATTCCCGTATAGGCTGTAGCGCTGGCAAATGCATCAGCCCAAGGAATAGCTTCTGGCGCAAATGCTGCTTTTGCAAAGGTGAGGGAAACAAAAATTAAAATATAAAAAGTGGCAAAAAATGCAAATTGCATGAACCACTCTTTTTTAGTGCTTTGTGTAATTTGTAGTACTAGTGTTTGATGATCTTCTTTTTTACGCGTCCACAAATACCAACCATAGATACTCATAATGGTATAATATAAGTTTACGCTGGCCTCTCCCAATAAATGACCTTTATAACTTAAATAAATATAAAAAATCGTGTTTACAAGGCCCGTTGGATAAACCAATATATTTTCTTTTCTACTATACCAAACCGATACAATACCAGCAATAACAGCAACTCCCTCAACCCACCCCGTTTGCATTAATCCATCATAAATTGATTGTAAAAGATTGGTCATTATTTAATTGATTGTGATTAATTAATTGGCAGCTTTCATCTTTTCTAACTGTGCTTCTAATAAAAACATTTCATCTCTTGTTTTTGCTGCTTCCATAAAGTCCATGGCTTTTGCAAATTTATCCATTTGTTTTTTAGTATCCTTTATGGCCTTTTCTAATTGAGGAATAGTTTTGTATTCGCTATACTTTTCAGTGCGCTCAGATAATACATTAATTTCATCTGTTGTGCGCACATTCATATTATTAAGGGTGTAACCTTTAATATCCAACACCGATCCCTGTGCCATTACTTGCTCAATACTCTTAACCACCGTGGTTGGTGTAATATTATGTTCGGTATTATATTTAATTTGTTTTTCGCGGCGACGATTGGTTTCATCAATGGTTCTTTGCATACTCTTTGTAATACTATCCCCATAAAAAATTACACGACCATTTGAATTTCTCGCTGCTCTTCCTGCTGTTTGAGTAAGTGATTTTTCATTTCTTAAAAATCCTTCTTTATCCGCATCTAAAACAGCAACCAAAGAAACTTCGGGTAAATCCAATCCTTCTCTTAAAAGGTTTACACCAACAAGTACATCAATCACACCCAATCTTAATTCACGTAATATTTCAACACGCTCAAGTGCATCAATATCGCTATGAATATATTTAGATTTGATTTGAATTTTTTGTAAGAAGCGATCCATTTCTTCCGCCATTTTTTTAGTAAGCGTTGTTACTAATACACGATCCCCTTTTTCAACCTGCATAGCTATTTCATTCAACAAATCATCGATTTGATTTTTTGTAGGGCGTACTTCAATAGGAGGGTCTAATAATCCAGTTGGTCTTACTACTTGTTCTACAATTAATCCTCCTGTTTTTTCTAGTTCATATTCACCAGGAGTGGCACTCACAAAAATGGTTTGACCAATGATGTTTTCAAACTCAGTAAAATTAAGCGGTCTATTATCAATGGCACTTGGCAATCTAAAACCATATTCTACTAAGTTCATTTTTCTGCTTCTATCCCCACCATACATTCCACTTATTTGAGGAATGGTTTGATGACTCTCATCAATCACGCATAAAAAATCTTTTGGGAAATAATCCAATAAACAGAAGGGTCTTGTTCCGGGTACGCGTCTATCAAAAAATCTAGAATAGTTTTCAATACCCGTGCAATAACCCAATTCTCTAATCATTTCAATATCATATTCCACGCGCTCTTTAATTCTTGCCGCTTCTACATTTTTTCCAACGCTTTTAAAATATTCCACTTGCGCGCGCATTTCATCCTGTATTTCTGAAATGATTTGTTGCACCATATCCTTGGGTGCTAAATATAAATTTGCTGGGAAAATGGCTGCATTTTCCATGCGCTCAATTCTTTTTCCTGTTTCAATTTCAATGGTTTCTATTTCCTCAATTTCGTCACCAAAAAAAGTAATACGATATCCATAATCTACATAAGGCAATCGAATGTCCACCGTATCTCCGTTTACCCTAAACGCACCACGATCAAATTCAATTACGCTTCGATGGTATAATGCATTTACAAGTGCATGTAAAAATGCTTGTCTTGCTAATACCTGTCCTTTATAAATTCTAATGATTCCATTTTCCAATTCGGTAGGATTTCCCATACCATAAATACAACTTACACTGGCAACAACAATAATATCTCGACGTCCACTCAATAATTGTGCGGTTGCTTGAAGCCTAAGCTTGTCCAACTCTTCATTAATACTTAAATCTTTTTCAATGTAAACACCCGATGTTGGAAGGTAGGCTTCAGGTTGATAATAATCATAGTAGGAAACAAAATAACCAACCGCGTTGTCGGGAAAAAAACTTTTGAATTCGCCATATAGTTGCGCAACCAATGTTTTATTGTGCGTTAAGACTAATGTGGGGTGTTGTATATTCTGTATTAAGTTGGCAATCGTAAAAGTCTTACCGCTTCCGGTAACACCTAAAAGTGTTTGGCATCTATCTCCACTTAAAACCCCCTCGGTCAACTGCGCAATTGCACTGGGTTGATCTCCCGAGGGGGTATAAGTAGATTTTAATTGAAAAGACATACACAAATGTACACTCTATAATGCTTCTAAATAAGCAGAAAGTTTGTCAATTGATTTTGCCACTTCACTAATTTGTTCTTTGGTTTCTGCCCAATTTTTTTGTTCAATAGCCTCTCTTACACCTGGTACTGTTTTTACACCATAGCCCGTGTAAAATCCTGGTGCATATAAACTATGTTTAAACCAAGGGCGTCTTGGCAATCCAGCATCAGTTAACAAGGTTTGCTCTGCTCGGTATATTTTTGAATTCACTTCGGTTAATTTATTAGCGTCCATTGATTTTTTAAGCTCCTCTGCGTGTGCTGCTGCTTTTTCTAATTTAGTTAATGCATTTAAAATAGATGAAAAATCAACATAAGGTACCTCGGCAACCAGTTCTGGAGTTTTTAATTTTTCGGTTGGGTCGGCTGCATAGATATATGCTTTGTTTTTAATTAATTCATTTTCCACGCTTGCCTTTTCGCGAAGCTGGTCAACGTTTTTCATCAACTCGCTTATATATCCTTTTACTGTTTTATGTAATTCTCTAAAATCAAATTGTAACGCATCTGCATCCGCAAGTCGTAACACAACGCGACCGGTAGTTTGAGCTAATGTAACCCCATATTCAAAGCTTGGATCTTTAAATCTTTTGTACATATCGTAAGAATCATAAATTGAGTGATATTCACCACCCTCATCTTCACCACCGTATCCAATATTTAAAGATGGAATTCCAAGGTGTTGAATAAATGAAGAATAATCAGAACCAGAGCCCATTGCGCCTAAAGGATATTGCGTAGAGGAAAATGCTTCCTTTTTTGCTGCAGGGCTTAATGCGCGTACTGCTCTTGCCGCTTTTGCTCTTTCAAACACCGAAACTTTCGTTTGAGGGTCAATTACAGTTTTACTAATTTCTGTAATCAATGGTGCAAATGCGTGTGAGCCCTCGGCTCCTAAAAATCCACGGCCATTGCCATCTGAATTAATATAAGCAACCGCTTTTGCTTGTAATTCTGCTGCATGGTTTTCAACCCATTCTGTAGATCCCATTAATCCTGGTTCTTCTGCGTCCCAAGCACAATACACCAATGTTCTTTTTGGTTTCCAGCCTGTTTTTAGTAGTTCACCTATTGAAATTGCTTCTTCTAGTTCGGCAGCCATGCCACTTATTGGGTCTGCAGCTCCGTTTACCCAACCATCGTGGTGATTACCTCTAATTACCCATTGATCAGGAAATTCAGATCCTTTGATGGTTGCAATTACATCTAAACCGGGTCTTAGTTTCCAATCAAATGCAAGCCTTAAATGTACTTGAGATGCACTTGGCCCAATATGATAGGTAAATGGCAAGCCACCCACCCATTCTTTTGGTGCGACAGGACCCGCCATATCCTTTAATAATGGAGTTGCGTCGCCATAGCTAATAGGAAGTACTGGTATTTTTAATAAATTTTTTGCATCATTATGATCCACCCTTGGCGCACCATCCACTGAAGCAATATTTGGTGTAGTAGGGTCACCAGGATAAATAACCATATCCATAATAGATCCTCTTTGAACTGTTTGATCATTTTTAAATGG
>DAIUEC010000010.1:0-36700 GCA_036845345.1 Sediminibacterium sp.
GCACAATACTACACACCTAGTGACTGTTGTTTGTAAAATTTGAGCCCTTTTAATAAAAAATCAAACAGTATTTGTGTTTGATTTTAATCTAAACTTGAATTTAATACTAAATGTGAGTAGCAATCTGTCCAATGGACCACACTAATCGAAAATCACTAATCTTAATTGCCAATTCCAACCACTTTCGCTGCAACATTAGAGCTATCTAAACTTTCAAACACACTATTATTGCTAATAAATTCAGGCACTAATGCCTTCATTAAAGCAACCAACTCATTTTCGTTTTGTGAGCTATTTACTAGTTTTCTAAACTCAGCAAATCTGCACTCAATGTCTTTTAAGGTTACTTCGCGCACTTTAGCAATCATGATTTTTTCATGATAAGTTTTTAAAGTGTTTTCAGCATCACTTAATAATTCCTCATATAATTTTTCACCTGGTCTTAAACCAATATAAGTAATGTCAATATCTATATTTGGTATATACCCAAACAAACGAATCATTTTTTTAGCTAAATCGGCAATCGTAACCGGCTCTCCCATATCAAATACAAAAATCTCTCCTCCATTGCCCATACTACCTGCTTCCAATACCAATTGACAAGCTTCAGGAATGGTCATAAAGTATCGCGTAATATTAGGATGCGTAACAGTAACAGGACCACCTTTTAATATTTGGTCTCTGAATCGATTAATAACTGAACCATTACTACCTAATACATTTCCAAAACGAGTAGTAATAAACTTAGTGCTGTTGGCAGTTTCTTTCGATAATCCTTTAACATAAATTTCAGCAAGTCTTTTACTTGCCCCCATTACATTAGTAGGGTTTACTGCTTTATCCGTACTTACCATTACAAAGCGCTCCACATAATATTTTACTGCTAGGTCTGCAATAAGTTTTGTTCCTAGTACATTGTTTTTTACTGCTTCACTAGGGCACAATTCCATCATAGGAACATGTTTATATGCAGCAGCATGATAAACATATTGTGGCTGAAACTGTGTAAACATATCTTCCATTCTTTGCTCATTGGTAATATCAGCTAAATAAGGAACACAATTTACGTTTGTTTTACGCTCGTTTAATTCTAACTCTAAACCATGTAAAGGCGTCTCAGCCTGATCGCATAAAATAATTAATTCAGGATGATAAGCCAATAATTGTCTTACAATCTCACTGCCAATAGAACCCGCAGCACCGGTAACCAAAACACGCTTTCCTTTAATTTGGTTTCGTATTTGATTATTATTAATCACAATAGGGTCACGCTCTAATAAATCCTCAATTTTTATATTTTTTAATTGGTTACTATTAAACTTACCCTCATTCCATTTATTATATGGTGGTACATTTAATACCAGTATATCATGGTTTAAACAAAAATCAACTACTTCATTTTTTCGTTTTGTTGAAATCGTAAAGCTTGCAATAACCAATTCATCCACTTCGCTGGTTTTAATTATCTCTTCAAAATCAGTAAAGCTTACAATGGGAACACCATCCAATACCTTTTTTGTTTTTTTACGATCATCATCAATAAATGCCAACAAATGAATATTATTATTAGTATCATGTTCTAATACACGCTTTGTAGCAACTCCTGCCTCACCCGCTCCAAATATCACCACTGTTTTTTTCTTCATCTTATAGTTTTTCGCATAAGAGAATAAAAACTTAATGGCTATTCGATAACTGATTAAACTTAAAAAACTAAAACTTGCATAAATAATAATAACAACATTGTCTAATATAAATGTGTTACTAATATTAGATGAAAAATTTGCAACTAAAAACAACAGTACAGTCGACATAGCAATGGAAACCGCAATACGCACTGCATCCTGCATGCCTGTATAACGAACAATCCCTGAATAGGTTTTTACACTTGCAAACACCAATACATTTATAATTAATAATAATACAAAACTGTTTAATAAAGGAGTAAGACTTATTCCTTTAAATGCTAGGTTTTGTTTAATGATAAATGCTAATAGAAATGAAAAACAGGTTACCCCTATGTCAAGCAAAAATATAATCCATCGGGGGACGATATTAATTTTCTTAAACATGATTGTGTTGTTTGTGGTTTTCATTCAACGGGGGGATTGAACTTAATTATTTTTTGATTAAAATACTAAGCAACTAGTTTTCTATACAATTGTCCAAATATTAAATACAATACAGATAAAAATCCAGCTAAAAATCCTCCAAGGATTAATGACTTTAATCTGCCTACTTTTTCTTTTTCTAAAGGAAGTATAGGTTGATCAATAACTTGTATCAATGGTGTTTCTTTTCTTAAGTTTACTTTGGCTAATTCAAGCTGTGCTACAATTTGAGTTAGAATAGCGGTATTAGCTTGCACATCCACCTGCTTTCTTTTACTTGGAGCAGTCCTGCTTGATAATGCGGTATTCAAATTAAACACATTGTCCATGGCGCTTGCAACACCAGTAATCGCTCCATTTAATTCTCCTCTAATGCTATCAGTTTGTTTTTGCAAAATGTCTACATTAATTCTTGCCTTCTTACTTTTTGTTTCAATATAAAAATCAGAAGTTTCTTTTGCTAATTGCTCGCAAAATAATTTAGAAAAATTTTGATCCTCTGTTTTTACTTCAATACTAATAATACTTACTTTTTTATCTTTTTGTGCAATGGTTAAATTGTTTTTTACTATTGAACCTGATATAGTTTGTAAGATAGAGTCTTGTTGTAATGAAAAATGAGAACGATCTGTGGTAGGAGTAAATTGAATGTCTTTAAAATCAGGCTTTTTTGACCAAGATTCTCTAAGATTGTTTACTCTAATATAATATTCTGCTAAACTTATATTTTCAAACTTACCATTATTGTTATAAGGAACAGCATTTAATAATGTTTTTTCAATGACCAAACGGCTTTTCATCAATTCTAAAATATTACTGCTAGTGAACAAGCCGCCTCCACCACCTCCACCTAAGTCAATTCCAAATGTACTAGCTAAACCCATAGCACCACTCATGCCACCACCGCCCTGTGCATCATCCAACACAAATGTCATGACTGCTTTATAAGTAGGCTTTTGAAAACTAGCATATGCAAATCCAATGATTCCACCAATGGCACTAATCGCAATGATTAATTTCCACTTCGTTTTTAAATAAGCTACCCACTCCTTTATTTTTACAATCAATTCCTTTAACGAAATCTCATCGGTATCGTTGGTAAGATGGGGATTATTTTCTGTCATTATGCGTTTATTACTTCGTTAATAATTTAACAGTAGCCAATGCTGCAATTACTTGCGCAATAGTTGTAATCATGGTAGTAATGGTAGTTAAAGGCTTATCCTTTTTCTCATTGGTTTCAGGAAGAATTACTTCACAACCTGGCTTAATAATGGGGTTAATTCTGAACAATCCAAAATGTTTGGTTCTGTTACTTTTTCCATTGGCATAAACCACATAAGCCCTTCCTCTTTTTGCGTATTCACTTATACCACCTGCAGCACTGATACAATCACCAATACTTAAGCCATCACGGTATACAATATTAGTAGGTCTTAAAACACCACCACTTATTTTTACGCGGTTATCCATTTTAGGAATTACAATTTCATCCTTATCTCTTAGTACTAAGTCCAATTCACTTCCTGGATTCTTTACAATTGCATTAATGTCAATCGCAATTTGATAGTAATCACTTTCTAATTCCTTATATAAAATTTCTAAACTATCCTTAATTGTTTTATTTTGTACAGACACCACACCGCCTACGCCACCACTTGTTTCATTCAATGTTTTTGTAACATCCTGTTGCTCGGCTTGTTGTTGTGCTTTTTGTTTTCTTAAATAAGCCTGCTCCAAACTTGTTTTACTTTCATCCGATCTTAAAGTATCAATTTGATAACGACTTCTTTTAATAAAGGCACCCTCGCCGTAAGCATCACCAATTAATCCACCAGCTCTTTTTAATACATCACTTACCCTTTCCACTCTTTTACTTAAAGTGTAACGACCCGTATTTTGTACTTGTCCAGTAATGGTTACTACTTCAGGATTAGTGAATCCTGCTTTTTTAGTAATGGTCACCACATCCATAGGTTGCAACACAATATTTTGTTGGCCTGGATTAAAACTTAAATCACCGTTAATTTCAGTTTTTAAAATAATTGCTGTTTGATCCGTATTTACTTTGTCAGCAAACTGTACCATTCTTGCTACCTCAATTTGTTTATTGGCTGCATATTTAAATCCACCTGCCATTAAAATCAAATCCTTCACCGTCATACTATCAATATAGTTAAAGCGGCCCTGTGTTCTTACCTCTCCTAATAAATCAATAGTTAAAGAGTCTCTAATTTCTAAAACAGAATTTACATACAATTCATCCTCTCTTTGTAGAGGTAAATTGTTTGCTGGATCTCCCTGTAATGCTTTGGATAAATTAATGCTGATTAACTCCCTTAATAAATTTGGTTTTAATCTTATTAATTGTGCTCTTCCTGTATATGCATCTTCTTTTAATCCGTCTGCTCTTTTTACTAAATCAGTAATACGCATGCCTGCTGATAATTCATATACATCAGGACGGAATACTGCTCCAGATAATTTTACCCTGTTTTGAAAACGATCTAATATTTTAGATACCTGTATTAAGTCGCCACCTTGTGGAATATACTTTCCAAAATCAGCAGCTGCTAAATCCTTAATCGCTTTTTCCTTATCATTTTTTTGAATCACTTTTACCCATGCAGTATATGCGGTATCATTAAAGTTACCAGCATACTTTAAAAACTGATCGAAAGTTTCACCACCCACTAATTCAAAAATACCAGGACGTTTTACTTGTCCTTTAATTTCAATTCTGTTTTTATAAGGAGGGACTCTAATAACATCATGATCCTTTAATCCAATATTTTGTGATTGATCCCCATTTTGCATAAAATGGTACAAATCAATTTTCTTGAATAATTTGTTATCGCGGATTAATTCAATTTCTCTATAACTTCCAATATCACTAGGTCCACCTGCAATGGTTAAAACACTTAACACTGTTGACAAAGAAGATACACTGTAGTTAGCACTTTTATACGCTCCTATTACAGTTACTTGTATGGTACGAATGTCTCCTAATGTTAATGATAATTTTGATTCACCACGTGCAATGCTTGGATAGGCCGTTTTTGACATTTGTTGTTTAACGCGTTCAATAGCAGCTTCGATTGTTAAACCAGCTACTTTTATTTGTCCAACATTATCAATTTGTATACGTCCTTCCTTGCTAACGGTTACATCATTGCTATACTCTTGCACGCCATACACTACTATTTTTAAAACATCGTTAGGTCCTATTTCATAATTTAAGGGTGTTGCAATATTTTGATTTTCACCAAAGCCTGTTGTATTTGGATTAAATAATTCAGAACCATAAATTAATGGATTCACATGCGATGGCTCATACACCATTTGACTTGATGTGTCTCTACCAGCTTGTGATTTATTATTTAAAGTTTGTTTTGTTAATGGAGATTTATTTCCTGCAGTTCCTGCTTTTACTGTTTGTAATCTTGATTTTAATTTTGCAAATTCAGATGCAGACATTCCTTTTGCAATAGCTTGTTGTTCAACTTGATCAATGGTTAATCCATTTGATTTTAATTGTTGCTGAATTTGTGCTAACTCGGTTTCAGATAATGCATCTACTTTAATAGTACTTAAATCCTTGCCTGCTAAAAAGCTTTGAGCATGAGCCTGCTGACTAAGTGCAATCACAAAAATGCTTAACAATAATACTCTGAATAATTTCATATTTGCTTAATTAAGGGGCTGGGTTGTAGTTTTCTGCGCTTTTGAAGCGTATTTGTTGGCGCGCGCGCATGGCTTCGCCAATCTCAGTCACATTTTTAGGCGTAACATATTAAAAAATAGCGTATTAGATTGCTAAATTTTATTCTTTACAAAGGTAAACTAAATACTCAATAAACCATAACAAATTAAGGTTTTTTAGTATACAGTTTCGACAATAAATTCGTGGGGGAGGAACTGCGAAGATAGGCTAATTATCGATTAATTACTAATAAGTTACGCCTTTTTTTCGATGTTGATTTTATATTTTTATTGTTTAATATTTTAATCAATTTTTTGCTAAATTGATTAAACAAAAAACGAACTTTGTTTAACCTTGCATTTATCTCGTTAAACGGTACATTGTCAAGGCTGCTCGCTTAATTAAAAACGGAAATTCTTTGAGGTTTATTGTTTCACCTGGTGCGTGTGCGCCTCTGCCCGAAGCACCTAAGCCATCGATACAATCCATATAGGCTGCTACATAGGAAATATCCCCGGCTCCTCTTGAACCTGGATCACCCGCAGTGGTAACACCCAAACCCATACTTTGTGTCACATTGCTTATTACTTCCATCACTTGCTCATTACCCTTGGTTGGCGCCATACTCGGGATGCCATCCTGAAAACTAATAGTTGCTTTTGTACCCACAAGGCTTTGATTTACAATATCTTGCATGGTTTTACGCGCTGCTATTTTTTGGGGTTCGGTTAAAAACCGAAGATCTCCATTCACTACTGTACTTGGGGAAATGATATTGGTTTTGCCAATGGCTGTGCCCGTTGCCTTGGCTGGGTCATATTGCATATCGGACCCACCAATAAATACGCCTGGGTTAAATGTGAGGTATTTTTCCTGGCTTAACTGCACTCTAAACTCATTTACAATTCTTGCTGCCTCATAAATGGCTCCGTATCCAGCATTTTGTGTAAATACGCCGCTACTATGTCCTGTTTTTGCAGTCACATTTAATTGCCATCCGCTTGCACCCCTTCTTGCTGTGGCTACTGAGTTTAATCCATTCGCTCCCTCAAAGGCCAAAGCAATTTGTGATTTTTTAGCCGTCTCAATAAAGTCACCCCTACTCACCGATCTTGGATAACCCGCATTTTCTTCATCTCCCGTAAAATATGCAGTAATCGCAGCGTCCTTTAATAAACCCTGCGCCTGCAATGCTTGCAATGCAATCAACACAATTACGTCTCCACCCTTCATATCATTCGCACCCTGTCCCGTTGCAGTGCTATCATTCAACATAGTGAATGGATTCGCAGGCATATCAGGTTCAAACACCGTATCCAAATGTCCAATCAAAAAAAGCTTTTTTCCCTTAGGGGTTTTATCCGCTGCCGCGGCTGGTGTCATGGCTACTAAATGTCCTGCACGTCTAATAGAATCAGGCATCGCTACCCAATGCGTTTGTAATCCTGCTGCCTCAAATTCTTTTGCAAACAAGGCCCCCACTTTTTTCACACCCTCTATATTTAAAGTACCACTATTAATATTCACCGATTCTTTTAACAATGCAATCGCCCTTGGCATATTTGCATCTATGTACGCAAGTATTTGCTGCTCCTCTTTGTTTAAGTTTTTGCTTTCAGTGATTGCACTATTAGCTTGCGCGTTTTTACTATTCGCAGTTTTGCCTTGCACACTATTACTTTGCGCGTTTACACTCATCACCGCAGCTACTAACATTGTCGTTAGAACAAATACTTTTTTCATAATTCGTCGTTTAGAAAATTAACTAATACAAGATACAAAAAATTATTGCGTATAAATACGTCAAAATCATATTGTTATTAATTAGACATTCGATTCTATTATTAAACAATCATTCTGTTGCGGAAAATATAATTAGAGGCAAGAAATATTAATTAATTTAGAGAAATGAAAACACTAGCAATAAATCTTCCTGAATCAGTTGAGTTAGACAATAAAGAGTTAACAATCTTTATTGCAGCTAAACTATTTGAAGCTAGTACGTTAACCATGGGACAAGCAGCTGAAATGGCCGGTCTTAGTATCGCAGATTTTATGGATACGCTCTATAAATTTAATGTTAGCATTTTTAATAATCCCGCATCTGAATTAGAATCAGATGTGAAAAATGCAACAGAAAGTATACGTAGACACTAGCGTCTTAATTTTATTTAGCAACATAAATGAAAGTTGCGATAGAGGAATAAGCTTAATCAAACACCAAGGGGACATTTAATTTTAAGCTAAAGTTGCGGCCCATATAATAAAAAAGTCCAGCTGTAGAGCTGGACTAAAATCTTTCACTTGGTTACGTTATTAAAATTTAACAAGAGGCTTTACCAAGTATCACATCGTAAAGGTAGGATTAAACTTTAATAATCAATGAAAGAATATAAAATATTTGAAAAATATCTCTCTGCATCAAGAATTGATAGATATCTTATTGCTGTGCAACTTGATGAAGAATTATGCATTAGTCTATATAAGACTAATATCAAACTATCTAATTCTTTTTATCCAATATTAGGAATTTTTGAAGTTGTATTAAGAAACGAAATTGATAAAGTATTAGTAAAATATTTTAATGATTCGGATTGGATATTAAATCAACAAAAAGGATTTATGATTGCCCCAGAACTAAGCTATAAAGATTCATTTAATGGTCGATTTATTAAAAACAGATATATTTATAATTCAGTTGAAAATACGAAAATCAAACTTAATAATAAATCAACCCAAATTAATAGTAATCGAATAATAGCAGAACAGTCTTTATCATTTTGGACCGAAATGTTTGAAAAAAAATATTATAAATTATTAAAGGGTAGGCCTATACAGATATTTAATAATTTACCTCCATATATTAGCAGAGTTGATATTTTAAACAAATTAACTAAAATTAGAAAGTTTAGAAATCGGATTTATCATAATGAACCAATATGCTTTAATGAAGATATTGTAGACCTTCAAGGACCAATGAATATTTATTATTCTATAATAGATATTTTAAATTGGATAAATCCGGAGACACTCATTTTATTAAATGATGTGGATGAAGTACCTCGTAATATTAGTAAAATTTAATCAAACACCAAAGGGACATTTAATTTTACACTAAAGTTGCGGCCCATATTATATACTCCCATACGGCCAGTCGCGAAATTTTCGTCTGTATATTTTAAACGACTTAAATGATTTTGATAAGCAATATCCGTTAAGTTTTGTGCCACCAAACTTAAGCTGCAAATTTGTTTACCATTGTGTTTGATATGTGTACCCATGCCCACATTTATTAAAGTATAACCAGGAGTTGCAGTTTCCGTATTATATCCAGTGAATGGATTGTTTTGTGTAGAAACATTATCTAACTGTACGGAGATGTAATTATTTTTTTTGTTGGAAACATTTCCAAACTCATATTTAATTTCACTTAACCATCTAAATGGTGGAATATTTGGCAAATTATTACTGTAGTCCACTGGATGATTAAATGTACCTCTTACATAAGACAAGGTATTTTCAATATGCAATCCGTCCAATGGATGTGGATGAAAATCTAAATTACATTCAGCACCATACAAATTTGCATTTTGTTGTTTATATGCAAATGCATAAAACTTTTGATCATTCTTTGTTAAAATAGAATCGCCTCCTAATACACTATTTAATTTTTGGTAATAGATATACCCATTCACCATATTGTAAAAAACATTTCCTGTAAATGAAACGTGTTCATTACTCCATTCTGCGCCTAAATCAAATTGGACACTTTTTTCAGAATGCAAATTTGGATTTCCGTATTCATAACGATTGGTTCCCTCATGTGCTCCATTACTTCCTAACTCTGACATATTGGGTGCACGATATCCGCGTGCAATATTTAATTTAATTACCCATTCTTTGCTCGCTTCATAGGTCATACCAAAGGATCCGGCTAAGTCACCAAAATCTTTTTGATGTTGCTGTGGTTGTACATAAACCTTACTATTTAAATAACTTGGATCGTTATTCATAAGATCAGTAAACTCCACTCCTTTTTTATCTATCCTTGCGCCACCGCTAAATGTAAAATCTGAAATCTTTTTTTGTGTATAAAAAAACATTCCTAATTCGGTAGTTGAATATTCTGGAATCAACACTTCAACACCTCTGTTTTTATTTTGTTGTTGCATTCCATTGACACCAATGGTATGTTTCCAATTATTTTTTTCTGGTAACAAATATTGAAAAGAATAATTTAAGGTACCTAAATCAAAATACAAACTCTTTTCAGTTGGTTCAATAATATTGCCATACTCCATTCGCTCATTGCGTTGATAAGCAATATTTGCTTTTAATCTTCCTTCACCCCATTTAATATTATTGTCTAGCGTATATTTTGTATGTACAATATGTTGATAGGGTACTGTTGGATTGGTGGAAGAAAAATCTGCATCGGTTGCGGGTGTTTCTGCAACCAAAGGTCCTGTTGAAGAATTAATTTCTATTTGCTTAGTAAATTGACCAGCATCATTACGAGCACCTTCAATTAATCCTAATTTTTGATTAAACTGACTTACAAAAAAATGCGAGTAGCCCCAATCCCTTTCTATACCTGCATAAGCGCTTGCATCTAATTCTTTAAACTTTGAATTAAACACATAACCATCGTATTTATTTTGATAATCAGATGCAGTTTTTGAAGATCCATTGATACCCCAAACAAAACCTTTTTTATTTCCGGCAATGTCAAAATGATAACCTTGTAAATTATTATTGGATTGATAATTACTAAAAACATTTCCTCTCACCGCACCTTCAGCAACAGGCACATTGGATACTATATTAATAACGCCACTTAATGCTTCACTTCCATAAATAATTGAGGCTGGCACTTTCAACACTTCAATTCTTGTCACATTATATTCATCGATTTCAATACCATGTTCATCGCCCCATTGTTGTCCTTCTTGTTTTACACCATCATTCAAAACCATTACTCTATTATATCCTAGGCCTCTAATAATTGGTTTTGATATTGCTGGTCCTGTTGTTAATTGTGTAACACCAGGTGTTTGAGAAAGTGCATCAATTAAATTAGTACCCGAACCTCTTAATAAATCTTCCTTCTTAATAATATTTATAGGAGTGGGTGTTTTTCTTGAACTTGTTGCACGTAAAAAACTAGTCACAGTTACATTTGGATTTTCAACTGCGCTATGATTTAATTCAAAATTGATTTCTGCAATTCCATTTTTTGTCGTGGTATCATTTAATTGAATATTCTTAACATTAATTGAATACCCTAGGTAACTTGCTTCAACAATATAATTTCCTGCACTTAACTGAATCTGAAATTGCCCCTGCGCATTGGTCAATACTCCTTTTTTTAACTCAGCAATGTAAATAGAAGCGCCTTGTAATTTTTGTAGCGTTAACTCGTCCGTGATAGTTCCTTTTAAGATATACTTAGTCTGATTGGATTGTTTTGTGGTTGGTTTTTGAGCCAAAATTGGGTTTGAAAACATACTTAATCCCAATGCACTTATGAATATGATCGATAGCTGTTTGAACATAGTATAAAGTTAGTCGCAAATAGGCTATTAATCAAGAGATTATGTCTGAGCTAGCTCATAATCACCAATTTTAACATTTTGAAAAGTACTGATTTTGAACCTTTTGTGTCTGTTTTGGTTATAGAATGGAGCCTTAACACAGAGATAATTTGGTTTATCCAATAAAAGGGTCTAATTTTGATGTTCAAACATTAATTAACTTTAAAACAATAATTATGAATTTATTAGATGCATTAAAATGGCGTTATGCTGTTAAAAGAATGACTGGAGCTAAAATTCCTGCGCATACTTTAGATACTATTTTAGAAGCTACTCGTTTAGCACCAAGCTCTTTTGGTTTAACTCCTTACTCTATTATTGTAGTAGAAGACGAAGAAACTAGAAAAAAATTACAACCTCATTTTTACAACCAACCTCAAATTGGTGAGTCTAGTGCCGTGGTTATTTTTGCTGCACACACTACCATCAATGAAGCTAGTGTAGATGCTTACATGCAAGAAATTGCGGAGCAAAGAGGTGTACCAGTAGATGCTTTAAAAGATTTCGCTGGATATATTAAAGGTGCAATTGCACATAAGTCTCAAGAAGATTTACAAACTTGGGCTGCTAAACAAACTTATATCGCTTTAGGTTTTGCATTGGTTGCTGCTGCTAGCGAACAAGTAGATGGTACTCCAATGGAAGGTTTTGATCCAGCTGCTGTTGATGCTGAATTAGGATTGGCTGCACAAGGTTTACATGCAACTGTTGCATTAACATTAGGTTACAGAGATGCTGCAAATGATTATTTATCTAGTGCATTAAAAGTAAGACGCACAACAGATAAGTTAATTATCAAAAAATAATAAAAGTATTAATTCCGTTTAGAAATTGTAGCAAGCAATCATAAACAATAATTACTTTTAGTTGAATTACAATAAGGGCGACTCTTTCGAGTCGCCCTTTGTTATGTAAAATATTTCCTACTCTGCTTTTTTGATTTCTGTTCTTGGCCCAATACCGTTTTCATTAAACGCTTCTATCTGAAAATAATAAGGTTGGTCTTTTTCCAATGCAGTTACATAATATTCACTTACTCCATACACTAAAACGCTATTGTATAATTTATTGGGATCGCTTCCAAAGTAAATATGATAACCAGTTGCATTTGGATTCACTGCCCATTTTAACCAAGCATTTCTGCGCTCACTATCACCGCGCAATGGAACAAAATTTTGTACTGCACCTGGATTTGCTCCTTGTCCTTTTCCAAATACACGCAATCCACTAATTGCAAACTTTGCACTTGGCATATGTATGTTTACCATTTTAATATAACGTGCTTGTATTGGTTTTGGTAACACTACATAATCATGCGGCACATCGGTTGTATTCTTGGACTTATCTATAATTAAATTCCATGCTTTAGCATCATTGGATGCATACACTTGATACTGATGATAAATGTCTGTGTACTTTCCCATTAAATCAGAACCCTCATCAGCATAATTAATTTGAATAGCTTGTATGGTACTTATATTTCCTAAATCAGATTGTATCCACTCTCCTTTGTTACCAGTGGTTGCAGACCAATAGGTTTTTAAATTTTCATCTACTGCATTGTTCGCAGTGAATGCACTTAATGTACTTGATACTTGCACAGGTTTATTATAGTTCAACAACATCCATCCAGTAAATAAACTTGAATCATGATTTGCATTTTTGGTTGGCAAATAATGCGGATAGTCACCATAAGATGTGTTGGTATACATCAATCCTTCTTTATCAATTTGTGCAGGCCAAATTCCTAATCTTCTTTCAAAATTATTTTTTACACTAATCGCAATGGTACTGATATGCCACCAATTTTTATAAACATCCTGATATGTTGCACCATGTCCTGCACCACGCGCAAAACCTCCTGGCTTATAAGAAAATGGATTGTGTTTTTGATAAGTGAATGGGCCCAATGGTTTATCGCTCACATACACACCATCACCATATCCACTAAACTCTGTGCCTGGTGCACCATATTGTAAATAATATTTTCCATTGTGCTTATTCATCCAAGCCCCTTCCATAAAAGGTTTTAAGAATGTATTGTCTTGATGTTCCCCAAAACGTTCCCATCCATGAATGCTATCTACCAAATGTATCATTGGTTTTTTTTCAGTGATAGGCTCAAAAGTTTTTCTATCTAACTCCTGTCCATAAATGGGATATAAATTACTTGAACCATGATAAATATATAAGCGGTTGTCATCGTCTAAAAATAATCCTGGATCCCAGGCACCTACTTTAAAACTATCCACTGCAATTTTCCAATCATTTTTTGTTGGATTCGTACTATACCAAAGTGTAAAGTTTTTTTCATAAGTACTTCCTATTACAAATAAACTATCTCCCATTACCAATGTAGCTGGTGCACATAATTCATCATACACTTTGTTCCAAGGTCGTAGAAATTTGTGTGGTAAAAATTTCCAGTGATTCATATCCTCACTCCACCAATAACCCCATTGATTGGTGCTGAATAAAAAATATTTATTATCATACACTGCTATCACCGGATCGGCTGTTGCACGATGTTTTCCATTTTGTACAAAATTGGGAATTGGACAAAAACCATAATCCAAATTAATAGGATTACAATAAGTGGCTTCACGGCTTTGCGCACTTAATTCAAGTAATGCAAAAGCCATTGCAAATAGCAAGACGAATCGTTTCATATAGCAATATTGTATACTAAATATATCAAAATCAAGTAGAAATACTTGAATTTGACTGTTTGAAAGGGAATAGATTCACCAAAACAGTTCATTTAAGCTTCAAAATCAAATATGCGCATAAATTTAATTAATACGTATCTTTATAAAGCACTTAATGCAGGTACGATGAAAGCAAGACTAAATTTAACCATTGACGAATCAATTTTAAAAAATGTAAAATACTTCGCTGAGGAGCACAATACGAGTGTATCCGAATTAGTAGAGAACTATTTTAAATTGATTATTAAACCTAAAAAGAAAAAGTCCTTGTCTGAAATCATTGCAGAATTACCCAAACCCAAATTAGCGGAAAATTTCAATTGGAAAGAAGAATATTACAAAGGCAAAAAGAAAAAATATGGCTTATAAAATATTCTTTGACATAAATGTTGTTTTAGATTATACTCTTCAACGAGATAATTTTGACGACATGAAAATTATTATTGAAAGTATGGAGCAGGGTTATCAAAGAGGATTTATTACCAGTGCAACTATTCATACATTATCCTATTTCTTATCTAAAGAATATGGACAACAAAAAGTCAAAGCTATTTTGCTAGACTTACTTTCCTTTATTACCGTTATTGACGCTCCACAAGATGTTATCAATAATGCATTACATGCCAATTTTAATGATATCGAAGATGCACTTCAGGTATACACTGCATTACATTATAAAATGAACTATTTTATAACAAGTGATAAAAAGTTAATAAAAGAATCAAGTGAGGTATTACCTATAATAACTGCAAAAGATTTTGTAAAAGCGTTTAATTAATAAAAGAATACTTATTTTAATTAAGCGTTTACTTTACTTAACATCCAATTTTTAAAGTTGGCAAAGCTTGCTCCCATTGGAATAGCTACTTTTTCTTTATCCAATAAAAATTGAACACTTGAAGGAATAGCGATGGTTTCACCAATGGCACGCTCTACTACTTCGGGGAATTTAACAGGGTGAGCAGTTTCTAAAATAATAGCAGGCTTACCAAATTGCTTACCAAATTCCTCGGCTGCTAAAAATGCAACTGCTCCGTGTGGGTCTAATGTATAATGATTCGTCTTATATATTCTTTGAATAGTGGACTCTGTTACTATATCATCATAACTATAACTGCTCAAGCTATTTTTTAATTGCTCAAAATTGTTTTGCATAATTTCCAGTATGCGCACAAAATTGCTTGGATTCCCAACATCCATAGCATTGGATACCGTTGCTACTGCTTTATGAATTTCATAATTTCCAGAATGCAAATATCTTGTCACTACATTGTTGGTATTACATGCTGCAACAAAATGTCCTAATGGTAAGCCACTTGCTTTTGCCATCATACCTGCACAAATATTTCCAAAGTTGCCACTTGGCACTACGATATTCATTGGAACTGCATCACCATTTTGGGCTACCCATTGTTGCCATGCAAAAAAGTAATACAATTGTTGAGGCAACCATCTTGCTACGTTAATTGAATTGGCAGAAGTTAAATTGTAGGCAGCATTTAATGCAGCATCCATAAATGCATCTTTCACAATTGCTTGACAATCGTCAAAACTTCCTTCCACTTCTAAGGCCGTAATATTTTGACCACAAGTAGTTAATTGTAATTCTTGTATTGGACTTACTTTCCCTTTTGGATATAATATAATTACTTGAACGCCGTCAACGCCTAAAAATCCATTCGCTACTGCACCGCCCGTGTCTCCACTGGTTGCAACCAATACGGTGCTTGGTTTTATATTGGTAGCAGTTCCATTTTCAGCTGCAGCTTTTTTTGAAAAATAGCCTAAACATCTACTCATAAACCTTGCCCCTACATCCTTAAATGCTAAGGTGGGTCCATGGAATAATTCTAGAGATGAAATGGTTTCGGTAATAGGCACCAATGGAAAATCAAAATTGATCGTCTCTGCAGAAATTTGTTGTAAAGATGCATCGTCAATGGTTCCGCCAACATAAGGCTTCATTACTTCAAAAGCTAAACTAGCTTTATCTAAAGTTTTGAATCTTTCAATTTGTGCGGAAGTAAACTGAGGAATGGTTTTAGGAAAATACAATCCTTTATCGGGCGCCTGCCCAGTGATAGCAGCTGTTTTAAAATCTACATTCGGTGATTGCTTTCCTAAACTATAATATTGCATCTCTATATTTTTCAATCTAATAATAACTTTTTGAGCTGTCGCTAATTTTAATAGCGTGTAATTGCTTTACACTACGCTTCTATCTCTACACCGTTTTGATTTATGTTAGTTACATAAGTATGATGTGCTAAACCTAGGCCTTCATATAATTTTTTCATTTCCTGCTCTACTACTAAAGCTGTTTCTTTTTCCTTACTTAAAAAGAAAATAGAAGGACCTGATCCTGAAATACCACCACCTAATGCACCTACGGCCTTACATGCTTTTTTCAAATCATCAAAACCTGGTATTAAAATAGAACGCACAGGTTCAATAATTACATCTTCTAAACTTCTTCCAATTAAATCATAATCACCCTTCATTAAACCCGCAACCAATCCTGCAATATTTCCCCACTGCTTGATAGCATCTTTTAATTGTACATTTTGTTTTAAGATACTACGCGCGTCTGCAGTACGCACTTCAATTTGTGGATGCACAATGGTTACAAATAAAGTAGGAGAAGGAAGCGCAATAATTTCCAAAGGAAAAATAGAACGCACAAGGGTTACGCCACCATGAATACAAGGCGCAATATTATCGGCATGCTTTACACCCGATGCTACTTTTTCACCATTCATCGCAAAGCGTACTAAATCATCTTTTGAAAATGGATTGCCTAATAAATAATTCGCACCCACCACCGCACCTGCACTACTTGCTGCACTTGAACCAACACCACTACCAGGTTTAATAAGCTTATTTATTTTTACTTCAAATCCAATGGTAGAAAAATCAATAATACTATTCGCAGTATATTCTTCAATCATTGCTAATAATGCAGCACCGGCCACATTTTTTTCTGGATCGGTTGGTAAATTATAATCGTCGATATTAATAATAGTAATGGATGTCTGTCCTGCTGCACGTTGCACAAAACGCATTTCCATTTCATCATACGGATTATTCACGGCAAAGCCCAGGATATCAAATCCACATACCATATTCGCTACGGTAGCAGGGGCTTTTATTTTAATCCATTGATTTACAGGAACCATTGTTAATTATTATTTCTACTATTTATTAATTCACTTCTTTCTTTTACGCGTCTTTATTCCGGGGGTTTTATTCCGCGCGCTTAATTATACTCTTGCTGCTCTAATAATATCCGCGAACACACCTGATGCGGTTACATCGGCACCTGCACCTGCTCCCTTAATCACCAACGGCAGTTCAGGATAACGCATACTATAGAACAACACTAAATTGTCTTTACCATACAAATGATAAAAGTCTGAACTTGGTTGAATATGTTGCAAGCCCACTTTTGCAGTAGTCTTTCCATTGCCATCACTTTCAAACTTGGCTACAAATTTTAATTTACAACCTTCAGCTGCTGCAGCATCATACAACTTTTTAAAATGCGCTTCTTGTTTTTCCATCTCCGCATAAAAATCTTCTACAGATCCGTCAAAACAACTTGCTGGTAAAAATCCTTCATTCACAATATCACTCATCTCTATTTTAGTGCCCGCTTCGCGTGCCAAAATCATAATTTTTCGCATTACATCGGTACCGCCTAAATCCAATCTTGGATCCGGCTCGGTATAACCTTCGGCCTGTGCTTGTCTTACCACCGCTGAGAATGATTTGCCATCAGTACCTCCCGCATAATTATTAAATACAAAATTTAAGGTGCCTGATAATACTGCTTCAATTTTATTGATACTATCACCACTACGTATTAAATCATTTAAGGTGCCGATAATTGGTAAACTCGCACCTACATTGGTTTCAAATAAGAAGGAAGCATTGTATTCACGTGCCAAGCTTTTTAACTTAGCATAATTTTCATAAGGGGAAGAACATGCAATTTTATTACATGCTACCACCGATACAGCCTTCTCTAATAATTGAGCATACACATTCGCTACTGTTTCATGTGCAGTAACGTCCACAAAAATGCTGTTACGTAAATTATTTTCTTCAATCGCTGCAACGTAATCAGTAATGGTACCAGCGGGTGCAGCAGCTAATTGTTCTTTCCAATTATTTAAATCAATTCCATCTACATTAATCAATTGCTTTTTGCTATTTGCAATACCAACAATATTTATTTGTAGTCTTAATGATTTTTTTAAGTATGCAATTTGGTGTTCAATTTGTGCAATTAATTTTCCACCCACATTTCCAGCACCTGCAATATACAAGTTCACTTGCTTGTAAGAAGTTTCAAAAAACTCCTCGTGTAAAACGTTGATTGCTTTTTTAACATCCGATGTTGCAATAACCGCTGTTATATTTTTTTCAGAAGAACCCTGTGCAATCGCTCTTACATTGATACCATTACGTCCTAACACACCAAACATTTTACCACTCACACCAGGGTGGTTTTTCATTTGCTCACCCACCAATGCTAATATCGCCACATCTTTTTCTACAATCAGTGGCTCAACTTTTTGTGTATTGATTTCTGGTTCAAACTCGGTATCCACCGCCAACTTAGCTTGGTACGCATCGTTTGCATTGACACCCACACAAATAGAATGCTCCGAAGAACTTTGTGTAATTAATATAATATTGATTTGCTTTTTAGCTAAAGCATCAAATAGTCTTTTTGAAAATCCTGGAATACCTACCATTCCGCTTCCTTCCAAACTTAATAAGCAGATATCTTTTATACTAGAGATACCACGAATAAAATTGGTATCGTTGGGAGATTCATTTTTAATAATAGTACCAGGATGATTGGGCTCAAATGTATTCTTGATCCACACTGGAATATTTTGATGCATCACCGGCTGAATGGTTGGTGGATAAATCACCTTCGCACCAAAATGCGATAACTCCATGGCTTCCTGATATGAAATTTGTGGAATCTCTTTTGCATTTTGAACCATGCGCGGATCAGCAGTCATCATACCACTTACATCCGTCCAAATTTCTAAAGCAGAAGCTTTTACTGCAGCTGCAAAAATAGCTCCTGTATAATCAGAGCCACCTCGTCCTAAGGTAGTGGTATTGCCTTCGGCGTCAGAAGAGATAAATCCTGGTGCCATATATAAATCAAACTTATTGTTTTCGGCATCGGCGAAATAAGTTTGAATTGTTTTAGCTGTTAATTCTTTATCTACTACCGCATTCAAATAATTTGAATTGGTTTTAATCAACAATCTTGAATCAACCCATTGTTGATTTAAACCTTTGGATGCAAATGTTGCAGAAATTATTTTTGAAGATAATAATTCACCAAAGCTTACAATTTTATCCTGCATACGATTTGACAATTCTTTTAACATGAATAGTCCTTCGCAATTAGATTCTAATTCGTTAATAGTTTGCTTTACTAAACTTAAAGTAGCCGATTGTGCCTGTATAGGTAACAATACACGTACTGCGTCTAAATGTTTTTGCTCAATATTTTGAATAATGGTTTTGTATGCTTCGTTTCCTTGTGATGCACTCTGCGCCAACATTAACAATTGATCCGTTACCCCACTCATTGCAGATACAACTACAATGGTTGGTTCTTTTTTAATGGCCTCTGTTACAATAGCTACTACTTTAGCTATAGCTTCTGCACTTCCTACTGAACTTCCTCCAAATTTTAAAACTTGCATAACCCTTATTTTTATCCGCGATAATATTAGATTAAGTATCCGTAAATATTATCGTCTTTATTTATTTCGTTGTAATTGATTTGATAACGCTTCATGTTTTCAATAAGCACTTCATAATCTTTATTTGATTTTAATTCTAATCCTACTAATGCAGGACCGGCTTCCTTATTATGCTTTTGTATGTACTCAAACCTGGTGATATCATCTTCGGGTCCCAATACTTTATTTACAAAATCTTTTAAAGCACCTGGTCTTTGTGCAAAGCGAATTAAGAAATAATGTTTTAATCCTTCGTATATCAATGATCTTTCTTTAATCTCTTGCATACGTGCAATATCATTATTGCTTCCACTAACAATACAAACGATTGTCTTTCCTTTTATTTGATCGGCATAATCATCCAATGCCGCAATACTCAATGCCCCTGCAGGTTCTACTACAATGGCTTCCTCATTATACATTTGTAAAATGGTCGTACAAATTTTACCTTCTGGCACTAAATGCATATCATCAATCACATCTTTACAAACTGCAAATGTGTAATCACCAATTCGTTTTACTGCAGCGCCATCCACAAACTTATCTATCTGTTCTAATTCTACTGGATGCCCTTCCTTTAATGCAGTGAGCATACTAGGCGCACCCTCTGGTTCCAATCCAATGATTTTTGTATGAGGAGAGTTTTGCTTAAAATAAGTTCCTACCCCTCCGCACAATCCACCACCGCCAATTGGGATAAATATATAATCAATTGCAGGCTCGCCTAATTGATTGTAGTCGTCTAAAATTTCTACACCCACTGTTCCTTGTCCTGCCATAATAAATGGATGATCAAAAGGAGGAATAAAAGTCATACCATGTGCAACTGTATATTCCTTTGCAGCTTTCGCACAATCATCAAATGTATCTCCCACCAAAATAACCTCAATAAAATTTTCACCAAACATTTTTGTTTGATTTACTTTTTGTTGTGGTGATGGAATAGGCATAAATACGACACCCTTTACATTTAATTTTTTACAACTATACGCAAAGCCTTGTGCATGATTGCCCGCACTTGCACATACCACACCCTTTGCCAATTGATCCGATGTCATTTGACTCATCATGTTGTATGCACCTCTTAATTTATAAGAGCGTACAATTTGCAAATCCTCTCTTTTTAAATAAACCCTGCACTGATATTTTCGGGATAAATTTGCATTAAACTGAAGCGGAGTATGGTTAACCACCGGCTTTAGTCTTTCAAATGCTCCTTGAATATCAAGTGCAGGCTTATCTACTAATTGAACATTAGTCATCTATAATTATTTACCAGGTTGGTTTTCTGGACGTAAGCTTCTTACTGTACGACCAGCTTGCCACATTTCACTGTTGTGTAATTCAGCTAATTCAACTTCTAATTTTTCACGATAATCATCTTTACTATTTAAATCAATTGAACGTGCAGCTTCAGCTCCAGTTGCTACGCTATTGTATAAATCAGAGAATACTGGTAAAGTTGCATCACGGAATTTTTTCCACCAATCCAACGCACCTCTTTGTGCTGTTGTTGAACAGTTTGCATACATCCAGTCCATACCATTTTCTGCAACCAATGGCATTAATGATTGTGTTAATTCTTCCACTGTTTCGTTAAATGATTCTGAAGGAGAGTGACCGTTATTACGTAACACTTGGTATTGTGCTGCGAAAATACCTTGGATAGCACCCATTAAAGTTCCACGCTCACCTGTTAAGTCAGAGTAAACTTCTTTTTTGAAATCTGTTTCAAATAAATATCCAGATCCTACTGCGATACCTAATGCAATTACTCTATCATGTGCTTTACCAGTTGCGTCTTGGAAAATTGCGAAGCTACTGTTTAAGCCACGTCCTTGTAAGAACATTCTTCTTAATGAAGTACCAGAACCTTTTGGAGCTACTAAGATTACATCCACATCTGCTGGAGGAACGATTCCTGTTTGCTCTTTATAAGTGATACCAAATCCATGAGAGAAGTACAATGCCTTACCTGGCGTTAAATGTTTTTTTACGGTTGGCCACATTGCGATTTGCGCTGCGTCACTTAATAAATAACAGATAATAGTTCCTTTCTCTAATGCTTCTTCTATTTCAAATAAAGTTTGGCCAGGAACGAATCCATCAGCTACTGCTTTATCCCAAGATTTTGAATTTTTTCTTTGACCAACAATTACATTAATACCATTTTCTTTTTGGTTCAATGCTTGACCAGGACCTTGAACGCCGTAACCAATTACTGCTACTACTTCGTTCTTTAAAACTTCCTGTGCTTTTGCTAATGGGAACTCTTCACGAGTTACTACATTTTCTTCGGTACCTCCGAAATTTAACTTTGCCATTTTACTTTTTGTTTAATTGAGATTAAAAATTTTAGTTGCTATTGTTTGTTTATTAATTGTTTTTTTAACTGCTTTATTTTTTGATTCCTTTATATTTTGCTTTTTACATAGTAAATACTGCTTCTCTTTTTCCTAAGTATTCGTTTTCAATGACCTCCTCTCCTGGTTCACGCTCTTCAAAGTCTTTTAACTTTTCGTGGAAGCCAGCACTCTCTTTAATGATCGCAACCCTTGCGCTTCTTACAAATTCTACCAAACCAAATGGGGCTAGCGCCTCCATTAGTTTATTGGTTTCTTCTCTATGTCCTGTTGTTTCAAAAACAATAAAGTCTTTTCTAATCGCTACCGCTCTTGCTCCAAACTCTCTTAATAATCTTTCTACTTTTACTTTCTCCGTAATCTCTTCACTCAAAACTTTATACAATGCCAACTCCTGCCAAACAATTTCATCATTGGTATTAAAGTAAGCTTTTAAAACTTCTACTTGTTTTTCAATTTGACGAACCACTTTCAACACCACATCGCGAGACTCCTCTACCACAATAGTAAAACGGTGTATGCCCGGCACTTCGGAGGGAGAGGTGTTTAAACTTTCGACATTTATTTTTCTTCTTGAAAAAATAATGGCAATACGATTTAACAAACCCACTTGGTTTTCGGTATACACTGTTATGGTGTATTCTTGTTTTTCTGTATTGTTACTCATATAATTCGTTTTACTTAAGTCTGATTTCTGATACACTACATCCCTGTGGCACCATTGGGAATACATTGTTTTCCTTACCCACCATTACTTCTAACAAATAAGATCCTTTATGTGCCAACATCGTTTTTACTGCAGCTTCTAAATCTTTTCTGTGTTCTACTTTTGCACCTTCAATGCCGTATGATTTTGCCAACATCACATAGTTAGGACTTTCGATGTCCACAAAAGAATATCTCTTGTCCATAAACAAATCCTGCCATTGACGCACCATACCTAAAAACTGATTATTTAAAATCAAGATTTTTACATCAATGCCTGTTTGCATAATCGTTCCTAATTCTTGTAATGTCATTTGGAATCCACCATCACCAATCACCGCAATTACAGTTCTGTCCTGTGCACCAAACTTTGCACCAATCGCTGCAGGTAATCCAAAGCCCATGGTACCAAGGCCTCCAGAAGTTACATTGCTGCGCGTATCATTGAATTTTGCATAACGACATGTTACCATTTGATGTTGTCCTACATCGGTTACCATAATCGCATTGCCTTCGGTAATCTCATTGATATTACGAATTACTTCTGCCATCGTCATCTCTTCCGAACTAGGATACATTTCAGGTTGAATACATTGTTCGTATTCTTGTTTTGCATAATCTGCAAAAACCGCTAACCATTCGCTTCTGTCTTTTTGCTCGATACCTAATGTAAGTAATGGCAATGTTTCTTTACAATCACCCCATACCCCTACAGTTGCTCTTACGTTTTTATCTATTTCAGAAGGATCAATATCTAAATGAATAATTTTTGCTTGCTTCGCGTATTTATCTAAACGACCCGTTACGCGATCGTCAAAACGCATACCTACTGCAATTAATACATCACACTCATTGGTCAAAACATTAGGTCCATAATTACCATGCATCCCAAGCATACCCACGTTTTGCGGATGATCCGTTGACAATGCACTAAGTCCTAATAAAGTCCATGCTGCTGGCATGCCACTTTTCTCGATAAACTTTTTAAATTCTTTTTCTGCCTTTCCTAATATCACTCCTTGTCCAAAAATAACCAATGGCTTTTTTGCATTGTTGATTAATGCAACTGCTTCATCGATATAATTTTTTCTGATGACTGGTTTAGGGCGATAAGATCTTATATGATTACAAGGCGTGTATCCTTGATAATTAAATTCTTGAAATTGCGCATTCTTTGAAATATCAATTAATACAGGTCCTGGTCTTCCGCTTCTTGCTAAATAAAATGCTTTTGCCAATACCGTTGGAATTTCTTCAGCATCTGTAATTTGATAATTCCATTTTGTTACCGGCATGGTAATATTAATAACATCCGTTTCTTGGAATGCATCGGTTCCTAATAAATGTGCAAACACTTGTCCTGTGATACAAACCAATGGAGTACTATCAATCATAGCATCTGCAAGTCCGGTTACTAAATTAGTAGCACCTGGTCCGCTAGTGGCGAATACCACACCTACTTTTCCTGAGCTACGCGCATAGCCTTGTCCAGCATGGATTCCACCTTGCTCATGACGCACCAAAATATGATTCAATTTTTCTTTGTAATCATACAATGCATCATAAATTGGCATGATAGCGCCGCCTGGATATCCAAAAATGGTATCCACACCTTCCGCAATACATGCTTCCAATACTGCTTGCGATCCTGTTAATTTTTTTTGCTCCATAAAAATCTTTTTAGTTTTCCTCCTTCATCATTAAATTAAATTTATACACTGTATAATTTTAATTTAATTCTCATCAGTTACACATCCTTCACTTGCATCCTTTACCAACTTTGCATATTTATACAATACACCATTGGTTACTTTTAATTTTGGTGCTGGTTGCGCTGCTCTTCGTTTTGCGATTGTTGCTTCGTCTACTTTTAAAGTCATGGTTCTTTTTGGTACATTCAACTCAATGATATCTCCATCTTCTACAATACCAATTAAACCTCCTTTGTAAGCTTCAGGTGTAATATGTCCAATTACAAATCCGTGCGTACCACCACTGAATCTTCCGTCGGTAATTAAAGCCACTGATTTTCCTAAACCTGCACCAATAATGGCAGAAGTTGGTTTTAACATCTCTGGCATACCTGGAGCACCCACCGGTCCTACGTTTTTAATCACTACTACATCGCCTGGTTGAATCTTTTTTGAATTGATTCCTTCAATCAATGCGTGTTCTCCATCAAATACACGTGCTGGACCTTCAAACATATCACCTTCTTTTCCAGAAATTTTTGCAACGCTTCCGCCTGTTGCTAAATTGCCGTACATGATTTGTAAATGTCCAGTGGCTTTGATTGGATTTTCTTTTGGAAGAATAATTTTTTGTTGATCGAAATCTAAATCAGGAGCAGCTGCTAAATTTTCTGCAATGGTTTTACCAGTTACTGTTAAACAATCACCATGCAACCATCCTTGCGCCAACATATATTTCATGACCGCTGGCACACCACCATATTGATGTAAGTCCTGCATTAAATATTTACCGGATGGTTTAAAATCGGCTAGTACAGGAATCTTATCACTTATCGTTTGAAAATCGTCTTGTGTAAATTCAACACCCACTGCTTTAGCCATTGCAATCATATGCAATACCGCATTGGTACTACCACCCAATACCATAATTACTGCAACTGCATTTTCAAATGCTTTGCGTGTCATGATATCTTTTGGTTTTATATCGCGCTCTAATAATAATCTTATGGCTGCACCTGCATCCTTACACTCTTGTAATTTTTCTGCACTCAATGCTGGATTGCTTGATGAATAAGGTAAGCTCATTCCCAATGCTTCAATCGCTGATGCCATTGTATTTGCTGTATACATACCTCCACATGCACCCGCACCTGGACATGCATGTTGCACGATACCTTTAAAATCTGCTTCGTCTAATTGTCCTGCAATTTTTTGTCCTAATGCTTCAAATGCAGAAACAATATTTAAGTCCTGTCCTTTATAATGACCCGGTGCAATCGTACCTCCATATAACATTAAAGATGGACGATTTAAACGACCCATTGCAATTAAAGAACCTGGCATATTTTTATCACAACCCGGAACCGTAATTAATGCATCATAATATTGTGCACCACAAACTGTTTCAATACTGTCTGCAATTACATCACGACTCACTAATGAATAACGCATACCATCGGTACCATTACTCATTCCATCACTCACCCCAATCGTATGAAAAGTAAGTCCTACTAAATCATTTTCCCAAACACTCTTTTTAACATCTGCAGCCAATGCATTCAAATGCATATTACAAGTGTTGCCATCATAACCCATACTCGCAATACCTACTTGTGCTTTATTTAAATCAGCATCTGTTAATCCAATACCATAAAACATAGCCTGCGCCGCTGGTTGCGTCGGATCCAATGTGATGGTTTTTGAATATTTATTTAGTTCCATAAAATTTTATTAAATGATAGTAGATTTATGTAAACGCTCATGTATTGGATGTGTTTCTCCTTTTGCATGTCTCTCGATATACTCTGCAATTAAATCACCAATAGCAGTAGTCGTGTAACTATTCATTGGGTCAATGTCTTTTGTTACAAAGCCACTATTCAAACACCATGCAGCTGCTTCTCTTACGATGCCAGCTTCTTGTGTTAATCCAAAATGTTCTAACATCATTGCGGATGATAAAATAGATCCCAATGGATTAGCAATATCTTTTCCTTTTGCTTGCGGATAAGATCCATGAATAGGTTCAAATAATGCTACGGTATTACCAACAGATGCAGAGGGCAATAATCCCAATGAACCTGCTAATACCGATGCTTCATCACTAATAATATCTCCAAACAAATTCTCTGTTAATACCACATCAAATTGTGCAGGATTTAGAATGATTTGCATCGCTGCATTGTCTACAAATAAATAATCAACCGTTACATCACTATATTCTTTGGCAATGGCTTGTACTACTTTTCTCCAAAGTCTTGAAGTTTCTAATACATTCGCTTTATCTACTAATGTCAATTTTTTTCTTCTGATTTGTGCATGCTTAAATGCCAAATGTGCAATACGCTCAATTTCTGCAACTGAGTAAGAGCAATCATCTCGAGCAACTGTTCCATCCTCACTTAAACTTTTTGCACCAAAATAAATGCCACCCGTTAACTCTCTATAAATTACAAAATCAACGTTCTCTAATAACTTTGGTTTTAAGGGAGTTAGATGTTGTAATGCAGCATAAGTAGTTACTGGACGAATGTTTGCAAACAATTGTAATTCCTTTCTTAGTTTTAATAAACCTTGTTCTGGTCTTACTTTTGCAGTTGGATCATTATCATATTTTGGATCCCCAATGGCACCAAATAAAATAGCGTCACTCGCTAAACAAATTTTAATAGTCTCATCTGGTAATGGATTCCCAGTTTCATCAATGGCACATGCACCCATTAAAGCATTTTCATAACTAAATTCATGATTGTAATATTTTGCAATCGTGTTTAATACTTTTATAGATTGTTGTGTAACCTCGGGTCCAATTCCGTCTCCTAGGATGACTGCTATTTTCTTTTGCATAACTATATTGTTTTTTCGTAAGCTTCAATCTCTGGCTTCATGTTTAATAAATAATCAATATCATCATATCCATTTAACATACATGTCTTTTTATATGAATTGATATCAAACTTTTCCTGTGCACCGGTGGCATCAATGGTAATGGTTTGTGCTTCCAAGTCAACGCTTAAAGTATCATCAGCACCTTGCGCAAATATTTGTTGCAAGAAAGCATCTGAAACCGTTACTGGCAATACGCCATTGTTTAATGCATTGTTTTTAAAAATGTCCGCAAAAAAGCTAGACACCACAACTTTAAATCCATAGTCTTGAATACTCCATGCAGCATGCTCACGTGAAGAACCACAACCAAAGTTTTTAGCAGCAACTAAAATTTCACCACTGTATTGTTTTTGGTTTAATACAAAATCTGCTTTTGGTTTCGTTTCATCATCGTTCTCGTATCTCCAGTCTCTGAATAAATTTTTTCCAAAACCATCCTTAGTCGTCGCCTTTAAAAAACGCGCTGGTATAATTTGATCCGTATCTACATTTTCAATACGTAGTGGGATAAACTTACTTGTGATTTTTTGTAATGATTGCATATAATTAAAATCTTAGTTTAATATATCTCTGATATCTGTGATTTTTCCTGTTAACAATGCAGCTGCTGCAGTTAATGGGCTTGCTAATAATGTTCTTGCACCGGCACCTTGACGTCCTTCAAAGTTTCTGTTGCTGGTACTAATACAATATTCCCCTGCTAGAATTTTATCTTCATTCATTCCTAAACAAGCACTACATCCTGCTTGTCTAATTTCAACACCTGCGTCTGCAAATATTTTATCTAAGCCTTCAGCTTTAATTTGTTTAGCTACTTCCTGGGATCCTGGTACAATTAAAGTTTTAATGTTTGGATCTTTTTGTTTGCCTTTGATAATGCTTGCTACCAAACGGAAATCTTCAATTCTTGAATTCGTACAAGAACCGATAAATACATTTTGTACGGGCATGCCTAATAAACTTTGGCCAGCAGTTAGTCCCATATACGCTAATGCTTTTTCGTAATTCTGTTTTTCAGTAGCATCTGCAAAACTTTCAACAGTTGGCAAGGTACCTCTTACGCTCAATCCCATACCAGGATTGGTTCCGTAAGTAATCATTGGATCAATGTCTTCGGCTTTGATATTTATTTCAACATCAAACTTTGCATCTGCATCGGTATATAATGCTGCCCATGCAGCTAATTTTTTATCCCAGTCTGCACCTTGTGGCGCAAATAAACGACCCTTGATATAATCGAATGTTGTTTGATCTGGTGCAATCATTCCTCCTCTTGCGCCCATCTCAATACTCATATTACAAATGGTCATTCTTGCTTCCATACTTAATGCACGAATAGCAGAACCTGCATACTCTACAAAATAACCTGTTGCTCCACTTGCAGAAATTTGTGCAATGATGTATAAAATAATATCTTTTGATACTACTCCATTTTTTAATTCGCCGTCAATATTTATGCGCATTACTTTTGGCTTGCTTTGCATAATACATTGTGATGCAAAAACCATTTCCACTTCACTGGTTCCAATTCCAAATGAAATAGATCCAAATGCACCATGTGTTGAAGTATGACTATCTCCACATACAATGGTCATGCCTGGTTGTGTGATACCCAACTCTGGCCCAATCACGTGTACAATACCTTGGTACTTATGACCTAATCCGTATAATTCAACACCATGCTTTTTACAATTCTCAATTAAAGTGTCTACCTGAAATTTTGATAAAGCATCTTTAATAGGTAACTCTTGGTTCATGGTAGGCACATTATGATCGGCAGTGGCTACAATTTGTTGAGGTCTAAAAATTTGTGCTCCTCTTTTTTCAATTCCACTAAAAGCTTGCGGGCTGGTTACTTCATGAATAAAGTGCTTGTCGATATAAACAACCGAAGGACCATCTTCAATTTGTTTCACCACATGCTTGTCCCAAATTTTTTCAAATAATGTTTTTCCCATTGTTATTATTTTTTATACGCTGTTGCCATTTCTTGCAAATCAGCTTCTAGTACTTCTTTCTTTTTATCTGCGATTTCTAAAAACAAAGGATATAATTCATCAATTTCATTTCTTGTAAACTGATATCCAATTTTATGTAATCGATGCGCTAATGCACTACGACCACTACGTGCTGTTAAAACAATTTTACTTTCATCCGCACCTACTTCAGCTGGATTAATAATCTCATAAGTTTGTGCTTCCTTTAAGAAACCATCCTGATGAATTCCTGATGAATGTGAAAATGCATTTGCACCCACAATGGCTTTATTTGGTTGCACCATCATACGCATTGTCTCTGAAACCTCGCGGCTGATGGTGTTTAACAACTTTGGATTGATGCTGGTATGAAATCCTAAATCCTTATGTTGATTTAAAATCATAACTACTTCCTCTAATGCAGTGTTACCTGCGCGCTCACCTAAACCATTAATCGTACACTCTATTTGTCTTGCACCACCAATCACACCTGCAATAGAATTGGCTGTTGCTAATCCTAAATCATTATGACAGTGACATGATAAAATAGCTTTGTCAATGTTTGGAACATTGTTATACAAGTAGGCCATTTTTTCTTGGTACTGTTGTGGTAAACAATAGCCAGTAGTATCAGGAATATTTAAAGTAGTTGCACCCGCTTTAACGACTGCTTCAATAACACGCGCTAAATATTCATTGTCCGTACGGCCTGCATCCTCTGCATAAAATTCAACATCGTCTGTAAAATTTCTTGCTATAGTTACTGCCTTTATTGCACGCTCAATAATTTCTTCTCTATTAGAATTGAACTTATGTTTGATATGTAAATCAGAAGTACCAATACCTGTATGAATTCTAAAACGCTTTGCTGGTTTTAAGGCAGCAGCTGCTACTTCGATATCATTTTGTACCGCACGTGATAAACCACAAACCACGGTATTTTTTAAAGTCTTGGCAATTTGATTTACCGACTCAAAATCTCCCGGACTTGAAACAGGAAAACCTGCTTCCAAAATATCCACGCCCAATTCCTCCAGTCTTACAGCTAACTCCAATTTTTCCTTGGTGTTTAGCTTACAGCCCGGAACCTGTTCTCCGTCTCTTAATGTGGTATCAAAAATGAAGACTTTTTGACTCATTGTTTTTGCTTTAAATATTTTACATAAATAGAAGCCTTTTTCATCCGAACCTGAGTCCTGATAAAGCAAGCATCTTATTGATTTTGAACCTGTTATGATACAAAACGGGCTTTTGGCCCGTTTATTGTTCAAATTTACCCTATATTAACAAGTAATTCACATCATTTTTATGCCTATTTTACAATGTATAAAGAGACTATTTTTTGATTAATTAATTGATTTTCAATAACTTGAATTAAAATCAGCTACGATGCCCAACCTAAGCACCGACGCCTTATTTATTTTAGTGAAGTCCCTGGAAAAGGGGGAAAAGCGCAATTTTAAGTTGTATGCTGCCCGCAATTCTGCGTCTGCTGATTTGAAAATAGTCACTCTTTTTGATGCCTTGGACAAGATGAAGGACTATGATGAGGAGGAATTGTTGCGTAAAAACGAGTCTATTCAAAAGCAACAGTTGTCCAATTTAAAGGCGCATTTATATGATCAAATTTTATCAAGTTTAAGAATTGTTAAGCAGGCAGAAAATATTGACTTGCAAATTCATGAGCAATTAGACCATGCTAAAATTTTATACAACAAAGGACTTTACTTGCAAAGCTTGCGCATTTTAGATAAAATTAAAACCTTAACCAAGCAAAATAATCAGGTTACTTTTTTATTGCAGGTATTGTTTTTAGAAAAGAAAATTGAATCCCTGCATATTACCCGTAGCATGCAGGATAGGGCTAAACAATTAAGTGATGAAATTGACGAAGCAAATCATCGCTTAGAATTAATTGCAAAAACTTCCAATTTAAGTTTACAATTATATGGCTGGTATATTCAACATGGTCATGCAAGAAACGAAGAGGATAGAGTAACATTAGATGCACTCATACAAGATCCTATTTTGGAAATTGTAAAAAATGAAGAAGGGTTTTACGAGAAATTATATTTGTATCAATGTTATTGTTGGTATGGATTTATTACACAGGATTTTTTAATGCATTATCGTTATGCTCAAAAATGGGTGGACCTATTTGAGAAGGAAGAAAACATGCAATTGATTGAATCCGCACAATACATCAAAGGCTTACACAATTTAATTAGTGCCCATTTTGATTTAAAAAATATTGACAAATTCAAAGAGACCATTTGTATTTTAGAAAACTTTAGTGAATCACAAATTGTACTTAATAACAAGAATAATTTAATTCAGTCTTTTATTTACTTATACATTGCTAAAATTAATCAACACTTTCTAGAAGGCACATTCAGTGAGGGTTTGGCGATGGTTCCAAGTATGGAAGAAAAATTAAAAGACATTGAATTGTACATGGATAGTCACCGTGTATTGGTATTCTATTACAAGATAGCTTGTTTGTATTTTGGCGCTGGTGATGCTGAAAAATCAATTGATTATTTAAACAGCATCATTAATTGGAAATTGAACCTGCGTGACGACTTACAATGTTATGCGCGACTGCTTCATTTAATTGCGCATTATGAATTAGGCAACACCGAAGTGGTAGCTTATCTATCAAAATCGGTGTATCGTTTTATGGCGAAGATGAAAAATTTAGGCGCGGTGGAAGTAGTGTTATTTAACTTTTTAAGAAACGCTATTCAATCGGGCAAAGAAGCATCTTTTGAAAACTTGTTGCAGAAGTTAGCACCTCTAGAAAAAAATAAACTGGAGAGCAGGGCCTTTATGTATTTGGATATTATTTCCTGGTTAGAAAGTAAAATTCAAAACAAAGACGTGCAAACAATTATCAAAGAAAAATTCTTACAAAGAAATAATTAAGCCTGATACATTGCTTCTACTTCTGCTTCAAAATTAGCGAGTACTACTTTTCTTTTAACACTTAATTTAGGCGTCATCTCACCCTTATCAATCGTAAACTCTCTTGGTAACAAAGTAAATTTCTTTACCTGTTCTACTTGATTAAATAATGCGTTATACTCCTCTACGATATCAGCAATCATCGTAATGACCATGTTGTTTTTAATAATCTCCTCGTTGCTCGTATACTCAATGCCATGTTGCTTTGCCCAGTCTTTTAATTTTGAAAACCCTGGTACAATTAAGGCACTTACAAACTTACGATTGTCCCCTATCAATAGTATTTGCTCAATAAAAGGACTTTCTTTCATTTTGTTCTCAATAGGTTGCGGTGCAACATATTTACCACCACTGGTTTTGAACAACTCTTTTTTACGATCTGTAATTTTTAAATAACGACCGTCTACAATCTCTCCAATATCACCGGTGTGCAACCATCCATCAATTACTGTTTCGGCTGTTAAATCGGGACGCTTATAATAGCCCAACATGACACTTGGACCTGCTACACATATTTCTCCGTCTGGTTCTAATTTAAATTCAACGCCTTTAATCACTTCACCCACCGTTCCATATTTTGTTCCACCTTGTGTTCTTAAATTGATACTAATAATTGGACTGTTTTCGGTTGGTCCATATCCTTCATATACTGGAATTTGAGCAGCGTTAAAAATGCGTAATAATTTTACTTGACATGCTGCACCACCTGTAACAATGAATTTAACATTGCCACCCAATGCCACACGCCATTTGCCGAAAATTATTTTATTAGCAATTTTTAATTTTAAATTATACCACCAAGATCCAGGCACTAAATTATCATACTGTTGTGCTACATCCACTGACCAGAAAAATAATTTTCTTTTAATACCTGTTAACTCTTCGCCTTTCAACATTATTTTCTCAAATACTTTTTCCAATAATCTTGGTACGGTTGAAAAGCCATCTGGTTTTACTTCACGTAGGTTATCGGCAATGGTATCCATGCTTTCAGCATAATAAATAGCCATACCACTATACATATAAATATAGGAAACCACTTTTTCAAAAATATGATTCAGTGGTAAAAAACTTAATACTTTTAAAGTTGGCGCATCAGGGAAAGGGAAACTTTCTCTTCCCATTGTTAAATTGAAATAAATATTTTTATGCGTTAACATTACGCCCTTCGGTGTACCTGTAGTTCCTGATGTATAAATAAAGGTTGCCACCTGCTCTACAGGAATCGATTTTTTAATGGCTGCTACCTCTTGTAAAATTGAAGCATCATTATTCAATAATTCAGTCCAATGTTTTGCGCCTTCTATTTTATCAAAAGTGTACACTTCTTGTAAGCATTCAACCTGATCCTTGATAGACATTACTTTGTTGTACAAGTCTTGATTACTTGCAAACATATATTTAACCGACGCATCATTTAAAATAAATGCCAACTCCAATGGATTGGTGGTTGGATAAACAGGCACCCAAATAATTCCTAATTGTTGTGCAGCCATATCTGCAATTAACCACTCAGGTCGATTATTACTTATTACAGCAATCTTATCACTACCCTCTGGTGTAAAATTATGCGCAGACAAGCCAAGCTTATGCAAACCAGCACTTAATTCATTTACTGTTTTTGCTATCTCCTGCGTTGAATAGTGTCTCCAGCTGCCATTTTCTTTAGCAGATAACATATCCTTTTTAGGAAAATTTTGTAATTGATGATCAATACAATCAAAGAGGCGTTTACATTCCATGGTCAAGCAAAATTGTGTAACAAAGTACAAAGAAAGCTGCAAAAAAACAAACCCAGCTAGATTGCTGGGTTTAATAAATCATTCAAAATGATTTTAAATATTACTAGTAAATTAAGTGCGTCAATAATCCGTCTCTTAATTTTGGTTCGAACCATGTACTTTTTGGAGGCATTACTTCACCTGCATCTGCAATATTAAATAATTGATCAATAGTTACAGGGTATAAGCTAATGGCTAATTGCATTTCACCACTATCCACTCTTTTTTCCAACTCTCCTAAACCTCTAATTCCACCCACGAAATCAATACGCTTATCGGTTCTTTGATCCACAATACCCAATAGTTTTGATAAGATATTATTAGACAAAATAGTTACATCTAATACACCAATTGGATCGTTGTCATTGTATGTACCTGGTTTTGCAGTTAAGCGATACCACTTGCCAGCTAAATACATCCCAAAACTGTGTAAATGTGCAGGCTTATAGGCTCCTTCATGTTCAACAACTTCAAATTCATTTTGCAAAGCAGCTAAAAAAGCTTCTTCACTATGACCATTCAAATCTTTTACTACACGGTTATAGTCCATGATATGTAATTGATTAGAAGGAAATAAAGTAGTCAAGAAATAGTCTGCAGCTGGAGTGGCAGCTTCACCTAAAGCCAACTTCACTTTTGCAGCCGAAGCAGCACGGTGGTGACCATCGGCAATATAAGTGCAAGGCACTTCCGTTTCAAATAAGTCAGTAATTTGTTGAATTACAGCTGAATCACTTACCGCCCAAACAGTATGTTGAATGCCATCCTCGGCAGTAAAGTCATACACTGGATTTTTAGTCGTCTTGTGTTTTTCAATAATCGCATCAATACTTGATTGATTGCGATAAGCTAAAAACACGTTTCCAGTTTGTGCACCTGAAGTTTTAATATGATTGATTCTATCCTGCTCTTTTTCAGGACGCGTAAACTCGTGCTTTTTAATAATGTAATTATTATAATCATCAATACTACTTACACAAACTAATCCTGTTTGCGCACGTCCATCCATAATTAATTGATATATATAATAACAAGGTTTTGATTCCTTAAACAACACATCTCTTTGTACAAATGCATTTAAATTTTCTAATGCTAAATCATAAACTTGTTGACTATGAATGTCTACAGATTCTGGTAAATCAATTTCACTTTTTGTAATATGTAAAAATGAATAGGCGTTACCTACTGCTTCCGTTTTTGCTTCAGCACTATTTAAAACGTCGTATGGTTTACTTGCAACTTGCTTAGCCAACTGTGGCTGAGGACGAAGTGCTTCAAAGGGTCTAATTTTTGCCATGGGCGCAAATATCGTTCTTATTATTGAGAAAAAGATTTTTTGTTGAACCTGTTTATATAAAAATAATTAAGAGAAATTATTCATTAAATCACAGAATGTTTGCACACTTGATAACGGCATCGCATTGTACATACTCACTCTTATACCTCCCACTGTGCGATATCCCTTTACGCCAATCATGCCCGATTTTTTACATAAATCTAAAAATTCAGCTTCTTTTGATACATCATTTAAAAAGAAAACCGCGTTCATAATACTGCGATCTTCTTTGGCAATAGGGCAATTAAATAATGGATGCGCATCAATCGTGTTATATAACAAAGTTGCTTTTTCTTGATTGCGTTTTTCCATTTCTACCAAGCCTCCTTCTTTTTCAATCCATCTTAAAGTTAGTAGGCTTACATAAATTGAAAATACAGGTGGTGTGTTTAATAATGAACCCGCTTCGATATGTTTTTGATAATCTAAAATTGCAGGAATTTTTCTGTTTACTTTTCCTAACAATGATTTTTTTACCACTACCATCGTTACCCCTGCAGCGCCCATATTTTTTTGTGCACCTGCATAAATTAAATCGAATTTTTTAAAATCTGTTGGGCGACAAAATATATCCGAACTCATATCTCCAATTAATGGCACATTCACCTGTGGGTATTGATGCCATTGAGTTCCCTCTACTGTATTATTGGTAGTTATATGCAAATAAGTAGTGCCCTGTGGTAAATCTAATTGCTTATTTAAATAAGTATGTTTTTTATCTGAACTATCTGAAACTACAGCAACCGGTCCAAATAATTTTGCTTCTTTTACTGCTTTATTTCCCCAAACACCATTGTCACAAATAGCCGCTAAACCATTTTCATCTAATAAATTCATGGGCACTTGCATAAATTGCATAGTTGCTCCTCCTTGTAAAAAAAGTACTTCATATTCATCACCAATATCCATTAATCTTTTTACAATTTGCTTTGCCTCTTCAATCACTTCCACAAAATGTGAAGTGCGATGTCCTATCTCTAAAATAGATAATCCTGTATTATTAAAATTATGAATTGCCGTTGCTGCTTGATCTAAAACTTCTTTTGGTAAAATGGCAGGACCCGAATTAAAATTGTGCAATTGCATGATGCTATTATATTTT
>DAIUEC010000011.1:0-2377 GCA_036845345.1 Sediminibacterium sp.
GATTATCAATTCGTACATGCCGATGTAAAGCAATATTTAAAAACATTGCCAGCCAATCATTTTGATTTAGTCGTAATGGATCCTCCCACTTTTAGCAATAGTAAAAGAATGAAGGATATATTGGATATTCAAAGAGACCATGTTGAATTAATCAATGACGTTTTGCGCGCCATGAAGCCAGGTGGCATTTTATATTTTAGTACCAACTTCACACAGTTCATTATTGATATCGAAAATATAAATAGTGATGGAATTAAAGACATCACTAAAGCTACTACCCCATTTGATTTTGAAGGAAGATTAAAACGCTGGTGCTACAAGATTGTGAAATAAATGATCTTTAAATAAATCACTTCATTAAATTAAAGATTAGCGTAGAATTATTTTAATGCTGCCAATAGTTTTTCATGTAATGCTACCACTTGATGTACTACCAAATGTTGATCATCATTTACAATCACAAAATCGCATAATTTCATTTTGATGCTCTCTTCAATTTGATGAGCCATTCTTTTTTCTACTTCATCTTTTGTGCATTGATCTCTTTTCATCACTCTGTGAATGCGCAATGCTTTTGGTGCTGAAACGCCAATAATTTTTGTGATCCCATGAGCAGATCCTGATTCAAAAAACAAGGCAGCTTCTTTAATTACATATGGAGCAGTTTGTGCTGCTGCCCAATCTATTGCTGCTTGAATAGTAATGGGATGAACGATAGCATTTAAAATTTCTAATTGATAGGGATCCGAAAAAACCAATTTAGATAGATATGCTCGATTCAAAGTTTCAGTAGCATTCCCGTTCTTATCAATCGTACTAGAATAAACTTCATTGCCAAAAGCCTCAATCAATTTGGACTTAATAATTGTATTGGTATTCATGATGTCTTTAGCGGTAGCATCAGCGTTAAAAACAGGAATCCCTAGGCTTTCAAAAACCTTGGCAACAATTGATTTGCCGGATCCAATTCCTCCAGTTAAGCCAATAATTACAGACATCTAAATACGTTTTGACACTATTAAAGTTAAGTGAAATATGGAAACAAAAAATCCGAAACTAATTTCCAATAAAGGAATTCAGTTTCGGATTATATATCTTGAAATAGAAAACTATTTGTTAATTGCCTGAGACCACTCTAAGCTTATAGAAGATCTTTCAATCTTTAAATAAGTACCAGGACTTACTTCCAATTGAACGGTGTTGTCTTCGTTTACTTTAGAAATAGTACCATGAATACCAGCAATCGTAACTACTTTATCCCCTTTTTGCATTCCGTCAATAAATTTCTTTTGCTCTTTTGCTTTTTTAGCTTGTGGACGAATCATGAAAAACCAGAATACCACGATGATACCTGCTAACATGATTAAATTAAGATTTCCGCCATTACCTGGTTGTGCTTGTAATAAAATAGCTAACATTTTTTCCTTGTTTTAATATTTAATAAGATGATGCTCTAATTGATGGATACAAATATAAGGCAAAGATTCTATTTACCCTTATGACTTACCTTTTGAATCTTTCCATTGCCCACTAATTCTTTATGGATACTATCTAAAATACCATTCACAAAATGACCACTTTGTTCGGTACTATAGTCTTTTGCTAAATCGATATATTCATTAATAGTCACTTTGGTTGGTATCGTATCAAAATAAACTAATTCACAAACGCCTAATCTTAACAATATCATATCAATTACTGCGATACGCTCTGGATCCCAATTCTTTAATTTTGGCTTGATAATGTCTTCCGATATTGTTTTTTTATCAATCGCAGTTTGCAATAAATCATTTGCAAATTTCATCTTCTCATCTCCTACTAAATCCAAGAAATTAACTGACCCTGGCTTTTGAATATAATTTAAAACAAAACCAATCATCATATCCCCTTCATCCTCCCAATTGGTAAAATGTTCATCGATATAATCCAACGCATTTTCGGAACCCAAAATGATGGTACCAAATATGAACTTTAAGATTTCTTTTTCCTTTGCCTTATCTCTGCTATCCTCCGCTATGTATGCTTTATATTCATTAGACTCGGACAATTGTCTGAACAAATTTTTAACCAAATCCCCTTCTAACCATTGATGAGGTTTGACAATTTCAACTGCTTTTTTGAAAGCTTCCGACTCAATTGTTTGCCAAACAATGGTGTTGCCAGCAATTTTAATATTTACAGACAAATCGGCTTGATCAGGAAGGTTTTTTGATGCTCTTTGTTGAGACTCCACTTCGGCAAATAAGGCTACTTGGTGGATTAAATGAACCAGGAAAACGAATAAATTTCGTGTTTTATCAAATTCTTTGTTGAGTAATGAGTTAGAAGTACCTTGAATATTGGATTCAAGCATATATAAAACTTGCATTACTTTAAT
>DAIUEC010000011.1:2477-36178 GCA_036845345.1 Sediminibacterium sp.
TAGAAGTACCTTGAATATTGGATTCAAGCATATATAAAACTTGCATTACTTTAATTCGGATGTTGCGGCGGTTCATCATAATAATAAGAGCTATAAGGGGTGCAAATCTATCTAAATAAATCCAAAAAAACTGACATTTTTTACATTATTAAGCCCAAAACATACAAATTTAAGCATAGATTTGCCTCCCTTGTCCCCTTTTAGTTCTTGCCACTGCAATTTTGACTCATTAAACAAGTAAATAAGTCATTGGCAAGGTTCTTGAAGATATAAGTGTAAATCAATTTAATTTAAAACCAAAAACGATAAGTATGGCTAAGAGTACTGCTAAAAAACTAAACATTACGCCTTTACACGACAGAGTAATTGTAATGCCTGCTGCTGCTGAAGAAAAAACAGCTGGTGGAATCATTATCCCAGACACAGCAAAAGAAAAACCACAACGCGGTGTGATAGTAGCTGCTGGTCCTGGTAAAAAAGACGAACCTGTAACTGTTAAAGTGGGTGATACCGTTTTATATGGTAAATACGCTGGAACAGAAATTCAAATTGAAGGTCAAGATTTATTGATCATGCGTGAAAGTGATATTTTGGCAATTGTTTAATTACAACCAACCTATCCTATTAAAAATTAATTAACGATTAAAAATAAGTTTATATGTCAAAAATGATTTTTTTCGACTTAGAAGCGAGAAATAAAATGAAAAAAGGTGTTGACACTTTAGCCAACGCTGTAAAAGTTACTTTAGGACCAAAAGGTCGTAACGTAGTAATTGAGAAAAAATTTGGATCTCCATCAGTAACAAAGGATGGTGTATCTGTAGCAAAAGAAATTGATTTAGAAGATGCTATTGAGAACATTGGTGCTCAAATGGTAAAAGAAGTTGCTTCAAAAACTGCTGATCAAGCAGGTGATGGTACAACTACTGCTACTGTATTAGCGCAAGCAATTATTAGCGAAGGTTTAAGAAACGTTACTGCTGGTGCAAATCCAATGGATTTAAAGCGTGGTATTGACAAAGCAGTTGAAAAAGTGGTTGCTAGCTTAAAAGCACAATCTCAAACTGTAGGTAACGATACTAAAAAAATTGAACAAGTTGCTTCCATCTCTGCAAACAACGACAATGAAATTGGCAAGTTAATTGCAATGGCAATGTCTAAAGTTGGTAAAGAAGGTGTAATCACTGTTGAAGAAGCAAAAGGTACTGATACAACTGTTGATGTTGTTGAAGGTATGCAATTTGATCGTGGTTATGTATCTCCATATTTCGTTACAAACAGCGAAAAAATGGAAGCTGAAATGCAAAATCCTTATATCTTAATTTATGATAAGAAGATTTCAGCAATGAAAGACATCTTACATATTTTAGAGAAAGTTGCTCAAACAAATCGTCCATTAGTAATCATCGCTGAAGATTTAGAAGGTGAAGCAATGGCAACATTGGTAGTAAACAAATTACGTGGTACTATTAAAGTAGCTGCTGTTAAAGCTCCAGGATTTGGTGATAGAAGAAAAGAAATGTTAACTGACATTGCTATTTTAACTGCTGGTACTGTAATTAGCGAAGAGCAAGGATTTAAATTAGAAAATGCAGACTTATCTTATTTAGGTCAAGCATCTTCTATCACTATCGATAAAGACAATACGGTGATTGTTGGTGGTAAAGGTAAAAAAGCAGATATCACAAGTCGTGTAAATCAAATCAAGGCTCAAATTGAAAACACAACTTCAGAATACGATAAAGAAAAATTACAAGAGCGTTTAGCTAAATTAAGTGGTGGTGTAGCTGTACTTTATGTAGGTGCTGCAACTGAAACTGAAATGAAAGAAAAGAAAGATCGTGTTGACGATGCTTTACACGCTACTCGTGCTGCAGTAGAAGAAGGTATTGTACCAGGTGGTGGTGTTGCTTATATCCGTGCGGTTGCAAGCTTAGATAAATTAAAAGGTGCTAACGATGATGAAAATACTGGTATTCAAATTGTACGTCGTGCAATTGAAGAACCACTTCGTCAAATTGTTAAGAATAGCGGTATCGAAGGTTCAATTGTTGTACAAAAAATCAAAGAAGGTAAAGACGACTATGGTTTTAATGCAAGAACTGAAGTTTTCGAAAACTTATTCAAAGCAGGTGTTATCGACCCAACTAAAGTATCAAGAGTTGCATTAGAAAATGCTGCATCAATTGCATCTATGTTGTTAACAACAGAATGTGTTATTGCAGACAAGCCAGCTCCAGCAGCTGCTCCACAAGGTGGTGGTGCTCCTGATATGGGTGGCATGGGTTACTAAGATTCAATTGCGATTCACGCGCATACAAATAAAAAAAGGCTCCTCCATCGAGGGGCCTTTTTTATAGTATTATATTTTTTAGAATGCTATTCATTTGCTGCAACTTGTTGTTTAAAATAAAGTTGAAATCCTTTTACTAATAAAAGTTGCGCAATACCATAAGTAAGCATGATTACTAATCCAATATTTTGAATATGTAAGCCTGATTTTTCCCAGCTAAATTTATTGAATGCCAACACCGTATCAGAACTAATAAAAAATAACATTCCTGGGAACCAAAATAATTTTGAAATTAAACTTGCTTTCAAATTTCCGCCAGCATGAATGGCCATTAATGCAGCACTACAAATTAATGCCATGTATACTAGAATCGGATAAATCATTCCGCCCATAGCAGCTTTTAATTGAAAGAAAATTAAAACACAAAATGCCAATAAAAAAACAGCAAAGCCTTTAAACTTATTCGACTTCGCCTGTCCTATAGCATTTTGCTTATTAAAATAAATAATATTAAAAATATGAGTAGACATAAAGGCAACCATGCCTAAAATAAAATTGTCAACTTCTTTTGAAAGTAATACATCTCCTAAAAAAGATCCAAACAAAGCAATAATTAACAACCATTTTGTATTAGGTAGTTTGTTAAAACTTTCTTCTGCTAATAAAAAACAAATCAATAAAGGCAACAATACAATTTTTGTAACAAATTGAAGTGTGCTATAATTAGTGCCCAATATTTGAGCGTACAAATGCAAAGACAACAGCAAAACATAAATAGTAACTCCCCACTTTTGAATAATTGATCTCATATGATGTAGTATAAATTGTTATTAAAAGTACATTAACGAAGCTATATTATGTGCTGCTTTCCATAAATTTGCCTAATGATTACCCCTGAAGAAGAAAAGTTTTTTGCCCAATGGGAAAAAGAAAGACTTCAACCTCAATATAAAAGAAGAACTTTTTTACGAGGTTTAAGCGCCGGACTTAGTTTGGGGGTATTGGTTATGGTTTTTTCAGAGGTCAATTGGTATGAACGAGCAAACATGCAAGCCAATAGCTGGGGAAATGAAATATGGATATTAATTGCCATTATTGTAATTTCAGTCGGATTTGCATGGATCTATCAACAATTTACAGCTGAAATGAATGAACAAAGATTTCAAGAATTAAAACATTTAAAAAACAAAAAATGATGATTTTTACTCAAAAAACGCTTAAAAAGGCCAATTTTTCTTCAATTTTAGCCATTTTCACCCTATTTTTAGCTATTTTCTCTATTTCAGCATGTAGCAAGTCTGGTGCCAGTGAACAGGACCAAATGGTTTCTTTTGCGAAATCTCATAGTATCAACTACACAACGGACCCTAGTGGATTATTATATGAAATTATAACTCCAGGAAACACAACACATCCAACAATAACTAACACAGTTACAGTAACTTATACCGGTTTATTAATGAATGGAAGTCAATTTGACGCAGGGACAATCTCTTATCCATTGAATCAATTGATTGCTGGCTGGGGAATAGCGGTACCTAAAATTGGAGTTGGTGGAGAAATTAAAGTCTTAATCCCCTCTTCTTTAGGCTATGGATCAGCTGGTGCTGGCTCCATTCCAGGCAATGCTCCATTGTATTTTGACATCAAATTGTCAGGGGTAAAATAATGCCTTTTTAGGCCTATTTTTCCCTTGTTTTCTATTATATTTGCCGACTAAAAATCAGTTAACCAAACTTTTATGAAACTTAAAGGATTAGTGTTCGTTTTCGCTTTTTTGCTTGTTACAATTTGTCTTTACCAATTGTCTTTTACTTTATTCGTTAGAAATCACGAAAAAGCAATGGACGCTAAGGCAGCGGCTTGGGTAAAAAAATTCCCAAAAGCTGATCAGGTATACCCTTCTAACAAAGAAGAGCAATTATTGTATAATGACAGTGTGAGCGATTTACAAAAAGCGTATTACAAACATTTATTAGACAGCACAAAGGATACCAAATTAGCATTTGGTTTTACTACTTATGGTGCTGCCAAAGAAAAAGAATTAATGCTAGGTCTTGATTTACAAGGCGGTATGAGTGTAACCATGGAAGTGGGCTTAGACGGCTTAATTAAATCATTAGCAAACTACAGTAAAGACCCTGCTTTTAATACAGCGTTAAATAATGCAGTTGCTAAAAAGGCAAACAGTCGTGCAGATTTAATCTCTTTATTTAGAGAAGAATATGCACGTGTAAATCCTACTGGCAAATTAGCCCCATTATTTGCAACAAGAAGTAATGGCAAGTTAAAGTTTGATGCATCTGATGATGTAGTTGCTAGCTACTTAAAAGATCAATCAACAATTGCATTTAACAATACTTACAAAATTTTAAGAACACGTATTGATAAATTTGGATTGGCTTCTCCTAATATCAACCCAGATGCTGCTAAAGGAATTATTAATATCGAATTAGCTGGTATCACTGATAAAGAAAGAGTTCGTTCTTTTTTACAATCAACTGCAAACTTGCAATTCTTCGAAGTATATACTTTAGAAAACAAAGATGTACAAAGTGGAATTACAGCTGCTGATAAAGCAATTGAAGCAAACTTAGCTGGCATTAAAGACAGCACAGGAAATGCTAAATTGGATACTTCTAAATTAAATCCTAATAAGAATCCTTTATTAAGATTGGTTCAATTCACTCAACCCTATCAAGGTAAAAATGGCACTGCTGTATTCCCTGGCGAAATTGGTTATACTTTAAAAAAGGATACTGCTAAATTAAATGCATGGTTAGCATTACCTGAAGTAAAATCTAAATTCCCATCGAACTTAGTATTCATGTATGGTAAAGTTGAATCTGAAGATGCAAAAGCTAAAGAAGTAATTCCTATTTATGCAATCAAAACTTTAGACAACGGTCAAGCTGAATTAGAAGGTGACCATGTTGCGAATGCTGCACAAGACTTTGATCAAAACGGAAAAGTAGCGATCAAAATGAATATGGATAAAGTTGGTACTTCATTGTGGGCAAAAATGACCTCTAAAAATGTAGGTAAGCCTTTAGCGATTGTACTTGATAATATCGTTTACTCAGCTCCAAATGTGAATGAAGCTATTACTACAGGTAATTCTTCTATCTCTGGAAACTATACTTTAAAAACTGCACAAGATTTAGCTGAAATTTTAGAGAGTGGTAAATTACCAGCTCCTGCTAAAATTGTACAAGAGCAACAAGTTGGACCAACATTAGGTAAAGCATCAATTCAAGGTGGTTTAATGTCTTTCGGCATTGCATTCATCGTAATTTTTGCTTTAATGTTAATCTACTTTAATACAGGTGGATGGGTTGCAAACATTGCTTTAGTATTAAACTTATTATTTACAATCGGAATCTTAAGTTCTTTAGGATTTACTTTAACTGCCCCTGGTATCGCTGGTTTAGTATTAACCATTGGTATGGCGGTGGATACAAACGTAATTATATTCGAAAGAATTAAAGAGGAATTAACTAAAGGAAAGAGCTATCAAATGGCGGTTACTGACGGTTACAAACGTTCAATGTCTCCTATATTGGATGCACACGTTACTACCCTTTTAACTGCTTGTATCTTAGCTTACTTTGGTTTAGGTCCAGTACTTGGATTCGCTACAACACAAATCATTGGTATTTTATTATCATTATTCTGTGGAATCTTAGTTTCTCGTTTAATCACTGATATCTATACAAGTAAGAATAGACACTTTGAATACTTCACAAAAGTTTCAAAATCTATCTTCAAGCATGCAACTTTCAAATTCATTGAATTCAGAAAGTATGCTTATGTATTATCTGCTATCGTATTGGTAATGGGTATCGGTTCATTCTTTAACGGATTTGATCAAGGTGTTGAATTTGCAGGTGGTAGAAGCTACACTGTTAAATTTAATAGCGCTGTAAATATTGAATCAGTTCGTGAAGATTTAAAGAAGGTATTTGGTGAAGCACCAATTATCAAAACAGTAGATACTAAAAATCAAATCAACATCACTACTTCTTATAAAATTAAGGAGCAAGGAAATAATATTGATCAAGAAGTAGAAGGCTTATTATTCAAAGGTTTAGCAAAACAATTACCAGCAGGCATTACTTATAAAGAGTTTGATACTCAATATAAGCAAAGCTCTCAAACGGTATTGCCAACTATCTCTGATGACTTAAAAGCAGGTGCAACGAAAGCAACCATCTTTGCTTTGATTGCAATTTGTTTATACATCTTTATCCGTTTCCGTGACTGGAGATATTCTTTAGGAACCATCTTCTCATTGTTACACGACGTATTCGTAACATTGATTGTATTTAGTTTCTTAAGAAAAGTAGTTCCATTCCCGTTAGAAATTGATCAGCACTTTATTGCTGCGGTATTAACGGTTATTGGTTTCTCTATGAATGACACAGTGATTGTATATGACCGTATCCGTGAAGATTCAAAATTAATGAAGGGTTCTGATAACGCAAGCATCATTAACCGAGCAATTAACGAAACATTAAGTCGTACAGTTATGACTTCATTAACTGTTTTCTTAGTAATCTTAATATTGTTCATCTTTGGTGGTGAAGTAACAAGAGGATTTGCATTTGCAATGTTAATTGGTATCATCACTGGTACTTACTCTTCTATCTTCGTGGCTGCTCCAGTATTGGTTGACTTTGCAAAAAACAAACCATTAGGACGCGCTGAAAGCAAAAAGAAATAGCATTCAAAATTTCTATATTAAAAAGGCCTCACAATTTGTGAGGCCTTTTTTTATTTAAAGAGATCTTAATAATAAACAAAAGCTGCGCGCGCGTTTATGGGGTGCGTAGCAAAAATCTTTTTATTATACAGCGAAGCTTGTACCACAACCACAGGTGCTAGATGCATTTGGATTGTTAAAAGTAAATCCACGGCTATTTAAACCACCCTGCCAATCAATATTCATTCCGTATAAATAGATTTGATGAGCAGCTTCCATACAACAAGGGATGCCCTCAATAACGAATTGTAAGTCCCCCTCTTTTGGTACATCAAAACCTAATACATAGGTCATGCCAGAGCAACCTCCTCCTTTTACCCCAACCCTTAATTTTTGTTGGTGGTCAAAATCAGGCTCTCCCATTAATCTTGTCAATTCAGCTACCGCTGTTGCCGTAAAACTGACTGGTGTTTTTAATATTGTATCTGTAGACATAGTATTTATATTGATACACAAATTTACAACAAGTATTGGAAATGCCCTTTGCCTAAAATTTCGAAAATAGGAATAATAACCGGGGCGGGAAGTAATAGAATTTTCGTAAATTTAATTATGCAAGACAAAGTGAAAAAGACAGATAGTGGTATTGCCATCAACAAGGTATATACCAAGGCGGATTTACCCGAAAATTTGAATGACAATCAAATGCCAGGTGAATTTCCTTACACCCGTGGCGTTCAAAAAGATATGTATCGTGGCAAGTTATGGACCATGAGACAGTATGCCGGTTTTTCAACTGCAGAGGAAAGCAATCAACGATACCATTTTTTATTATCTCAGGGCGTAATGGGTTTGAGTGTGGCTTTTGATTTACCTACTCAAATTGGGTACGATCCAGACCATAGTTTGTCGGAAGGTGAAGTAGGAAAAGTGGGTGTTTCTATTAGTAGTTTAGCTGATATGGAAATTTTATTCAAGGACATTCCTTTGGATAAGATTAGCACTTCTATGACTATCAATTCTACTAGCTTTATATTATTGGCATTGTATGTTGCATTAGCTAAAAAAAGAGGCATTGATATAAAAGAATTATCAGGGACGATTCAAAATGATATTTTAAAAGAATACGCAGCAAGAGGAACCTATATTTATCCTCCTAAACATTCCATGCGTATCATTACCGACATCTTTGAATGGTGTAGTAATCATTTGCCAAAATGGAATAGCATAAGCATTTCAGGATATCATATTAGAGAAGCCGGAAGTACTGCGGTGCAAGAAGTTGCATTTACATTGAGTAACGGAAAAGCATATGTAAAAGCTGCTCAAGAAAAAGGATTAGATATCAATGTATTTGGCAAAAGACTTTCTTTCTTTTTTAATGCACACAATAATTTATTTGAAGAAGTTGCCAAATTTAGAGCAGCACGAAAAATGTGGGCACAAATCATGAAGGACTTAGGAGCAACGGACGAGAAAGCAATGATGCTTCGTTTTCATACCCAAACTGGAGGTGCTACTTTAACGGCGCAACAACCTTTAAACAATATTAGTAGAGTTACTGTACAAACATTAGCTGCTGTATTAGGTGGCACACAAAGCTTACACACCAATGGTTTTGATGAAGCTTTAGGATTACCAACACAGGAAGCAGCGAGTATTGCATTAAGAACACAACAAATTGTCGCTTTTGAAAGTGGTGTTACTGACACAGTGGATCCATTAGCAGGAAGTTATTTTGTAGAAAACCTAACACATCAAATTGAAAAAGAGGCCTTGGCTTTAATTAAAACTATTGATGATATGGGTGGCAGTGTAACTGCAATTGAAAATGGATTTATGCAAAATAAAATTGCTGACAGTGCTTACGCCTATCAAAAAAATATCGAGTCTAAGGAAAAGATTATTGTAGGCGTGAATGAATTTATTTCTGAGTCAAGCACTCCTATTCCTATTTTAAAAATAGATGAAAAAATTAGACAGGAACAAATTGATAAACTAAAATTAATCAAAGAAAATAGAGATGCTGATGAAGTAGCTGCTTGTTTAGCTGCAATTAAGACAGCTGCATTAGGAACAGATAATTTAATGCCAAAGGTTATTGAGGCTGTTGAGCAACATTGTACCCTAGGTGAAATTTCAGATACATTAAGATCTGTATTTGGAGAATACCAAGCATAAATAAATTCGTTAGTTAATCAATAAAAGAAGGTGAGAAAATGAGAAAGTAAGTAATTAAAAAATTAGTAAGATAGATTCAATTATAGAAAAACATTCATCATCAATAAACAAAAATCAATGCGCAAATTATTAGTAGCCATTTTAGTTGCAAGTGCATCATTAAGCCAAGCACAGGATTTACCCAAAAATTACAATGCTTTACTTAAAGATGTGGAGCCTCAATTAATTCAATGGAGAAGACATTTTCATGAAAATCCAGAATTATCTAATAGAGAGTTTAATACTGGAAAATACATTGCAGAATTTTTAAAAACTTTGCCAAATGTAGAAGTTAGATACCCTGTTGCAAAAACAGGTGTAGTAGCGGTATTGAAAGGTGGTAAACCGGGCCCTGTTGTTGCCTTAAGAGCTGATATTGATGCATTACCTGTATTCGAACGTACCCCAGTTCCTTTTGCATCTAAAGTAACCACTGAATACAATGGTCAAAAAGTGAGCGTAAGTCATGCTTGTGGTCACGACTCTCATACTGCAATGTTAATGGGTACTGCTAAAATATTAAGTGAATTACAAAAAGACGTACCGGGTACAGTGGTGTTTTTATTTCAACCAGCTGAGGAAGGAACTCCAGGTACTGAGGAAGGTGGAGCACCTTTAATGATCAAGGAAGGTGCCTTAGACAATCCAAAAGTGGAAGCAGTTTATGGTATTCATATTTCATCCCAAACACCAGTGGGAACTATTAAATATAAATCAGGTGCATTCATGGCATCTTCTGATTGGTTCACTATTAAAGTAAATGGTAAAGGAAGTCATGGTTCACAACCTTGGGGTGGCGTTGATCCTATTGCAGCTTCCGCTCAAATCATTGAAGGGTTACAACATATCGTTAGCCGTCAAATGGATTTAACTAATGCGCCTGTGGTAATTACCGTTGGAACAATTAATAGTGGTGTTCGTTCAAATATCATTCCTGAAACTGCAGAGATGTCTGGTACTATTAGAACTTTAGATAGTAAAATGCAGGAAGAAGTACATGAAAGAATTAAACACACTGCTAAAATAATTGCCGAAAGTTCAGGAGCAACTGCTGATGTAAATATCGAAACAAAAACATTGGTTACTTATAATGACCCTGCCTTAGTAAAGAAAACATTACCATCATTAATTAAAGCTGCTGGAGAAGAGAATGTATCTGAGTCAACTTGGACAACAGGTGCTGAAGATTTTTCATTTTATGCAGCTAAAGCACCAAGTTTCTTTTTTAATGTGGGTGCTTTACCAAAAGGAACTGATCCTAAAAAAGCAGGGCCACACCATACACCTGATTTCTATTTAGATGAATCAGGATTTATTGTTGGCGTTAAAGCATTTACTCAATTGGTATTCGATAATGCTCCGACTAAAAAGGGGAAATAATTTAATATAACCATAGCTATTAAAAAGGCAGACTTCGAAGTCTGCCTTTTTAATTATATCCTTTGTATACGAAAAGATTATTTTGTATAATTTCTAGCTCCAAATAGCAAGCTACCAATACGAACCATATTGCTTCCTAATGAAATGGCTAATTTATAATCTGAACTCATGCCCATACTTAATGTATCAAATTGACCATTAGGAAATGCCTTTGATGCATTATCAAAATAAGATTTAAGCATAGTGAATTCCTTAGTCAACAATGTTTGATCCTCTGAAAAACTTGCCATACCCATTAAACCACGAATACGCACATTAGCATAATTAGCAACGCTACCACTTGTTAAAAACTCATGTAATGCAGGTCCATCAAAACCAAACTTAGTTTCTTCCGAAGCGATATGCACTTGCAATAAGCAATCAATAATGCGGTTATGTTTTAGCCCTTGTTTATTTATTTCTTGCAATAATTTTTCCGAATCAACCCCATGAATCATGTATACAAATGGAGCGATATACTTTACTTTATTAGATTGTAAATGACCAATAAAATGCCATTGAATATCTTTTGGCAAACTAGCTTCCTTGTCAACTAATTCTTGTACATAGTTTTCTCCAAAAGCTCTTTGACCTAAATCATATAAAGCTTGAAGATCCTCATTCGGCTTCGTTTTACTTACAGCAATTAAATGAACATTATTTTCTGCTAATTCTTGAGTAACTGATTTATAAAATTCAATATTAACGGCCATGATCAAAAACTATTTTTAAGTTGAGTTGCAAATTTAGTAATAAAACAATTACTTAGTGATATTACGGCCTATTACCATCTTCTGAATTTCACTGGTACCCTCATATATTTGAGTAATTTTTGCATCTCGCATTAATCTTTCTACATGAAACTCTTTCACAAATCCATATCCACCATGAATTTGAACGGCTTCCGTAGTTACCCACATAGCGGTATCACTGGCATGTAATTTAGCCATAGCAGCCGATGTAGTGTAATCTAAATGATTGTCTTTTTCCCAAGCGGCTTTATAACATAATAATCTAGCTGTCTCAATTTTAGTAGCCATCTCTGCTAATTTAAATTGAATCGCTTGGTGTTCATGTATAGGCTTTCCAAAAGTTTTTCTTTCTTTACTATAAGCCAATGCTAATTCATATGCACCGCTTGCAATGCCCAAAGCTTGTGCAGCAATTCCAATACGTCCCCCATTCAAAGTTTTCATCGCAAAATTAAAACCAAATCCTTCCTCACCTATCCTATTTTCTTTTGGCACTTTTACATCGGAAAAGGAAATGGCATGAGTATCACTTCCACGAATACCCATTTTATTTTCCTTTGGACCAACCGAAACACCAGGCGTATTTTTCTCTACGATAAAGGCATTAATTCCTTTATGGCCTTTGGTATAATCCGTTTGCGCAATCACTAAATATACACTTGCAGTAGAACCATTCGTAATCCAATTTTTTACACCATTAATTACATAATGATCACCCATGTCAACTGCATTGGTATGTTGATGCGTTGCATCGCTACCTGCTTCTGGTTCACTTAACAAAAAAGCGCCAATATAAAGTTCATTGTCTTTTTTACCATGTGCTAGTGGTGTTAAATATTTTAGTTTTTGATCTTCATTTCCAAAATGTTCTAAGCCCCAACATACTAAACTTATTAACACTCATTGCAACACTAACGCTACTATCTACTTTACTAATTTCTTCCATTGCTAAAACATAGCTAATGGTATCCATTCCTGCACCACCATAATTCGTGCTAGCCATCATTCCTAAAAACCCTAATTCTGCTAGTTGAATCAATTGCTCCTTAGGAACAATTTGCTTTTCATCTCTTTCAATAACGCCAGGTAAACATTGTTGTTGGGCAAATTCACGAGCAGCTTGTTGAATCATCAACTGCTCTTCGGTTAGTTTAAAATCCATACAAAAATTGATTTGTATAAATTTACGCTAACATTTGTTAGTAATCAAATATTTAGAATTAAATTATTTAACCCCTAACTTTTTTTGGATAAGTTGAGCTAGTACTGACTTGTCTGCCTCCGTAATGTCAGCGGTACTATCCTGTCTAAAGTGACGTTTAAAAGCAAGAATAGCTGCAGTGGTATCTTTAATATCATACCCCACTAATGCCAAGGCATAAGGCGTTGATAAATTATTTGGCAACGAAATATTTGCATTTGGATCATACCAAACGCCAAAACCTTTTTGTGCTAATAATGACCATGGAAAATTAATATTAGGATCGTTCTTTCTTGTTGGTGCAATATCAGCATGACCAATAAAATTGGTCTCTGGAATTCTGTATTTATTTTTCAAAACGGAAAGCAGGTTTAATAAGCTTTCGATTTGCTTTGGCTCGAATAGCTCAAAACCATTATTATCAATTTCAATGCCTATCGAACTAGAATTAATATCCGTATTATTTCCCCATTTAGCCACACCACCATGCCATGCACGTAAATAATCATTTAACATATGATGTACAGTGCCATCCTTACAAATAACATAATGCGCACTTACTTTTGTACGCTCTAATGTGAATGTGCGCAAGGTTTGATCACATGAATTTTGCGCGGTATGATGAATGATTACAAAATTAGGTTTGCGTAAATCAAAATTCGTAGTCCCAACCCATTTGGGTGCAGCTATTAAATTCACTGAATCTACAACAGCATATGGTTCTGCAATAACTTCTTTAATTAATTCCTTTGCTTGTTTTTTATAAAACCTGTTGGTCTCTTGATATTGAAAACTATTACATGCAAATAAAAAAACAATTGCTAAAAGGAATGATATTTTAAAGAAGTTAGATTTCATAGGTTATACTTGAATAAACCAATAAGTTCTAAAATAAATTTAAGCTTAGTAGTTTTATTTAATAATTTAAGATTGATCCACACTTGGCTCTTGTTGACTTAAACAATGAAAGCTTCCTAATCCCCAAATGATATCTGTAGAATCGATACCCACCACTTGTCTTGTTGGAAAAGCTGTTTGAATAATTTGCATTGCTTTATCATCCTGATCACAACGGTAAGTAGGAACGATGATATGTCCATTACTAATATAAAAATTAGCATAAGATGCAGGCAACATTTGATCCTCATAAATTACATCGGCAGGCATTGGTAATTCAACAATATTTAATTGCTTACCATTATGCAAGCGCATTGCTTTTAGTTCTTTTAAGTTTTGTTGTAACAAATCATAATTCTCTGAATCTTTACGCTCTTCAACTACTGTCACAACAGTATCCTCATTTACAAAACGTACTGTATCATCAATATGACCATCCGTGTCATCGCCCACAATTCCTTCAGACACCCACAATACCTGCTCAACACCATAATAATTACATAAATATCTTTCAATTTGATCCTGGCTTAAATCTGGATTACGATTAGGATTTAACAAACAACATTTTGAAGTTAACAAGGTACCTGCTCCATTAAAATCAACGGAACCTCCCTCCATAATAATATTTGGATAAAATACAGGCAGGTCTAAAGCCTTTGCAATATGCATTGGAATGACATCATCTAAATCATATGGAGGATACTTACCACCCCAAGCATTGATATTCCAATCCACGATTGCTTTGGGTTGTTCCTTATTATTTCTTATCAAAAAGCTAGGCCCATGATCACGACACCATGCATCATTAGTTGGATGAATATAAAATTGTACGCGGGCTAAATCAACACCTGCTAATTCTAACATTTTAACAGCAGATTGTCTCATTTTATCATTTACAACATTAATACAAACGCGCTCAGTTGCAGATACTACTTTAATGAATTCACAATAAGAAGGATAAATAGTTGCAATTTTTCCTGGCCAGCTTTCCTCCTTATGCGGCCAACTTAACCACATTGCATCATGCTTTGCGAACTCTGCAGGAAAATAATATCCTAATGATTTTGGGGTTGGTGAACTATTAAGCATTTTCTTCGTCAATATATCTTTTAGTAATAGGTTGGTAAGAGTCAATTCTTCGATCTCTTAAGAATGGCCAGTGTGTACGATAGCTATCCGATTTTTCAGTATCAATATCTACGACTGCCACTTCTTCTTGATCATGTGAGGCTTTATATAATAAAGTTCCAAATGGATTGCTCACAAAACTTCCTCCCCAAAACTTCATTAATCCATCTTGTTCAAATCCTACACGGTTAACACTAATTACAGGAACACCATTGGCTACTGCATGGCTTCTTTGAATGGTTTGCCAAGCATTGTATTGCTCTGTATTGGTTGCTTCGTCTTGTGCAGTTGCCCAACCAATTGCTGTTGGATAAAATAACATTTCAGCACCCATTAAACTAGTGATTCTTGCAGCTTCAGGATACCATTGATCCCAACAAATTAATACACCAATTGTAGCAAATTTTGTTTTGAAAACTTTATATCCTAAGTCGCCTGGAGTAAAATAAAATTTCTCATAATAAGCAGGATCATCAGGTATATGCATTTTGCGGTACTTGCCTAAATAAGCACCATCCGCATCTAATACTGCAGTGGTATTATGATATAAGCCTTCGGCTCTTTTTTCAAATAAAGAAGCTATAATTACGACCCCCAATTCTTTAGCAATCAACGAAAGTTCATCTGTTGTTTTACCAGGAATAGGTTCTGCTAATTTAAAATTTTCATATGCTTCTACATCACAAAAATATAATGAAGTATATAATTCCTGTAAGCAGATGATATTTGCGCCTTGCTTTGCCGCTTCACGAATTTTATCAATTGCTTTTGCTTTGTTTGCATTAACATCAGCGCTACATGTCATTTGAACTAAGCCTACTTTAACGATTGCCATAATTTTTATTATAAAGTATTATATAATGATAGTAATGTATTCCTGTTTATTATGTTTATTTAAAAACTTGTTTTAAATTATTAAGTTTTGTTTTGAATAATTGCATCCAAACTTCCTATGCCTAATAATTTTTTAGTGATAAACCCTTCGGCGTATTGCACTCCTATTTGTTGTCCTAATTCTTTTGCTCTACCTTTTACAAATTCTAAAAATGCAGTTCCTGAAATAAAAGTTTCAGGTTCATTTGAATTAGGATCATAAAACTGAGAACTATGTGCTAATATAGATTCCATCTTCTTTTCCATATGCGCACTAATATCCACAACAAAATTAGGTGTCAAACTGCGAGACTGAATATAATGAAACACTTGAGTAGGTCTCCAGGCTTCTTGTTCAACGCCGTTATGTGTAGTTTTAATTTTAGAAAGTCCAGATAAAAATGATGCTTCTTCCACCAAACTTGCAGCTCTTCCATGATCAGGATGACGATCCTCAGGCGCATTGCAAAAAATGATTGTGGGTTGAAACCTACGAATGGTTTCAATAATAGCAAACTGATGTTCTTTATCATTTAAAAAAAAGCCATCAGCCATTCCTAAATTTTCTCTAATGGTCAAGCCCATTACTTCACTTGCCAATTGTGCTTCTTTTAATCTTTGGGAAGTAGTTCCTCTTGTTCCTAATTCACCTTTTGTCAAATCAATCACACCCACTTTTTTACCTTCGGCGATTGCTCCCAATAAAGTACCTCCACATCCTAATTCAACATCGTCAGGATGTGCCCCAAAAGCAAGAATATCTAGTTTATGCATGGTCCATTTTTAATGATAACAAAGGTAAGTATAATTGGTTGCGATATATGCCCCAAATCGCAAAAAACCCTTTCTTACAAAAAGTAAGAAAGGGTTTAATAAGGTATAAAAATGTAACTTTTAAAAAGTGTTCTTTTATTTTTTCTTTGCGTAACGCTTGTTGAATTTATCGATACGACCAGCTGTATCCACTAACATATTTTTACCAGTGTAAAAAGGATGTGAAGTGTTTGAAATCTCCAATTTAATAACTGGATATTCATTGCCGTCCTCAAATAAAATTGTTTCTTTAGTTACAGCAGCAGATTTGCTTAAGAAAGCAGTTCCGTTACTCATGTCTTTAAATACTACGAAGCGGTAAGCTTCTGGGTGGATACCTTGTTTCATTATTATGAATTTTTAAGGAAGCACGGTTTTTGCCGTACAATTATTGAATAGGACGCAAATTTAGGTTAAAACTACCTTTTTGCCAAATCTAGGATTTCATATTGATATATTGCAAAGGCACGCCAAAGTTTTCAGCTCTACAGGCAGCTATAACTTCCTGTAAATCATCGATTTTCTTACCAGTTACTCGAATGATATCATCCATGATAGCAGTCTGCACTTTTAAGCCCTTGTCTTTGATAAACTTCACAATTTTCTTTGCATCCTCTTGCTTAAGGCCATTGCGTACTGGTACGTCTTTTTTAAAGATCTTTCCGCTTGGTTGAGGCTCTTTTGAAAGATCAAATGCGTTGGCATCAATCCCTTGCTTAATGGATCTGCTTAATAAAACGTCTACTATTTGCTGCACTTTCATCTCGGAATCAGACTCCAATTTCACTAAATATTCTTTCTTATTTAGTTCAATTAAAACGTGTATCCCCTTGAAATCGAATCGATTAGTAATTTCTTTTTTGACAACATTCACAGCATTGTCTAATACTTGAACATCTACCGAACTGGATAAATCGAATGAAGGCATAAATTTGATTTTAAGCGTTAGAAATGGTCTTTGAGAACCATTTTTTTGAAAATATAAGGAATATAATTCCACCCAAAATTAAGAAAACAGAGATTAACTCGGCCTGGGTTGGCTCAAAAGGCAAGGCATGTATTTTATTATTGACCCTGATTTTCTCAATTAAAAAGCGTTCACCACCAGCGAAAATTAAATAAATACCGGTTAAAAAACCTGGTTGTTTGATCTTTTTTCTAAAAGACCACATGATTCCAAATAAGATAAAAGTGCCGATAATTTCATAAAAAGTTGTTGGAAAAACAGGCACCGGCAACTCATTACAATAATTTCCAATACATCCAGCAATTGGCTTCCCCTCATTTACCACATTATGGGGATAGGTATAAGCCCACATCCAATCCGGCAACCAAGCGAATGGCTTTGGAGAAAAATTTGGAATTCCCCAATCTCCATCACCACTCATATGACAACCAATTCTTCCTGCAGCATATGCAAACAACATTGTTGGTGCCATTGCATCTGCAAAATGAATCACAGAAATTTTATATTTTCTAATGTAAATAATGATTGCAATTGTTGCAACAATTAATCCACCATAAAAAGTTAAACCACTAAAAGAAATTAAAGAACCAAATGGATCTTTTGCAAAGTCATCTAAATTTTCCAGGTTGTGAAAAATTTTAGCTCCAATAAATCCCCATAAAGCTGCTTGCAATACAATATCACCTACTCTATCATGTGGCCATACCAAGTACAATTTAGTTTCAGGCGTAGCTAATTTAACTTTATCCTTTTCCTTCCATTTTAAAAAAGTCATTAAAGCACCCATTAAAATTCCTGCACCCCAACTTCCTTGCATTGATAAAATAAATGCTTGGGTATTGTTTAATGCATTTTCAATTACAAATGCTCCTATAATTTTAAATCCAAACAAGAATCCAAAAAAGAAACTAGTTGCCAACTCCATTATCGAAGCGGGTGCTCCAATAGAATAAGATTCTTCAATGGCAATAAATTCACCTAAAGCTTCTTTGCGCTTTAACTCTCTATACAATACATAACCCGATGCCACGAAAGCCAATGCCACAAAGAATCCGAAGGAATTGACCAATTTTAAAGCATTGAGTTTTACACCGAATAAGTCCTGTACTAAATAAAATAAATTAGGATACATATTATTAATTGAATTGCGTAATGCAATGTTACCAAGAATAATTCATTTTAGCAGAATTAGCCTTAAAAAAAAGGCCACACTAGAAAGTGCGGCCGTATTTTACTAACCCATCTAAAAACAAAAAACCTTTAATATCTTTTATTAATTACAATGTTGGTTAAACAATGAAATTAAATGTTGTGCGATCACTTGAGCTGGAGTTCCTTCAATATGATGTCTCTCCACCATACTTACTAATTCACCATTTTTAAAAAGAGCGATTGCTGGTGATGAAGGAGGATAAGGTAAGTGATACTCTCTTACTTTATTTACAGCTTCTAAATCGAATCCAGCAAAACTAGTTGTGATTCTATCAGGTTTAACAGATGCATTTGCAACTGCCATCAAAACACCAGGGCGACAAGCACCTGCTGAACAACCACAAACAGAATTTATCACAACCAATGTGGTACCATCATTTTTAATTGCACTTTCTACTTCTGATGCTGTAGTTAAATCTTCAAATCCATTATCAACTAATTCAGCTTTCATTGGTAATACTATCTCTGCAGGGTACATATCTTCTTCTATTTGACTCAAAATTAGGTATTTTCAAAATGCCCCACAAATTTGTTTTTGCGCCATCTTGGCACATAATATTAATTTAATATTAATAATTGCAGCCTAAATGACATAAAAAAGGCCCTAAATTGAGTTTAGAGCCTTAAATTCATCTTTTTAGATATGTAGCTAATTCATTATCAATGTCTAGCGTAAGTAACCTAATATTTTTAACATGCTTTGAGCAGATTGTTCTTTAGCGTACACCCAATCTACTAATTTACCCGTCTTTGCATCCTTTTCTACTATCACATGCTTAGGAGAAGGAATTAAACAGTGCTTAATACCACCATATCCACTGATTTGATCCTGATAAGCACCTGTATGGAAGAATCCAACATATAATGGCTCACTGTTTTCTTCGGCTTTATCTTCTTTTTCAGCATCCTTTAATTTAGGTAAGAATACTTCATTGATATGTTCTTCAGAATCATAATAATCATGACTATCGCAAGTAATTCCTCCTAATACCACACGCTGATAATCATTCTCCCATTTATTCACTGGAAGCATTAAAAACTTTTCACCAATACCCCAAGTATCAGGAAGGGTTGTAATAAATGAAGAGTCAATCATGTACCAACACTCTCTATCATTTTGTTTTTTCTCAGCCAATACTTTGTAAATATGCGCCATGCTCTCTCCTACTGTATACGATCCAAATTCAGTATAGATATTTGGCATTGGCACTTTTGCTTTTTTACAAGCTTTTTTAATATTAGAAACAATTTCATTAATCATGAAGTTGTAATCATATTCAAAACCTAAAGAGTGCTTAATTGGGAAACCACCACCAATATTGATAGAATCTAATTCTGGGCAAATCTTTTTTAACTGACAGTATAAGTTGATAATCTTATTTAACTCTGACCAATAATAAATGTCATCTTTAACTCCTTTATTTAAAAAGATATGCAACATTTTTAATTGAAACTTATCTTCATAACCTTCAATCTCATCAACATAAAATTCTAAAATATCTTTTGCTCTAATACCTAAGCGGGATGTGTAAAAAGGAAAACTTGGTTCTTCCTCTGCAGCAACACGAATACCTACTTTAAAAGGTTGTTTAGCATTGCGTTTGTAGAATTGTAATTCCTCCACATTATCTAAAACTGGAATTACATTTTTAAAACCGCTATTGATTAATTTAGTAATTCTGCTTGTATACGTCTTTTGTTTGTAGCCATTACAAATAATGAATAAATCCTTATTTATTTTACGACGCTTATATAACTGATTGATAATTTCAATATCGTATGCATAAGAAGTTTCTAAATGCACTCCATGTGATAAAGCTTCTTCCACCACAAATGAAAAGTGTGAACTTTTTGTACAGTAACAATAAAAATATTGTCCTTCATATTTGTGCTTTTTAAAAGCATCAGCAAACATTTTTTTTGCCTTGTTAATTTGCATACCAATTTTTGGTAAGTAGGTTAACTTTAAGGGCGTACCATGTTTTTCGATAATTGCTTTTAAATCTAAACCGTTGAACTCTAAATAACCATTGTCATTTTTATCAAATCCTTCTTGGGGAAAGTGGAAGGTTTGTTCTACCAGCGAGGTGTAGGTATTGTTCATTCTTTAAACTTGGTTGAGGCTGTTAATTTTAAGACACAAAAATAGTCCTTTGAACGGATATTAGAGACAAAAAAAATACTAATACTTAGAGAGGTAACAAAAACAAAATGCCCCCGTTTATGGGGGGCATTTTAAAAATCATAAAAAGAAGATGCGAAAGCATCTGATGTGAAAAAAAATCAAATCTTTTTCTTCTAAAAGCCGAGTAATTATTTAACTGATTGTACTAAAGCTTTGAAAGTAGCTGGTTCGTTCATTGCTAAATCAGCCAATACTTTACGGTTCAAGTCAGAACCTTGCTTAGCAAGTAAGTTGATGAATTGGCTATAAGTCAACCCTTCTTCTCTTACTGCTGCGTTAATACGTGCAATCCACAAAGTGCGGTACTCACGCTTTTTTAATTTACGACCAACATATGAGTAAGTCAAACCTTTCTCTAATACGTTTTTGGCAACGGTATATACGTTTTTACGCTTACCATAGAACCCTTTTGCTTGGTCTAATATCTTTTTTCTTCTTGCTCTAGATGCAACGGCATTTTTTGAACGTGGCATAATTAATATTTTTTGAATCGTTGTGCTTAAGACTTCGACTCGGTTAATTTAAATTTTTTGTTTACTGTGATAAACCAATTTGATTTATCTAACGGAGTCTATCCTTTTAATCTTAATAAACGTAGAACGAAGTCCTTGTTAGTAGCTCCTACTTTTCCTTTCATTCTCATCGCTCTTTTACGCTTTGTTGATTTCTTAGTAAGGATGTGTCTTTTGAACGCTTTTTGGAAGGTGATCTCACCTGTTCCAGTAACTTTAAAACGCTTCTTTGCGCTTGAGTTAGTTTTTACTTTTGGCATTATTATAATCTTATCGATTACTCCCTACTGGCGGTCTTGCACGGGCGAGACACTTGTTGAGCCTTGTGGGAAATGGATTGCAAAGATAGTAGATATAGAGAATATACACAAACAAAAAACCCTCAAATTGAGGGCTTTTGACAAATTTTAAGCAGTTGGCTTCTTTTTACCCCCTGTTTTTGGTTGGAATATGGCAAACATTCTCTTTCCCTCTAACTTAGGCATGCTTTCTAAAGTACCAGCTTCGGCTAATCTTTCGGCGAATTTCAATAAAAGCAATTGACCACGATCTTGGAACATGATCGCACGTCCTTTAAATTGAACATAGGCTTTCACCTTATTGCCATCTTGTAAAAACTTTTCAGCATGTTTTGCTTTAAAGTCAAAGTCATGATCATCGGTACCTGGAGTGAAACGAATTTCTTTAATCTCAGATTGTTTTGAGTTCGCTTTCATCTCTTTTTCCTTACGCTTTTTCTCGTAAAGAAACTTTTTATAATCGATTACTTTACATACTGGAGGATTGGCTGTTGGAGAAATCTCCACTAAGTCCAAACCTTGGTCAGCAGCAATTTTCAGCGCTTCTTGGGTGTTGTAAACTCCTACGGTGATATTATCACCAACTAAACGAATTTCTGGAACTCTAATACGATCATTAATACGATGTTCCGGTTCTTGTTGTCTTTGAAACCTTGGGTTAAATCTGGGTCCTCTGTTCGGTAATGCCATTAATTATTAAAACGTTGTTTAAGTATATAAAGATAGGGATTGTTATGCTTCGGGCGCCATTCTTTCTGCAATTTCTTCGATTACTTTAGCTAAGAAGGCTGATTTATCCAACATTCCAAGATCCCCTTTACCTTGACGACGAACAGAAAGCTTGCTCTCAGCGACTTCTTTCTCTCCTATCACCAACATATAAGGCACTTTCATCATTTCGGTATCACGGATTTTTTTACCAATTTTTTCATTGCGATCGTCAATCTCAACACGCACACCTGCTTTCTTAAATTCAGCAAATACTTCTTGTGCATATGGCATGAACTTATCACTGATTGGTAAAATTTTAACCTGCAATGGAGCCAACCATACCGGGAATTTACCAGCATAATGCTCTAACAAGAATCCAATAAATCGCTCATGTGTACCTAATGGTGCACGATGTATAATTAACGGAGACTCAGGCTCATTGTCCTTATTAGTGAAATTTAAATTGAAGCGTTTTCCTTGTGCAAAATCTACTTGGTTCGTTGCCAAAGTAAATTCTCTTCCAATCACACTCCAAATTTGAACGTCAATCTTTGGTCCGTAAAATGCACCCTCATCTTGCACTTCAACAAATGGAGTTCCTGTTTCAATTAATACCTCACGTACCATTGCTTCGGTTTCTAACCAAAGCTGAGGTTCGTTAATATATTTTTGACCCAATTTAGCAGGATCATGCAAGCTTAAACGCATTACATATTTGTCGATTCCAAAAATTTTGAAATACTTCAAATACATATCATTCACAGCACGAAACTCTTGCGCGAATTGTTCTTTAGTACAATAAATATGCGCATCATTCATATGCAAACAACGCACACGCATTAAGCCAAACAATTCACCAGATTGCTCGTAACGGTAACAAGTACCATACTCTGCAAGTCTTAGTGGCATGTCTTTGTAGCTCTTTGGCTCTGCATCAAAAATTTTATGGTGATGCGGACAGTTCATTGCTTTCAAATAATATTTAGTGCCATCCAATTCCATTGGAGGGAACATACTATCTTGATAATATGGCAAGTGACCACTAGTAATATACATGCTCTCTTTAGCAATATGTGGCGTAACCACACGCTTGTATCCAGCAGCTTCTTCGGTCTCTTTTGCTAAGCGCTCTAACTCCTCAATAATAATAGTACCATTTGGCATCCACAAAGGAAGACCTGGTCCCACATCATCATCCATTGTATAAATGCCTAATTCTTTTCCTAATTTTCTATGATCTCTTTTCTTCGCTTCCTCAAGCATTAACAAGTACTCATCCAATTCTTTTTGATTTGGAAAAGTAACTCCGTAAACGCGCGTCAACATTTTATTTTTCTCATCTCCTTTCCAAAACGCACCTGCAATATTGGTAATTTTAATCGCCTTAATTGCTCCCGTATTTGGAATATGTGGTCCACGACACAAGTCTGTAAATTGACCCTGTGTGTAAAAAGTAATCGTACCGTCTTCTAAACCAGACAATAAATCCAACTTGTACTCATCTCCTTTTTCTGTGAAATAAGCAACTGCTTCTGTTTTAGACATCTCCTTGCGGATATAGGCATTGGCTTGCTTTGCCAATTCGTTCATCTTTTTTTCTAAGATGATAACGTCTTCTTCTTTTAAAGTTTTTCCACCTAAATCAATATCGTAATAAAAACCTTTTTCCAAAGCAGGCCCTACCCAAAATTTAGCACCTGGAAACTGCATTTCCACCGCTTCCGCTAATAAGTGAGCCGAAGAATGCCAAAAAGTATTCTTACCCTCAGCATCGTCCCAGGTTAATAATTTTAAAGAAGCATCACTGTTAATTGGTCTCGTGGCATCCCATACCTCACCATTTACCGAAGCTGCCAATACTTTTTTTGCCAAACCTTCACTGATAGATTTTGCAATACCTAAAGCAGTAATCCCTTTTTCAAAGGGACGAACTGCGCCGTCTGGAAATTGAATTTGAACCATGTTTTATGTCTAAATATGGGTGCAAAGATAACAAAAATATGTGGTTGATGAATTCTTAGATTTTGAGTAATATTTATAATTAGATTTGCTATATGTCGCGCATTTTCTCAATTTTGGTATTTCTTGCATTTTGCAACCCCCTTTTTGCTCAAAATTTGAGTGGAAAATGGGTTGGTTATTTTAGAAATATCAATGGAATTGAAGAAAAGATTTACCCCTACGAAATAAATATTTCCAATGGTGCTGGGAAACAAATTAACGCGATAACTATTACGCGGCTATCGAATCAATCTACAGCGACAGCCCTTGCTCGAGGCAATTATACGCCTAATGCACATTTATTAAGTTTACAAGAAACTAAATTTGAACAAATTCATTTGGATGCCAATTTGCAAGCTTGTTTAATGAATAATTTTTTGACTTATAAAAAGGAAAATAACACCGAAATTTTACAAGGAACTTATACTTCAAAGAATGTAACGAATGGAACTGATTGCGGCATGGGATCGGTTTATTTAGAAAGAGATATTATGAGCGCAATGGCTTTTGCATCAAAGAAAACAACCCCGACAAAAAATAAATTAACAGCAAAAAATAAAATAGTACTTAATGAAAAAGATACTGTTTTATCAAGTGCAAATTCACTTACAAATACTACAAATAAATCCGAAGTTAATACAGCTCCCCTAGCCAATAAACAAGAGGCTGCGCAAGCAACACAGCAAACTTTGCCATTAAATCAAGTGGTGCCGGAAACAACAAATAATTTCAATAAATTATTGAGCTCATCCAATCTACAAAAAAACAAAAGCGTTAAAGAAACCTCAATTGCCGAGGCAACACCAAAGCATGAACACAAAATCATTCCATGGGTACTTATTGCGCGCGAAAATGTGTTAGCAAAAAAAATAGTAACGCATAGTAAAACAATAAGTATGGACTTAATAGATAATGGTACCATTGATAATGACACGATTACTATTTATGATAATTATGTTCTAATGCAAGACCGTAATAGGCTTAGCTATAAAGCCATTCACTTTGATTTAAAATTTGATGAGATACATAAATCACATGAAGTTATTATCGTTGCCAATAACCTAGGTGCTGTAGCGCCTAACACCGCATTGTTAATTTATAAAGATGCTAGACAAACTGAGGAAATTCCAATCAATACCAACCTTACTCAAAATGCAAAGTTGATTATTGAATATCAGCCCCCTAATTAATTGCGTTGTCAATTTACTGAGGCTACTTAATTTCTTGTAAAACTTCCTGCGCTGAAATCTCCTTTCTATTTTCGGAATGAAAAGGATCACGAGATGATTTTTGCAAACTAAGCCAAACATAACCATCTTCGGCATTATTATTTTCTGAGGTAAAAATATAAACCTGGTGTTCTTTGTACCCCATTTGTGCAAGTAGGCTTAATAATTGTAGGCCACACATATGAATAGACATTTTTGTTTCTTCCAAACCATTTACTTTATCGGCTAATTGTAAGCCTTGCAATTCAGCATTTAAATTACCCAATCCGTCCGTCCAAATTTTTTGTCGATTACTATCCAAATTAAGTTGCAAACTTGCCAAAGAGTCCGTTAAATGAACCAACCCATTCGTGGATTGATTAATGTAATTGGTATCATTTTGATACAATCCTTTAATTAATTCTTGATACGCCAAAAGCACTGGCCCCACCTGATGATCAAGCGCATTATTTTGGTTTTGAGCCATAAAATGATAATCGCTTGTAAAACTTATATGTTTATTAGACTCACCGCAGGATAAAATCAAGATACAGGCTACAAATCCTAAATATTTACGCATCCCTATTATTTTTATCAAATTTATGCATAATTACTCCTATCATAGGCTAACTTTGCGCTCTGAATTGAAAAAATATGCTGATAGGTTTACAAAATGTTACATTCGAATTTGGTGCAAGAGTTATTGTAAGTGATGCCACATGGCATATTCAACCAGGCGAAAGAATTGGTTTAATTGGATATAATGGTACTGGAAAATCTACTTTATTAAAGGTATTAGTGGGTCAATATACCCCAAGCAAAGGAACTGTCGAAAAAGGACGTGATACCACTATTGGTTATTTGCACCAGGACTTATTAAGTTTTGATACCAACGAATCTATTACAGAAGTTGCTTTAGGGGCTTTTGAAAGAGTGCGTGAATTAGAAAAAGAAGTAGAGCAATTGGGGATTGAATTAGAAGCAAATCCAGAGGACAATGATTTATTGATAAAATATACCGATGCGCTACATGAAATTGATGTGTTAGATGGGTATAATATTCAACATAAAGCCGAGGAAGTATTGCATGGTTTAGGATTTACAACCGCCGACTTAGCTAGACCTTATAAAGAATTTAGTGGAGGTTGGAGAATGCGTGTGTTATTGGCTAAAATGATTTTACAAGCACCAGATGTTTTATTACTGGATGAGCCTACCAACCACTTGGACTTACCAAGTATTGAATGGTTAGAGAAATATTTATTGCATTATAAAGGAAGTGTGGTAATTGTGAGTCACGATAAATTCTTCTTAAATAAAATGGTTAATAAAATTGTTGAAGTTTACCAACAACAATTAAATTTCTATACTGGCAATTACGAATATTATGAAGTAGAAAAAGTACAAAGAGTTGAGATACAACAACGTGCTTTTGAAAACCAACAGGATTATATTCGTCAACAAGAAAAATTTATTGAACGCTTTAAAGCAAAAGCATCCAAAGCCGCTGCTGCACAAAGTATTCAAAAGAGATTGGATAAATTGGATGTAATTGAAGATGTTCAAATTGAAAGACCCAATATACGAATCAATTTTGCGGTAGATAAAACACCAGGAAAAGTGTTAGTGGATTTAAAAGGGATTAGCAAAACGTATCCTAAACAAGTGATATTGGACAATGCTTTTGCCGAAATTGAAAGAGGTGATAAAATTGCATTGATCGGTGCCAATGGTAAAGGAAAGTCTACCCTTTTAAGAATAGTTGCGGGCATGGAAGATTATCAAGGAGAAAGAGTTTGGGGACATAATGTAGATGAAAGTTTTTACGCACAGCACCAATTAGAATCGTTGAATTTAAACAATACTATTTTACAGGAAGTGCAAGAATGTGGTACTAAAAAAACCGACTTAGAATTGCGTGCTTTATTAGGATGTTTCTTATTTGGAGGAGATGATGTAGATAAAAGAATTAAAGTATTAAGTGGAGGTGAGAAAGCAAGAGTTGCATTGACTAAAACAATTATTAGCAAGGCAAACTTTTTAATGCTGGATGAGCCTACCAACCACTTGGATATGGTTACCGTTGAATTGTTGGCCGAAGCATTGACTAAATATGATGGTAGTATTATATTGGTAAGTCACGACCGTTATTTTATTTCAAAAACGGCGAATAAGATTTGGGAAATTGAAGACGAAAAAATTGTAGAATTTAAAGGCAATTATACAGAGTGGGTAGAATGGAAAGAAAGAATGGCTAAACAAAAAGCAGCGAATCCCGAAGCTAGTAAACAGGCCACAGCAAATAATAAATCAACGAAGGCTCCAGAGCCTGTTGTCCCAACTCCAGAAGTAAAAGCAGCAAATCCTACTGGCCCTATCGATAAAGAATTACAAAAGCAAATTCAGAAATTACAAAAAGCTTTATCACAGCTTGAACATAATATTGAAACCTTGAACAAGGAAAAAGTAGAGATTGAATTGCAAATGGCTGATCCTGCTATTTATTCTGATGTTGCAAAATTTCAAGCAATTGAAAAAAGCTATCATGATAAGAACGCCTTAATACGTTCTATGAATAAAGAATATGAAATTGCTTTCAACGATTTAGTAGAGCTGGAGAGTAAACAGTAAAATCAAAAAGACGAATAAGTATTTGAAATAAACTTTTATAGATTTATTCAAAAAATACAAAAGGGGGTCATCTGCAAAGATGAACCCCCTTTTAGGTTGAACAAGTAAAATCAAAAAGACGAATAAGTATTTGAAATAAAAATATTTTAGATTTATCTAAAAAATATTTTTATTTCAAATACTTATCTAGCCAGCGACCTTGCTCATACAATAAGTGCAATAAGTTTTCTTTACCCTTATATCCATGGGCTTCATAAGGCAAGTAAACAAAACGCACTGTACCACCATGACCTTTAATTGCAGCATATAAACGCTCACTATTAATTGGGAATGTTCCGGTATTATCATCGGCCTCACCATGCGTCATTAATAAAGGTGCTTTAATTTTATCAGCATACGCAAATGGACTCATTTCCATATACAATTGTGGCGCTTGCCAAAAAGTACGTTCTTCATTTTGGAAACCAAATGGAGTTAAGGTTCTGTTATATGCTCCACTACGTGCAATACCTGTTTTAAATAAATTAGTATGCGCTAATAAATTGGCAGTCATAAATGCGCCATAACTATGCCCTCCTACTGCCATTCTATTTCTATCACCTACTCCCATCTCCACTAATTTATCAATCGCTGCTGATGCATTTAAACCTAATTGATTTACAAAATCATCATTTGGTTTTTTATCTGGTGAAGTTGCAACAATTGGCATTTCGGCATTATCTAAAATGGCATAGCCTTGTGTTACATAAAATACTGGTGATCCCCATGAAAGCATGGTAAATTTATGTTGATTCCCTCTAACTTGACTAGCATCTGCTGCACTAGTAAACTCTCTTGGATAAGCCCAAATCAAAGTTGGTAAAGGGCCATCTTTAACTTTGTCATATCCTTTAGGCAAATACAAATCGCCTGTCAAATCAATGCCATCCTTACGCTTATACTTTATCTTTTCTTTAGTCACTCCAGCCATTGCTGCATAAGGGTTTGCGAATTGAGTAATTTGTGAAGCGTATGCTAAAGTATTACCTTCTCTTATAAAATAATTAGGCACTTCAGTTTCCGTTTCTTTACGCGTAATTACTTTTAAATTATTCACGTCTAATACATCAGCAACATATTCAAAACAATTTTCAGCGCTGCGCCAAATAATTTCTTTTTGTTTTGTTTGCAAATTAAATTTAGCGATATAAGGAAGGTCTCCTTTATCCGAAGCTCCTGTTGTGTTATTAAATAAAATGGTTTGCCCATCTTTCAATAAAGCTATCACCTCTTCGCCATATTTATTTTTCTCAGTGACCGCAGTTCCTGGATTATTATAAGAGTCAGTTGTATTGCCTTCATATAACTTAGTCAGAGAACCAGTTTTAGCGTTATAAATACTTACTTTATATTGTTGCTTTGATCTTTGTTGTTCAGCAACCAATGCAATTTCATCATTACCCCAAGTAGTTCTGCTATACCTTGTTTCCGTTTTAAATAATTCTTTCGCATCTCCTTTAAATGGAGCAGCCAATGCATAAACTGCATCATGAAAAGGAACTTTCTTTTTTATCAAACCACTATCTAAAGGCATCGCATAAGTAATAGTTGCCGCTGCATCATTTCTCCAATCAAATGAACGTGGAATATTTTGAACATTGTCATAACCCGATGGTGTATTTTCTGCCGATGGCAAATTTGCTAAACTATGCACTACATTTCCTTTCGTATCAGTAATAGCAACTGTTGAAGCAAAACCATAAGCAGGCACTAAATAAGAGAAAGGCTTATTCAATGTCTTTGTTAAAAAATATTGCTTATCTGGCGAAACAGAGATGCTCGATAAAATACTTGGCTTACCTAGTTTAGTTTCTACCCCATTGTTATTTTTAACCAATTGAACAGTGGTAAAATATTCAAATAAATATTCATCAAATGGAGATTTAATTAAATCCTGATACGTAACACTAGGTGCTACTTTACCTAAGTTCTCTTGAATTGTAGGGCCTTTTGGCGTAATTGGTTTCTTAGCCACTTTAGCAGGATCATTCACATTTGTTTTATACATAAGGCTGGAATTATCTAACCAAACCAAAGTACTACCTAAAACAATATTCGCTGCAGCAGTGTTGATTTTTTTACATGATAAAGAAGCAATATCAATAACATAAACATCCACTCTATTTGCTAACACATTAAAAAATGCAACCTTATTTTCAGCAGGATTCCATGTTGGACTTAAAGCTGATAAATTATTGGGTAACCCTTTAATATCAAGCAGTTTACCTGTTCCAACTTGTTTAACAACAATATGGTTAATATAGGTTTGCCTTGTGAGTGATGCATTGATTGGGTTAATTCTTAAACCCGCAATTTTCAATTCAGGCTGACCCAATTCCTCAACCGTTGGGTAAGAATTTCTTTCTAAAATCAACATATAATTTGCAGCACCATTTACCGTTACACCAGGAGTTGGTGGCGCTAATAATAAATCAGCAATTACTTTAGGAGGAACCTGGTATCCAGTATTGTCCTGTGCATATAAACTAAATTGAACGCAGTATAAAAACAATACTGCCAAGAGTGCTCTTGTTAATTTCGGCATATTTAAAAATTTTAATGAATTTACTCAATAAACTAACAAATGATTGGATTTTTTGAGAAAAATACCCACATCTATATCGATATCGTTGATAATTGGTTGCAATTGATTAAATTTGGGGCTCCATCTTGACGTGAGTAAGTTGGTTTTTCATTGTAAATCAATACATTAAAGTATAATTGATTAAAGTATGTCAAACAAAAAAGTAAACAAAATTGCCGTTTTAACATCTGGAGGAGATGCTCCTGGTATGAATGCAGCTGTTAGAGCCGTTGTTAGAACTGGTATTTATCATGGATTGGACGTATTTGGCGTTACAAGAGGATATAATGGAATGATTGAGGATGATATTTTTGAAATGGATTCAAAATCTGTTGCCAACATTATACAAAGAGGTGGTACTATATTAAAGACCGCTAGAAGCAAAGACTTTTTCACACCCGAAGGACGTCAAATTGCATATAATAATCTTAAAAAAAGAGGCATTAACGGGATCGTTGTCATAGGTGGTGATGGTAGCTTTAAAGGGGCTCAAAAATTCAGTAATGAGTTTGATATTCCTTGTATTGGCTTACCGGGTACTATTGATAAAGATATCGCTGGTAGTGACTTTACCATTGGATTTGATACTGCAGTTAACACCGCTGTTGAAGCCATTGATAAAATTAGAGACACCGCAGATGCACATGACCGCTTATTTGTAGTAGAAGTTATGGGCCGTGATGCAGGTTATATTGCTTTACATAGTGGTATCGCAACAGGTGCTGAAAATATTTTAATTCCAGAATCTAAAACAGATATGGAAGCTTTAGTAAGTTCATTAACTGAAAAAGAAAAGAGAAAGAAATTAGTAAACTTAATTGTGGTTGCAGAAGGTGATGAGTTTGGTGGTGGAAACCAAGTGGGCGATTTCTTAAAACAAAGATTACCAAATGCAGACATTCGTGTTTGTATTTTAGGACATATTCAAAGAGGTGGTGCACCAAGTTGTTTAGACCGTTTAATTGCGAGCCGTATGGGCTATCATGCAGTTGAATGTTTATTAAATGGAACACATAATGTAATGGTGGGTATAGAAGATAATAAAATGAAATACACTCCATTAGATAATGCTGTAAAAGCAAAACAAAAAATTTCGGAAGAATGGTTAAAGATTGTAAAAATCTTAGCTAGCTAATTTTAGCGACAATAAATTTAAAAATAACCCCAATAATAAAATGAGCGAGCAAAATTTAAAGCAAATACATCACAGGACTAAAATTGTAGCAACCGTTGGTCCAGCATGTGAAACTTATGATCAATTAAAAGCATTAGTAATTGCAGGCGTAAATGTATTTCGTTTAAACTTTTCTCATGGCAGCCATGAGGATAAAAAGAAAATCATTGACAATATTCGTGGAATCAATAAAGAGCTTGGTTTATCAGTTGCAATTTTAGGTGACTTGCAAGGGCCTAAATTACGTGTTGGTGAAATTGAAAATAACCGTTTAGAAGTAAAAGTGGGCGACGTACTTACCTTAACAAATGAAAAGTGCGTTGGTACGATGGAAAAAATTTATGTATCCTACCCTAACCTTGCTGGAGACGTTGTTGTGGGCAATACCATTATGATTGATGATGGTAAAATTGAAGTGAAAGTACAAAGTGTTGAAGCAAATAATGATGTTAAAGTAGTTGTAAGCCTTGGTGGTATTATCTCTTCTAAAAAAGGATTAAACTTACCTGATACTAAAATTTCTTTACCAGCATTAACTGAAAAAGATTTAATTGATGCTGAATTTATTATCAAAGAAGAATTAGACTGGGTTGCATTAAGCTTTGTTAAAAGAGTTGCAGATATTGAAATGTTAAGAGAAATCTTAAACAAACATAAGAGCAAATCTAAGATCATCGCTAAAATTGAAATGCCAGAAGCTATTACTAACCTACGCGACATTATTGTTGCAAGTGATGGTATCATGGTAGCAAGAGGTGACTTGGGAGTTGAATTACCAGTTGAGAAAATTCCTTTGATCCAAAAAGAGATTATCAAAAAATGTTTACATAGAGCTAAGCCTGTAATCGTAGCTACTCAAATGATGGAGTCTATGATTGATCGTGTTAAGCCAAACCGTTCTGAAATTACTGACGTTGCAAATGCGGTTATCGAAGGTGCAGATGCTGTAATGTTGAGTGGTGAAACTGCTACTGGTCAATTCCCAGTATTGGTTATTGAAACAATGCGTAAAATTATTTCTGAAGTAGAGCAATATGGTTACAATTATAACCGCTCTGAGGATTTAAAACCTCAACCACATTCTCCTTCATTTATCAGTGATGCACTTTGTTATAACGCATGTAAATTAGCCGAAGATGCGGATGCACAAGGTTTAGTTGGTATGACTCAAAGTGGTTACACTGCATTTATGTTGAGTAGCTTCCGTCCAAAAGCACCATTATTTATTTTCACTAAAGAAAAGAGTTTGGTGAATCAATTAAGTTTAAGCTGGGGCGCAAAAGCTTTCTATTATGACAAGGAAGAAAGTTTGGATATGATCATCACTGACCAAATTCAAATTTTAAAAGATAATAATTATGTAAAGAAAGATGATATCGTAGTAAATACAGGAAGCACACCGGTGCAATTGCATTTACCAACCAATATGATTAAGATTACTAAAGTTGACTAATTTAAAAACGCTCCAAAAAATGGAGCGTTTTTTTTGTATATTTATTATGTAATAATTACACGATTGCCATGCTAGAATCATTTGAAAAAGTATCCGTTAAAATTTACCAGAATCCAACAGAGGGTTCTAATGTACTTGCTGCACAAATTGCCAAATTAATTAAAGAGAAACAAGCTCAAAACCAACATTGTGTATTAGGTATGGCTACAGGAGCTACTCCAATTTTATTGTACAAGGAATTAGTGCGTTTACATAAGGAAGAAGGCTTGAGTTTTAAAAATGTAATCACTATTAATTTAGATGAGTACTATCCTATCCCAAGAAATGCGTATCAAAGTTATTGGAGCTTTATGCATCGTCATTTATTTGATCATGTAGATATTGATCCAAAAAATATTCATTTGCCGAATTCTGAATGGAGTAAAGA
>DAIUEC010000012.1:0-35106 GCA_036845345.1 Sediminibacterium sp.
CGGGCACTCTTAATGCAATGCATAGATCATGCCTTCCTTTTACAGAAAACACTTCTTGTTCATTGGTTTCCCAATTCCAAGTGGTTTGATCCTTAGGAGTAGATGATGTGGGCTTAACGGCAATTCTGAAAACCAAATCATTACCATTGGTATACCCACCTACTACACCACCTGCATGATTTGTTTTAGTTTTACCAGTTTCGTCTAAGATAGGATCATTGTGATCTACTCCAAACATAGATGCAGCTGCAAAACCTGTGCCAAATTCAATCCCTCTGATGGCAGGGATGGCAAATACAGCGTGGCTAATTAAAGATTCTACAGAATCAAAAAAATGTTCTCCCAAACCTATAGGCAAACCTTTCACCACACATTCAACAATACCACCCACACTATCTTTTTGATCAATTGCTTTTTGCAAACCTTTTTCCAAATCTGTTTCGCCACCAATACTTACAATATGTGCTTCAACCGAAATATCTTTTAATAATTTTTTCGCAATCACACCCGCTCCTACTAAAGCTGCTGTTAAACGACCGCTAAAATGGCCTCCTCCTCTAAAATCTTCAAAGCCACCAAATTTATGATGCGCTGTAAAATCAGAATGACCTGGACGAGGTACTGCTCTTTGCTTCTCATAATCACCACTACGTGTATTATTATTTTCAAATAACATCATAATCGGCGCACCTGTAGTCGTATCATTAAATAAACCTGATTTAAAAATAGGCATATCGTCCTCTTGTCTTGGCGTAGTCCCTTTTTGCTTACCTCCTTTACGACGCTCCATATCGGTAACAAAATCCGCTACTACCAATGGCAAACCTGCAGGACATCCGTCTACTACAATACCTACACAGGCACCATGTGACTCGCCTAAAATTTGTACTTTAAATAAGGTTCCAAAACTATTCATGTTAATCTTAATATTACAAGTTAAGAATTTTCTATTACCAAATTATCATCTAACCTACTAATCGCTTTCTAAAACCTCTATTCAATCACAACCTTACCACCCAGTTGAACCAAATGATCAAAAAAGTCAGTATAGGATTTGTTAATTGCTTCAGCCTCAGTGATTTTTACCGGCGCATTCGCAATTAATGCAGCCACTCCACAGGCCATGGCAATTCGATGATCATGCTGAGAAAATACCTCGGCTCCTTTAATTTCACCACCACCATGTATTTTCATGATATCACCTTCTAAATCAATTTGAACGCCCAGCTTCGCAAATTCAGTTTGTAAAGTTAAACCTCTGTCACTTTCCTTATGAGCCAATCTACTTACTCCTTTAATTTCTGAGACACCTATACAAGCCGCAGCAAGTGCCACTAATGGTGGAAATAAATCAGGACAGTCCGTAGCATCAAATTCAAATGCCCTTAATGCATCTCCTTCGGCCGAACCAATTTGAATTCCGTCTGCATGTAATGCGATTGAAACATTTGCATTTTGCAATGCTTGCATCACCGCTTTATCAGCCTGCGTAGAATCCATTTGCAATCCTTTTACAATAATTGGACCTGCAATGGCACCAGCAACTAATAAAAATGCTGCACCACTCCAATCTCCTTCCACCGTATATTCTATTTTTTCTTTTAAAGGTTCGTGCGGTAAGAAAGTAAAAGATTCATAATTATCATGTTGCACTTTCCAACCAAAAGCATTTAAAACAGCCAAGGTCAAATCAATGTATGGCTTACTTTTTAAATCCAATACTTTAATCACTGCATCCTTGGCATCGCTTGCAGCATAGGCCATTAACAAACCCGTTAAAAATTGTGAACTCAAAGAGCCATCTACAGTGATACTAGCCGGTGCTTGTAATGGACCTTGAATTTGAATGGGTAAAAATCCATTTTGAGAATGAATAGTTACCCCTAATGCTGGGAATATCTGATCAAAAAAATGCATTGGACGTTTTACTAAACTTCCTTTGCCATTTATAGTGATAGATTGACTACTTAAAGCCGCAATAGGTGTAAACATTCTGATTCCTAAACCGCTTTCGCCACAATTCATTTCAGGACCTACCGGCGCCACCCCTTTGGATTGAACTTTAATTTTATCATTTAGCTTCTCTACTTGTGCTCCTAATTTTTGGATCACATCTAAAGCTGCTAAATCGTCATTGGAATGACCTGGATTTAAAATGATCGTTTCGCCCACATGCAATAATGCAGCAGCACATGCTCTTTGCATACTGCTCTTACTTGCTGGAGCAATCTGTGCCCCTTTTAATTTTCCTGGATGTACAATCGCAATCATTTTATGAATACAATTTTATCAATTTATACAATGTTTTCATAGGCACTGTTTCGTAAACTGCTTTACCAATTTTGTTCAACAATACATATTGCATACCTGCTTTTGCATTTTTCTTATCTTTCTGCATCACTTCCATGGCTGCATCAATATCAAAATGCATAGTAGTTGGTAAGCCGTATCGCTTTAATGTTTCCACCAATAAACCAACACCATTAAAGTCTTGCAATACCTGTGAAATTTTAGCAGCATACACCATTCCAATACTAATGGCATGCCCATGTAATAATGCATGTTCATTTTCAATAGCATGTCCTAGGGTATGTCCAAAATTGAGCAACTTACGATCACCTTTTTCAAACTCGTCCTTTTGAACCACTTTCACTTTTATCTGCACATTTTTTTCAATGAGCGCAGCCAAAGCTTTTTTATTTTTTTGATAATAGGCAATATCATGGGCAGCTAATTCCTTCATCATTGCTGCATCCTTAATGGCAGCATGTTTGATAATTTCTGCAAAGCCGTTTTCCCATTGGTGTGTTGGTAAACTTTGTAAAAAGTCAAAATCGTAAACTAAAAACTGAGGTTGTCTAATTAAGCCAACCATGTTTTTATACAATCCAACATCAATACCATTTTTACCGCCAATAGAAGCGTCTACCATGGCAAGTATAGTAGTAGGAACAAAACCTACTGCTACTCCACGCATGTAAACACCGGCAACATAACCTACCATATCAGTAACCACTCCACCACCAACACCAATCAATACGGCTTGTCTTGTGGCACCAAAATTGAGTAAGGCTTCAATGATAAAGTCTACAGTTGCTTGATGCTTATGTTCTTCGCCCGAAGGAATTACAATGGTTTTTTTACCCTTGAATTTCTTTTCATGCAAAGCATATACATTTTCATCTGTAATATAGATTGCCTGAGATTTATCAACCATTTTATCAATAGCTGAAAATTTGCCATCTAACACAAATGTCACTGTAGCACTCGAAAATTTAACCTTCCAATTTTTCATCTTTCAAATATTTATGAAGCTTCGTTTTACAACTAGCTATTCATTATTTTGTTTTGATGATTGATACTTTCCATATGAATAGCGTCCATGTATTTAGTAACAAACTCATCACTTAATCCTAATTTATTTCCTTTAGATACAGCACGATCTAAAATTTCATTCCAACGATTGGTTTGTAAAATAGTGATCTCATTATTCTTTTTGTATTCACCAATTTTTTGAGCCACTTTCATACGTGTAGATAATACTTGTAACAATTCATCATCTAACTGATTAATTTGTTGACGGAATTTTTCTAAAGCACTATGGAAGTCTTCGTTTTTAACGTCCTCTTTTCTCCAATGCATGCTATCCAACATGGACTTTAATACTTCTGGTGTAATTTGTTGTTTCGCATCACTCCATGCATTGTCAGGATCCACATGTGATTCAATAATTAAACCATCAAAATCTAAGTCAATCGCTTGTTGCGCTACTGCTTGTAAAATGTCGCGACGACCACAAATATGAGAAGGGTCATTAATCATTGGAACATTAGGGAAACGACGCTTCATTTCGATAGCTAAATGCCACATAGGTGCGTTACGATATTCTGTATTTCCATAAGAACTAAATCCTCTATGGATTAATCCTAAATCTTCGATACCTGCTTTTGCAATACGCTCCATACCACCTACCCATAATTCCAAATCTGGGTTCAATGGATTTTTAATTAAAACCGGAACTTTAACGCCTCTTAATGCATCTGCAATTTCTTGCACACTAAAAGGATTCACAGTAGTACGCGCACCTACCCATAAAACATCCACATCAAAATGCAAAGCATCTTCCACTTGTTTTGCTGTTGCAACTTCCACTGCAACCGGCATACCCGTTTCTTTTTTTGCTTGCTGTAACCATGGTAAACCTTTCGTACCAATCCCTTCAAAACTTCCAGGACGAGTTCTTGGTTTCCAGATACCTGCACGCATAATATCTACTTTGCCTGTTGCTGCTAATCCTTTTGCAGTGGCCATTACTTGTTCTTCGGTTTCGGCACTACAAGGACCAGAGATAATCAATGGAGCTTTTTTTAATAATGCGCTTACTTTTTGTTGTTGTTCAGTTAAGGTTCCCATTTTTAACCAATTTTAGTATTAAGTATTTATTTTATTTTTCAAAATTTAAAAATGAGTCCTCGATCATTTATCAAGGACCCATTTAGTATTTTTTATCCTTCGTTTTTATTAAAACCTCTTGGACCGCCACTATCTGCATCGTTCATACGAATACGACGACCCTTATAGCTCTTGCCATCAATTGCACTAATCATTTTTTTAGCAGCACTTGATTCAATTTCAATCCAGCTATTCATATCTCTCATGTCTATTTTACCAAGCACTTCTTTTTTCAAGTCACTCATGTCTAAAACAAACTGTAAGAAACTAGCTTTATAAAAACCGTCTTTAGTACCAAGATTTACAAACAAACGAGTAGATCCTGCAGCAGCACGATTTGCGCTACGTCCACGGCCATCGCCACGGTCTCCTCTATCACCACCACGATCTCCGCGATCATTAGAGCGATCTCCACCACTTCGACGATCTGAATATTCGTTACGTCCTCTTTCACGATTACGATCCTGCATACCACCTACATCACGACGACCTTTTTCAGCAGCGCGAATATTTAAGTCTTGTGCATTTTCATAATAACTTAAGAAACGGTTAAACTCTAAAGCTGCAAAGCGTGTTAAAATTTCTTCCTTGCTCATATCAGCAAATTTTTCTGCCAACATTGGAACATAAGTTTCATAATCACCATGACTTACATCGGTAGACATTAACTTATCCATTAAATGGAAAAACTGTTTTCTACAAACATCTTTACCACTTGGAATATCCAATTTGTGGAAAGTACATTTATTGATATTTTCAATTTGACGTAAACGGTAAGACTCTCTAGAGTGTACAATTGAAATACAATTACCATGACTACCCGCACGACCAGTACGACCACTTCGGTGTGTGTATACTTCCACATCATCTGGTAATTCGTAGTTAATTACGTGTGTAATTCCTTTTACGTCAATACCTCGAGCTGCAACGTCCGTAGCAATTAATAACTGTAAAGTTTTATCTCTAAATTGACCCATTACTTTATCACGTTGTTGTTGCGTTAAGTCGCCGTGTAATGCATCAATATCATATCCTTCACGCGTTAAACGCTGCGTAATTTCTTGTGCATCCGCTTTAGTACGTGTAAAGATGATACCATAGATACCTGGGTTAAAGTCAATGATACGTTTTAAAGTTTCATAACGGTGTTGCGCCGAGGTTAAATAATATTGGTGATCAATACTTTTATTAGTCGCATTCACTTTACCAATAGTAACTTCCACTGGTTCTTTCATGTAACGCTTGCTCACTTTTCTAATTTCTGGTGGCATGGTTGCACTAAATAACCAAATGCTTTCACGGTTAGGTGTATTCTTTAAAATAAATTCAATGTCATCTTGGAATCCCATGTTTAACATTTCATCTGCCTCATCCAATACTACATATTCAATTTGTTCTAAGTTGATTGCTTTACGCTCAATCAAGTCAATTAAACGACCTGGTGTAGCGACTACAATTTGCACCCCTCTTTTTAAATCTCTAATTTGCATTCCGATTGATGTACCACCGTATACTGCCAATACTTGTAAACCTGAAACGTGTTTTTTAAACAAGTTAATTTCATTTACAATTTGCATACACAATTCACGTGTAGGACATACCACCAATGCTTGTGGATGTTTATCGGCTGTTTTAATTAATTGAATCAATGGCAAACCAAAAGCTGCAGTTTTACCTGTACCTGTTTGCGCTAAACCAATAAAATCTTTTGTTCCGCTAATTAATACCGGAATTGAACGCTCTTGAATTTCTGTTGCGTGTGTGTATCCTAATTCTGTAACTGATTTTACCAATTGCTCATTCACCCCTAATTCAGCAAATGTCATTTTTGTCTTTACTGCTTCAATCAATTCATTTTTAACTTCCATATCTTCTGTCTTCTTCATTTTGTTGTTTTTACTTTTCTTTAATCCGCATTTTATTTTAAAATGCGTTTGATGCCATTTGCATTCTCAATCAAGTCTGATAAATATTCAAAGTTTTCTTTTTCCAAACAAGACTTGAACTTTCTTAACTGACTGATATGCTCATTTAAAACGTCTAATACATTCTCCTTGTTTTGCATAAAGATGGGCACCCATGTTGCTGCGTTGGATTTTGCCAAACGCACAGTGCTATCAAAACCACCACTCGCTAACTCGAATATATTATCCGATTCTTTTTCCTTCTCCAACACGGTATTAGCCAATGCGAAAGAAGTGATATGTGAGATATGACTCACATAAGCCACATGAATGTCATGCTTAGTAGCATTCATGGAAACAATATGCATTCCTAAAGTTGTATACAAACGTTCTACTGTCAATAGCGCATCCGCATCTACTTGTTCCTTATTGCATATTACCGTTGCTTTATTTTCAAAAGCATCGCTTTGTGCAGCACTAGGACCACTAAACTCCGTTCCCCACATGGGATGTGTTGGAACAAATCTTCCTTTTTTTGCGTGCGCACTGGCTATCTGCGCAACTGCTTCTTTGGTGGATCCTAAATCAAAAACGACTTGTTGGTCAACTAAATCTAAAACCGAAGGCAATAGTTTTTCAGCAATATTCACCGGCGTTGCGATGGCAATGATGTCAGATAATTTTACAGCATCTTCCAATGTCATAATTTCATCTACAATACCTAAACGCAATGCTTCGGCTTGGTGGTCGAGATTATTGTCCACGCCAATTACATTGGAAACAAAGCCTTTCTTTTTCAAAGACAATGCCAATGAACCTCCAATCAATCCGATACCAATTACTGCTAAACGCATGCTTTCACTCTTTTAATTGCTTCATTAAATTTCTCCATTGAACCGCATAAGCTCACACGGATGTAATTATTACCTGCCGAACCAAAAATGCCACCAGGTGTAATAAAGACATTCGCATCGTACAACACCTTATCGCTTAATGCATATCCATCTTTATATGTGGCTGGAATTTTAGCCCAAACAAACATCCCTACTTGTTGTTTTGAATATGCACAATTTAATGTGTCTAATAATTCATACACTTTTTGGCGACGTTCGGTATAAACTTGATTTACTGAATCATACCAAGATTTATCTAAGCTTAATGCTTTTGCCGCTGCTAATTGCACTGGTAAAAACATACCACTATCCATGTTGGATTTAAATCTTAATATTTCGTTGACTCTTTCTTCGGCAGCAATCAACATACCTACTCTCCAACCTGCCATGTTTTGGCTTTTGCTTAAAGAGTTTAATTCAATCACCACTTCTTTTGCTCCTTCCACCGATAATAAACTTTCCGGTTGATCATTTAAAATGAAAGCATAAGGATTGTCATGACAAATTAATATTTGATGCTGCTTACCAAATGCCACTAATTTTTCAAAGAGTGCTTTAGTTGGCATTTGACCTGTAGGCATGTGTGGATAGTTCACCCACATCAATTTCACTTTTGATAAATCTGTCTTTTCTAGATTTTCAAAGTCAGGCGCCCAATTGTGCTCGGCAGTCAACTCATAGTATAGCGGAGTGCCCCCTGCTAATTTAACTGCACTTGTGTATGTAGGATAACCTGGGTTTGGAATTAACACCTGATCACCTGCATTTAAATAGGTCATACAAATATGCATGATCCCTTCCTTGCTCCCTAGTAATGGAAGCACTTCTGTTGCTGGATTAATATTATCAACATGATAATACTTTTTATACCACTCGGCAATAGCTTCTCTCAAAACTGGAGAGCCCTTATAGGATTGATAACCGTGAACATTATCTTTTGCAGCTTCCTCATTTAAGGTAGCCAACACAGATGGATGTGGTGGTAAATCGGGACTTCCAATTCCCAAATTAATTATTTGCTTACCTGCTTTATTGAGTTCATCAATTTCACGCAGTTTGGTAGCGAAATAATATTCACCAATACCCTCTAATCTATTTGATAATGTTAGGTTCATAATTAGCCTTTTACAACTTTACCTTTTTTATACAATCCAAAAACTTTAAAACTATTGGTCATGCATTTTACTGCCTCCAATACTTTTTCAATTTGTTTATTATTTTCAAATTCTAAATCTGCATAAAATCCATACTTGAAAGTACTGCCTGGAATAGGCATACTTTGCAACTTGCTCAAATTCACTCCACCCTGTGCAATCTTTGCCAACACTTTGGAAAGAATTCCTTTAGAATGATCTGTTTGAAAATAGATAGATGCTTTATTAGCGTCTTTAATTTCAACCTTTGCTTTTGCTGGAACTAAAATTAAAAAGCGCGTTATATTATTTTTCAAAGTATGAATGTCAGGAGCAATAACTTCCAAGTTATACAACTGCGCTGCCAACTTGCTAGCAATAGCAGCAACATGTTTACTTTTATGCTGATGCACCATCTTTGCACTTAACGCAGTATCCTCAGACTCTACTAATTTGTAAGGATGTTGTTCTAAAAAATCCAAACATTGTAAAATAGCCATTGGATGACTATGCACTTCCTTGATGTCTGAAAGTTTAACCCCAGGATTCACCAATAAGTTTTGACTAATGGATAAGTATACTTCCCCAATTACCTGCAGATTGCTTTTTTGCAATAAGTTATAATTAGGTAAAATACTACCAGCAATGGAATTTTCAATTGCCATCACAGCACCATCGGATTGTTTAGGATCTGCGCCAATTTTTACGACTTCCCTAAACGTATCACAAGTAATCACCTCAACAGTCTTTCCATAAAACTGTCTTGCTGCCACTTGGTGGAAACTACCTTCGTATCCTTGTATCGTCACTTTTTTATTCATCCTTATCCTAATACTTTCTTGTTCAAATATTTTTAATAAAAAATCCCGGCTGTTTTGGCCGGGATTGTATGTTTAGTTATTTCGTTTAAGCTTTTACAAATACTACCCGGCTACTTTGATTAAAGTAGAAATAAAAGAAAAAGTAAAACCAGTTGCTATTTGCTTTCATCGTGATACAAATATAGGCTAAAATGCCCGATTATAGGCTAAAAACACAAAGTTTTTTACATTTTACTAACAATTATTCGTATTAAAGACTTTTGGATTCGCCTGGAAATTTTATAATTTTGAAAAAAATACCCATTATGAGTAAAGAAGTTGGACAAGTATTATTTGCATGCGTTAGTTACATTATCCTTTTGGAATTGATTTTGTTGTTTGCAACAAACCACTAGCATTAAGCATAAGAAGTTCCGAGAGGAACTTCCAAATCTTTAGATTTTTTATTTGACCCTTTAAATTCTTTAAAAGGCATTGAAAAAAGAAGTTCCTCACGGAACTTCCAAATCTTTAGAGTTTTTATTCTAGGCCCTAAATTCTTTAAGGGCCTAGAATAAAAAAAGCCCCCCTGTGGAAACAGGGCGGCTCTAACGATTGCTTGCCATATGAAAATTGTTCGAATAACTATTGGTTGGCAAGCTTTTAAACGAGGTTTCCCTCATTTGGACCAATAGTCCAATTAGTTTAATTACTTCTTAGCAGCAGAATCAACTTTAACTGCAGCAGAATCAACTTTAGTTGAATCAACTTTTACAGCAGCTGTGTCAGCTTTAGCAGCAGTAGAATCAGCTTTAACTTCAGTTGAAGCACCACCACAAGCAGCTAATGCAGCGATAGCGAAAATTGCAAATACTTTTTTCATTTGGAAAGGTTTTAATTGTTTATTTATAATCTTAATACCGAAACGAATAAAAAGTAACCCGCCCCCTTCTAAAATTTTCAAAAAAAATATTATCTAATCAAATTGGGTTACTTTTGCCCTACCTAAGTATTAATATCTTGAAAGCTGAATACAATGAAATTGCCCTTTTAAAAGGGTTGGCTAATAATGACTCTAAAGCGGTTGAAACGCTTTATAAAAATCATTTTAGCACTATTCAGCACTTCATCGAAAACAATAATGGCTCATTTGACGATGCAAGGGATGTTTTTCAAGAAGCAATGATCACCTTATACGAAAAGGTTCAAAGCGAATCTTTCACCCTTACCTGTCAAATTAAAACCTACTTGTTTTCAATTTGTAAGCACTTGTGGCTCAAGCGTTTACAACAAATGGGCAAGTATAGTACTCCTTTAAGCTCCCAGGAAGAGAGTATTTCGGTAGAAACGGATATGGAGGTATTTGAGAAAAAAGATGCTGCCTATGCCATCATGGATCGAGCTTTAAATAGTTTGGGTGAGCCTTGTAAGAGTTTGTTGGAAGGGTACTATTTGAACAAAAAAGGGATGCAGGAGTTGGCAGCAGAGTTTGGATACACCAATTCAGACAACGCTAAAAACCAAAAATATAAATGTTTGATGCGATTAAAGAAGCTTTTCTTTTCGCAGTATAATATAGGAGATTAAGATTATGAAACAGTTGGATGATATTCAGTTATTAGAGGCGATCGAAAGATACTTAGCAGGCGAAATGTCGGCGAGTGAGGCTGCGCAATTTGAAACCATCCGCAAAGAAACTCCCGAAATTGATCAAATGGTAGTAGAACATGACATGTTTTTACATGAAATGGGCAACTACGCAAATAGAAAGAATTTTTCAAAGCTTTCTGCTGATACATTCAACAATTTATACAATGCTGGAGAATGGGCTCCAATTGATGAGCAATCAACTAAGTTTAAAGTAATTCAGCTTTGGAGTAAGTACAAAAAAGTAACCGCCATTGCTGCAACAGTAGGTGGATTTATTGCTTTGTTTACTTCTACTTTAGTGATGTACTTTTCTCCTAGCTTAAACGGATCTCAGGTTTTACAATTAAGCAAAGCCATTGAAGTGATCAAGAAAAATCAACAGGTTCAGGGTCATATTTTAAATGAAGTAAAAACGAAGTTGCCAGAAAATGCCAAATTATTAAGTGGTGGTTCTGGCTTTTTAATTGATACAAAAGGATATATTATCACTAATGCCCACGTTTTAAAAGGAAACGGAGCTATTGTTATTAATAGCTTAGGGCAGGAATTAAATGCCACTATTGTTTATGCAGATAAATCTGTGGATTTGGCTTTATTAAAAATTATTGACTCCGATTTTAACCAACCAAAATCAATACCTTATTCTATTCGCAAAAAAGCAACTGAATTAGGAGAAGAGATTTATACATTAGGCTATCCAAGAAATGACAATGATATTGTTTATGGTAAGGGTTATTTAAGTGCTCAATCTGGTTTTGAAGGAGATAGCAATGCATATCAAATTCAAATAAGTGCTAATCCTGGATATTCTGGGGCACCTATTTTTAATAATAATGCAGAGATCATTGGTATTATTAATACAAGACAAAAACAAGCCGAAGGTGTTGCCTTTGCAATTAAGTCTTCTAAAATATTTGATTTAATCGAAGCTGCACAAAAAGAGCAATCAAATGAAAAAGCAGTTCATATTGCAAAAAATATGAGTGCTAGTAAAAGCGGTGATAGAAAGAAACAAATTGGAGACATGAAAAACTTCATCTTCAATATTCGATCTTACAATTAATTATTGTCTACCACAATTTCGCAGGATATACATTCGCATTAACCAATGCATCAATACTTGCTTTTACCGAAGGAGCATCTTCCTTATAAGTAACTCCAAACCATTTTGCATTCGTAGGAATAACTTTTACATCTCCCAACCCTAAGGTTGAAAACTGTCCAGTTACATAGGGAATATAAAACTCAGACTTTAATTCCATTCCTTGCTTATCTAAAAATGAATTAAACTCTTGCTCACACAAATCAATAAAATTAGGGGCAAAGCACATAAAATTCATACTCACTCTGGTATCCTCTGTTAATGGAGTTTCAACACCTTCTTCTTCAAAAACAATCTGACCGTCTTTTCTGTAAATTTTTGTACGCTCATTAATTTGAGTCAAAGTATTTTGTGCATCAACACTGCATACGCCACGACTCACTGTACCATTTTCACTTAATGTATTTGCCAACTCGTAACCAAGTATGCAATAGGTTTTATCATTACAATCATTTGTCAAAAATTGATATGCTTGTTGAAATGCTTCCTTTCCATAATAATCGTCTGCATTAATAACAGCAAATGGCTCATTCACCACGCCCTTTGTACATAAAACGGCATGTGCAGTACCCCAAGGTTTTGTACGCTCTGGATTTACCAATTTACCTTCGGTATATTTATTCAAAGCTTGATAAACATATTCAGTAGCAATTTTACCATTCAATTTTGGTTCAAAAATGGCTTTAAAAGGCTCAGCAAAATCTTCTCTAATAATAAACACTACTTTCCCAAATCCTGCTCTCATTGCATCATAGATAGAATAATCCATAATGGTTTCGCCATTAGGTCCAAAGCCTTCTGTTTGCTTTTGACTTCCGTATCTACTTGCCATTCCCGCAGCCAATATTACTAATGTAGGTGCACTCATTGTTCAAAGTTTTTATTTTGTATTTTTATAAAATACAGCACGCAAAAATAACCGATTTCACTTAATAAATATCACAATAATTATCAATTTGTTCCCCAGTCCAACCATAGAAAATGTGCACTTATTAAGTACTGCTGCAATTACCGTAGAAACACTGAGGCTGGACCAAATCCACCCCATTATTAGTGGCAATAAATGGTATAAACTCAGGTATTATATACAGGATGCTCTAGAAAAGAAGGTTTCCAATTTAGCAAGTTTTGGTGGCCCCTACTCCAACCATTTAGTGGCACTTGCCTATGCCTCAAAATTGAATGGCTTACACTCCATTGGATACGTAAGATCAAATAAAGGAGAACCCATTACAACTACATTACAGGAAGCTATCAATTATGGAATGGAGCTTATTTTTTTAGGAAGACAAGATTTTCAAAGCTTGAAAAACGAAATGCTCGAAACGCATTCCAAAATGCAAAACCCAGCAATTTATTATGTAGATGAAGGCGGTTATGGAGTTATAGGTGCAAAAGGAGCTGCCACCATTTTAACAGATGTTGAGACTTCCCAAAATAACACAGCAACATTTAGCCGCATTGAAAAATACGATTATATTATTTGTGCAGTGGGTACTGGAACGATGATTGCAGGCATAATAAATGCAGCAAAAGCGCATCAAAAAATTATTGGAATCCCTGTTTTAAAAAACGAAGGCAGTGTCGAAAATGAAATTCGAGAACTATTAATTAATAAAGAGGCAGACTTCACTTTATTTCATGATTTTCATCAAGGAGGCTATGCAAAAACTACAAAACAACAAATTGATTTCATGAACTTATTATGGGATCACTGCAATATCCCCACGGATATTGTATATACGAGCAAAGTATTTTTTGCAGTTAACGAATTAATAAAACAAAATTATTTTAAACCTAATAGCCGTGTTTTAGTCATACACAGCGGGGGTTTGCAAGGGAATAGATCTTTAGCCAAAGGAACATTACAATTTTAAAAGACTAATTGAACTTTTAATTCACTCGCATTTTATTTATTAGCTTGTAATTCACTAGCCCTCTATCAAATCACAATCAAAAATCAATTTAAAATGTTTTTTGATTTTATCTTTTACTTCCTCATAATTCACTTTATAGCCTAATTCTTTTTCTAAGGAAGTAACCGTTTTACCTTGTATGCCACAAGGAACAATATATTCAAAATGTGTTAAATCAGGATTCACATTTAAAGCAAAACCATGCATGGTTACCCAACGGCTACATTTAATACCCATGGCACAAATTTTTCTTGCCATAAAAGGATCATTGGGTTGCAACCAAACACCTGTCTCGCCGGCACTTCTTTCTCCTATTAAACCATACTCTGCAATGGTATCAATAATTACTTGCTCCAAACTTCTTAAATACCAACCAAGGTCGGTCTTGAATTTATCTAAATCCAAAATGGGATAACCTACAATTTGCTGTGGCCCATGATAGGTAATATCTCCTCCTCTATTGATATGAAAAAACTCAATGCCTAATTTTTGTAAATGTTCTTCTGAGACTAATATATGCTCTCTTTTTCCATTCTTCCCTAAAGTAAAAACGGGTGGGTGTTCCACAAATAACAATCTATGCTCGGTAGCGGTTTGCTTTACATCTTCCTCCTTTTCCCTAGCCACAGATTTGATTTGGGTATTTTTAGCCAAGAGCTCCTCCTGATAATCCCAAGTGGGTTGATATGATTTTATACCTAAATCCTCAAAATATACTTGTTGGCGCATACAACAAAGTTACAAACTAAGCAGCAATATCCTACTTTTGCAACATGTCAACCGAACAAGAATTAATACAAGACGAAAATAACGAGGAAGTATACGAGAAACTGACTTTTATGGTAGATAAAGGTCAAGAGCCCATGCGTATAGATAAATGGGTGCAAATGCGCATTGAAGGCATGACGCGCAGCAAATTACAAAATGGTATTGAAGGGGGCTTTTTAACGGTGAACGGAAAAGTAGTAAAAAGCAATTATCGTACAAGACCAGGTGATGAAGTTACTTATATGAGTTATGTAAATCCAGAATACACGGAATTAAAGCCCGAGCAAATGGATTTAGATATTGTATATGAAGATGATGCCGTAATGGTGATTAATAAACCTGCCAATATGGTGGTGCACCCGGGTATTGGAAATTACACTGGCACCTTATTAAATGGCGTAGCTTATCATTTACTTTCTCAGAACCCTAATTTAAACGAGGAAGTATTGCCAAGATTTGGATTGGTACACAGAATTGATAAAAATACTACGGGCTTAATTGTATTAGCAAAAACAGCCGAAGCTGCTAGTCATTTAGCAAAGCAATTCTTTAATCATACAGTAGAGCGAAAATATGTTGCCTTAGTTTGGGGTGATATAGAACAGGATGAAGGAACGGTAGTGGCTCATATTGCACGCCACAAAACTTTTAGAAAAATGTTTGATGCCTATCCTGAGGGCGAAGTTGGCAAACATGCCATTACACATTATAAAGTAATTGAGCGATACAATTACACTACCCTCGTTTCTTGTATTCTAGAAACAGGACGTACACATCAGATTCGTGTGCACATGAAACATATAGGTCACACTTTATTTAATGACAATGAATATGGTGGAGATAGAATTTTAAAAGGAACCATTTATACTAAGTACAAGCAATTTGTTGACAATTGTTTTGAAGCCTGTCCTAGATGCGCATTACATGCTGCAACATTAGGCTTTGTACATCCTACTACAAATGAAATGATTCGTTTTGAAAGTGAAGTTCCAAACGATATTCAAGCAGCTATTACTAAATGGAAAAACTACAAGTCTGCTGCGCATAGTTTAGAGAAATAAGAATAACTAATTCGCATAACCTATAGCAATAAAAAAGCCCTTGAATTTTCAAGGGCTTTTTTATGTATCAAACTTAGTTGATTATTTTTTAGTAGCTGCGGCTTGCATTGGAGATACTCCAACTGATTGACCACGACCAACTGATTTTGTTTTGAACAAAGTAAACTTACTTGGCTCAGCAACATTTGGCCAGCTATTGTTTGACTCATCAATATCAGCCGTTTCACGCATTGGATCTAATTTAATAGAAACTGCTTTTTTATTGGTCAAGAATACTTTTGTTACCTTGTTTTCATTCTTTCTCCAAATTTGAGCAGGTAAACGTTTTGTTTCTTTACTACCATCTGCAAAAGTGAATTCAACAATAATTGGCATAACCAATCCACCTTTGTTTAAGAAAGTAATTTCATACAAATTAGCATCTGCATATTTTGCTTTTTCTTCATCAGTTAAAACAGTTGGCGCACCAAAAGATGGAGCTGGTTGTTTTGTTACTGAATCATATGGCTCTAATCCACGATCATATCTCCAATAAAAATCACGTAAAGTTGTATCAGCATCTGTTAAGAAAACAATTGATTTGTCTTGCTTGTTTCTGATTTTTGAAATATCCTCAAACGCATTTACTGCAGGCTTATCTAAACCACGACCACCACCATTCATCATTCCACCACGGCCGCCCATACCAGCAGGAGCAGCAGCAGTTGCATCATATACGGCATGCTTAACAGTATCAATAGCAATATCACAAGGATCAATGCTATAGAACCAACCTCTCCAGAACCAATCTAAATCCTCAGCACTTGCATCTTCCATTGTTCTGAATAAATCTGCTGGAGTTGGATGTTTAAACGCCCATCTTCTTGAATATTCTTTAAATGAGTAGTCAAATAATTCACGGCCCATAATGGTTTCACGTAAAATATTTAAACCAGTTGCTGGCTTAGTATAAGCATTAGGACCAAAACCAATAATGTTTTCACTATTTGTCATAATTGGCTCTAATTGATCTTTTGGCAATTTCATGTAATCAACAATTGACCAAGCTGGACCACCACGAGAAGGGAATTTATTATCGTATAATTCTTGTGTTAAATATTGAACGAAAGAATTTAATCCTTCATCCATCCATGACCATTGACGCTCATCTGAGTTAACAATCATTGGGAAAAAGTTATGACCTACTTCATGAATTACTACACCTAACATTCCATTTTTTGTTGCTTCCGTATAAGTACCATCTTTTTCGGTACGACCATAGTTAAAGCAAATCATTGGATACTCCATACCATTAGCAGCTTCAATACTTTGAGCCACTGGATATGGATAAGGAATAGAAAATTTAGAATAAGTTTTAATCGTATGTGCAACTGCTTTTGAAGAGAATTTACGGTATAAACCATAAGCTTCTTTTCCATAAGCACTCATGCTCATTACTTTCTTACCTTCTACATTGGTTGCTAATGCATCCCAAACAAATTTACGGCTGCTTCCAAAAGCAAAGTCACGTACATTTTCAGCATTGAACACCCAAGTTTTTGTAGTAGATACTGGATTTTTTTCAGCCTTAGTTGCTTCTTCTAAAGTAACAACTTCAACTGGTTCAGTGAATGAAGTTTGTGCTTTATTCCATCTAGCCAATTGAGCTGGGCTTAATACAGCAGGATAGTTTTTACATTCACCTGTCGCCATTACAACGTGGTCACCAGGAACAGTGATTGCCACTTTAAAGTTTCCAAATGTCAATGCAAACTCACCTCTTCCAGTAAATTGATGATGTTGCCATCCTTGGAAATCAGAGTATACGCACAGACGAGGATACCATTGTGTCATAGTAAATAAGTAATTTCCATCTTCAGGAAAATACTCATATCCACCACGACCACCAACAGTCATACGGTCAGTGATTTTGTAATTCCAATCAATTTTAAAAGCAAACTTTTGACCTGGCTTTAATGCAGTTGGTAATTCAATACGCATCATGGTCTTGTTCACTGTGTATTTTAACTTAGCACCTAATGCATCAGTTACTTTGATGATATTATCTCCTAAGCCATTGTCTGTTTTTTCTTCTGCTAATTTATCGATAGCTGATGGAGACATTCCACGTCCCAAAGAACTTGATTCAGGATAACCTGCATTCTTTGTAGAGCTATGCTCGTTCTCATCTAATTGTAACCATAAATAAGTTAATACATCAGGAGAGTTATTGTAGTAGGTAACTGTTTCAGCACCTGTTAACAATAATTTTTTCTCGTCTAATGTTGCCTTGATATCATAATCGGCACGTTGTTGCCAATACTTTGGACCAGGTGCACCACTTGCCGTTCTGTATTCATTAGGCGTTGGTAAAATCGTACCCAATTGTTCAAACTTGTTTCCGTGATTTGAAGTTGGGTTGTTACGGATATCCTGCGCAACAAGTACAGAGAAAGTACTCATTAAAAGAAACCCGAGCGTTAAAATTTTCTTCATTTGTGATTTTTTTCTATTTTAATAAAGGAACAATTCTATCAAAAACCATACTTAAAGCAAAAGCCATTGCAATTCCAGAACCTATCTGAACATAGCGCAGTCTATTTACTTTTAATACGGATACTAATATAAACGAAATAATTAAAATTATGCTAACGATAAGTAGCTGTCCTAGCTCCAATCCAATATTAAATGTGAATAAAGGGGCTAAAATGGATTCTTCCTTACCCAACATGCTTTTCAAGAAAGTACTAAAGCCTAAACCATGAATTAGCCCAAAAAATAGGGCTAAAAAGTAAATTAGTGGGTATTTTGACCTAAAATCGAAGGTTTTTACCCAATAATTGGAAACTGCAGTAAAAACAATCGTAACTGGAATTAGGAACTCAACCAAGGCTGTGGGAAAATTTACCCAGTTAAGCGTACTTAGGGCTAGGGTGATGGAATGCCCAATGGTAAAAGCGGTAATTAAAACCAGTAATTTTTTCCAGTCAGTCCATTGGTATCGGATGGTTAAGACCAAGACAAAAAGAATATGGTCCCAGGCTTCCCAATCCATAATATGCCTAAATCCTAAGTGTAAATACATCACTACTTCATCCATAAATCAAATTTTTAGACTCGACAATTAATCAAGACATTTGTAGTACACAAATATAAGTATTATGACCTGGATTGGTATCAAACCGCTTACTACCCTTTTATTCGCATTGCTACACCCCTTTTATGTATCAGTTATTGATATTAATCACAATGAAAAGGAAGCGAGTATTGAAATAAGTGTGCGCACTTTTACAACTGATCTTGAAACTAGAATTCAGGAAGAGTATCATGTAAAATTAGATTTAGCGGATCCAAAACAAAAAGCAAAAGCTGACCAATATATTAATCTATATGTTCAAAAAAGATTAGCCCTAAGTTCAAATGGCGCAAAATTCAATATGGATTATGTTGGATTTGAAATTCAGAAAGAAAGTACTTGGAGTTATTATGAAATTAAGAACGTTAAGCAATTAAAACAATTAGAAGTTTTTTGCGAAATACTTTTTGGCATAGATCCTCAGCAAATAAATATTATCCATGCCAAGGCAAATGGACAAAAGAAAAGCTTTGAATTGACTGCTCCCAAAAATAAGACCCAGTTTAACTTTTAAGGGCTACACGCCTATCGTTTCAATTCCAAAACCTCAAATGGTGTGATTTCGTTTGGCCTCGTCTTTGGATTTAAAAAAGGAAGACTTAACATGGTAACATGAAATCGATTAGAGGTATAATGAGCAATGCTTGCAGGAAATTGTTTTTTCAAACTTGAGTCATTGACTGCATCTGTTATTACCCAATTCCCTTCCTTTAATTGCAAACTATCTTTTGTATTCGCGAATACATGTTGCCCATAATAGTGAAAGGCATTGCTGTTGGGAATTTTATATAATACCATTTTATCTTTATCCCAACTCTTTTGATCAATGACATTCGCTAATTGATTACCCCATTGATAATTTAATAAGTTAGGATAAAAATGAGTATTCATAAAAGTATTCACCCCAATCATTAATACTACAGACATATAAAACCATTTTTGACCAATGGTTCTTTTCGAAAGAAATTGAATAAGGATAATGGCAAAAAGTATAATTCCTATAATAGCCCCTATCCAACCAATAAAACCAAATGGCACTAAGGCTATTAAAGTTGCAGCAATAATTAAAATAGAAAATATAAATAGATGAAAACCGTAAAATCCTTTTACTATTTTAGACATCGCATTATTATTCCAAAGGGTGTTTTGCCAATGATTGGCTGTTACAACCGCGGCTAATGGAAAAACTACAAAAATATAATGAGGCAATTGTGCTTGACTACGTGAAAGCACTAGATAGGTTAATGCAAAACCGAAAAATGAGATAAGCTCGGTACTTGGCTTGAAAAAACCTTCTTTGAATATAGCAAAAGCTTTTGCAAAAAATGCCCATAAAAAAACAAAGATCCAAGGAAGGAAACTCCAAAACATATTCTCCAATAAGAAAGTAAAGTAGCCCATTTCCTTATAATAATTCTGCCCAGTATACCTACCAAAACTTTGGGTCCAATAATAAAATTCTAATCCAGATTGAATAGGTCGATCATTAATTAATTTACCTGGATGTAAATCGTATTGTTGATAGAGTCCCCAACTCATAGGAAATAATAATAAAGCCAACAAAATAATACCTGGGATGTAAATGGGCTTGTAAAAAAATGCCCATTTTTTTTGACTTACCCAATGAGGTGCCATAGCTAAAACAGGTACTACCAAAGCAATGGGGCCCTTTGTCATCATGCCACCAGCAATTGCAACAATCGCTAAAAAGAAATCGGCATTATTTTTTTGTTCAGACCATTTTGCCAATAAATAAATACTAAGCATAACCCAACCCACCAACATGGTATCGGTTCGTACATCATGTGCAATTAAGAAAAATGCTTGACAACTTGCTAAGATAATGGTAGCAAGACGTGCAGTCAATTTTCCATAATATAATTCAGCAAATTTAAAAGTGGAATAAAGTGCAATTCCTAAAAATAACAAAGAGGGTAAACGATAAGCCCAATCATAAACACCAAAAATCTTCATTGACAATGCGGATAACCAAAATAACATGGGTGGCTTGTCTAAATAATCTTTACCTAAATCATACACTTGTAAAAAACTATTGCGCGCTAACATCTCTCTACTAATGGAAGCATATTGCGAAGCATCAATATCCATAAGCGGAATCATAAAACTCCCAATAACATACAAACCAATGCATGCTGTCAATAATAGAAGAAAAGTATTTTTATTCATGGTAGAATTTTATGCGTATTTATTGAATGCTTGCAATTTTAATATACAATTTACTATTAAGGTACCCAACTGCAATACCAATAATGGCACCAGCAAATACATCTAATGGAAAATGCACTCCTACATAAACCTGTGCATAGGAAATAATGGCTGCCCAAATTAAAAATAGATATCGATAATTTTTTAACAAAGGTTGTAAAGTCATTACAATAAACATGGCAAGTCCAAAATGATTTGCTGCATGCGATGAGGTAAAACTAAATCCACCTGAACAATGATCTAATAATAATCTTGACTGATGCATCAGTGTTGGATCGGCACAAGGTCTTAGTCGATGAAAATAGGGCTTAAAAAAGCTACTGCTAATTTGATCAGTTAAAGCAACATTAATAACAACCATTAGTACCCATTTCCAGGCCTTCTTCCCCCATTTATAAAACAACAAAGTCAATATTACAATGTATAATGGTATCCAATTTTTGGAATCTCTGAACCATGGCATTAATATGTCAAAAAAGGAGTTGGTCCATTTGCCATTTAAAACTGCAAATACAGCTTTATCATTTGCCAATAAATCGTTCCAAAAGTCTTGCATCATTTGATAAAGATACCAAGAAGTGCAAAAATTTAAAGTAAATTTGTAAATCCTTTTTAAAAAGTAAAAACAAGCATTATGTCTCTTATAAAAAGCATTTCAGGATTTAGAGGTACTATCGGTGGAAAGCCAAATGATAACCTTACCCCTATTGATATTGTAAAATTTGCCTCAGCTTATGGAACCTGGCTAAAAAGCAAGTCTGCGGGTCCTAAAAAAGTAGTGGTAGGACGTGATGGTAGAATGAGTGGTGAAATGGTAGAAGCCCTGGTGGAACAAAGCTTATTGGCATTAGGAATTGATGTGATTCATTTGGGATTAAGCACCACCCCCACTGTTGAAATGGCCGTGGTATTTGAGGGTGCTGACGGAGGTATTATTTTAACCGCTAGCCACAATCCAAAAGAATGGAACGCTTTAAAATTATTGAATGAAAAAGGAGAGTTTGTAAGTGGTGAGGAAGGAAAAGTAATTTTAACCCTAGCTGCTAATGAAGATTTTAATTACGCTTCCGTAGACAATATGGGTAAAATCATTGCTAATGAAACAAGTTTAGAAAAACATATCAAAGCAATTGTTGAATATCCATTAGTAGATATCGCTGCCATTAAAGCAGCGAATTTTTCAGTAGTGGTGGATGCCATTAATAGTTCAGGTGCTTTCACTGTTCCTGCTTTATTAAACGCCATTGGTGTGAATAATATTAAAGTATTGAATTCAGCAATGACTGGCAATTTCGCACATAATCCCGAGCCATTAAAAGAGCATCTTACTGAATTATGTACTACGGTCGTAAACGAGAAAGCGCATTTAGGTATTGCGGTAGATCCAGACGTTGATAGATTATGTTTTGTAAGTGAGGATGGCGAATTGTTTGGAGAAGAGTATACTTTGGTGGCAGTTGCAGATTATATTTTACAAAACAAGAAAGGAGCAACTGTAAGCAACTTGTCTTCTACCAGAGCCCTTCGTGATGTAACTGAAAAGTACGGTTGTCAATATTTTGCAAGTGCCGTGGGTGAAGTGAATGTAGTAACGATGATGAAAAATCAACAAGCAGTGATTGGCGGAGAAGGCAACGGAGGTATCATTGTTCCTGATTTGCATTATGGAAGAGACGCATTAATAGGTATCGCTTTATTTTTAACACATTTAGCAAAATCCAATATATCCACTTCTGCATTGAGAGCAAGTTATCCTGCTTATTTCATGAGTAAGAAAAAAATGGATTTGGATGGAAATATTTCATTGGATAAAATTTTTGCCACCCTTGAATCTAAGTTTGGTCAATATGCCATTAATAAAGTGGATGGCTTTAAAATTGATTTTGATAATAAATGGGTTCATTTAAGATCAAGTAACACAGAACCAATCATTCGCATCTATACGGAAGCTCCTTCACAAGTGGAAGCAGACCAACTTGCTGATGAGATCATTGCTATTATTGGCACAATTAAGTAATTTAGCGAATATGGAGAGAATCTATTTTGACAATGCTGCAACCACTTCCTTAGACCCACAGGTTTTAGAAGCCATGATGCCTTATTTGACTGAAAAATTTGGCAACCCTTCATCCATTTATAGCTATGGAAGAGAATCGAGAATGGCAGTGGAACAGGCTCGTAAATCGGTAGCAAAACATTTGGGTGCAAAACCTGCTGAAATATTTTTTACGAGCGGAGGTACCGAAAGTAGCAATACCATTTTGCATGGTGCTATTTATGATTTGGGATGCAAGCACATCATAAGCTCTCCTATTGAACACCACGCTACTTTGCATTCCGTAGAACATTTATCTAAAACGGCTGGCATAAGTTTAGATTATGTAAATATATTACCAAACGGACATATTGATCTTGTACATTTAGAGGAATTATTAGCCGCAAAGGAGCATAAAACTATTGTAAGCATCATGCATGCTAATAATGAGATTGGCAATATGATTGACTTACAGGTGGTGGGTGAAATCTGCAAAAAATACAACGCCTATTTCCATAGCGATACGGTTCAAACGGTTGGACATTTTCCTTTTAAATTAAGCGAGACCCCTGTTGATTTTATTACGGGTGCTGGTCATAAATTTCATGGACCAAAAGGCGTTGGAATTTTATATGTAAATGAAAATATAAAAATTAGCCCCTTAGTACACGGTGGTGCGCAGGAACGCAATATGCGCGCAGGTACTGAGAACTTATATGGAATTGTAGGATTTGCTAAAGCGCTGGAATTAGCTACAGAACATTATGAAAAAGACAGTGCCTATATTAATTCATTGCGTAAATACATGCATGACCAATTAATTGCCCATATTCCTGACGTAAGTTTTAATGGAGATACTTTTGGAAACAGCTTATATACTTTACTAAGCGTGAATTTTCCAAAAAATGAAAAATCCGAAATGATGTTATTCAATTTAGACATTCATCATATATGCGCAAGTGGTGGTAGCGCATGCTCAAGTGGTGCACAGCAAGGTTCACATGTTATTAGCGCTTTAAAAAAAGGCGATGACATTTCAACCATTCGTTTTTCTTTTTCAAAAAACAATACCACAGATGAAATTGATAAAGTTATCGAGACCTTAAAGGATTTAGTATAATTTAAATTCTGAATGTTATAATAATCTATACGAACTTAATATAAACAGATCGGCCCGCAAATGCGGGCCGATCTGTTTATATTCGAAAAATTTTCTACTAATTACTCGCAGCTTTTAACTTAGTATACTCCACGCCCATTTTTTCAATAGTATTCATCAATTGATAAGAGCTTAAAGCTTCTTGAACAAATGACATTTGTTTGTTTGAAAGGGAGTTCGGTTTGCCTTGATAAGCTAACTCACAATTTTGTAAAAACTGATCTTCGGTCATATTATCTCCTAATGATCTGTAGTATACAATTTGTTGTTTTAAATCCTTAGTCAACAAACCAGCAATCTTTTTAGCTAAGGCCTCATCGTCTGCTGCATAACATGATTGTAAAAATACAAAGGAGAAATAGTCATGCTGATTTCCTCTATTGGAAGTCATTGCATAAGGGAAGCTTAATTGACTTGTCTCACTATCCATCTTTCTTAAGATATCTCTAGCTTTATCTTTTTTACCTTCTAAAGCTAAAGCAGCAGCAACCTGTGCTACACTATATCTAATTGAATTCAAATGGCGTCTATTTTCTTCATCAAAATAAACATTTGGATTTTTTGCATTACCAAATGCAAACTTAGTCATGATGTTTTTATAAGCAGCATCTGTATCAACACTTGCGCCATCTCCTAATACAGGAACCAATTGATAAGACATACCTGTTTGACGAACATACTTATCAAGTCCTAATTCTTTTAACTCTTGTAATGAAGTGAAGCAAATAGGACGCTTAAATTGAGAAGTTGCAATAATTGCATACATCGCCATTTCATTTTTTACCATGTATTGGCGATTCGGATTAAAGTCAATTAATAACTCATCCACAATACTATCAGTAGGCTTTGCAATACCTGCTGCAATAGCGTTTGCTTTATTTACCGGTACTTTAAATTTATGTGTAGGGAAAATATTTACGGGACCTTCCTGTGTTGAAGCCTGGTATTTTCCTGAAGGATCAGCCACTACATAGCGTAATACTGAATCTAAATTATGGTAAGTTTTTTCGCCAAAATCTGGTAAGGCATTATAGTAAGCAACATTTAATTTGTTACCGGCTACTTGCTCTTCACTAAATATAACGTCAAACTTATCACTTTGATTCACTTTGTATCTAAGCTCTTTCATGTACCAATCAGAACCCAATAAACTATTCACTACTACTCTTACGTCAGGACGAATACCTTCCACTTCCTGCGCATACCATAATGGGTAAGTATCATTGTCACCGAATGAGAATAATATTGCATTAGGAGGACAGCTTTCTAAATAGTCTCTAGCTAAATCACGAGGCAAAGTTTTTTGACTTCTATCATGATCATCCCATTCTTGTTGCGCCATTAAAGTAGGTACTGCTAATAAACAAATCAATGTTGCCGTAATAGCCGCAACTCTTTGATTCATAAACTTAGTAAACCATTCCATTACTTGTAAAACCCCTAAGCCAATCCAAATAGCGAATGCATAAAAAGAACCAACATATGCATAATCACGTTCACGTGGCTGTAAACTTACTTGGTTTAAGTATAACACAATGGCAATACCGGTAAAGAAGAATAATAAACCAGTCACTACAAAATCATTTTTAGCTTTCTGTGCCTGATAAATAAATCCAATGATTCCTAAAATAAACGGCAACATAAATAAAGTATTATGCGCCTTGTTTTGATTTTTAATTGAATCAGGTAATTTAGATTGATCACCAAATAATGCATTATCAACAAATGAAATGCCTGTAATAAAATTACCATCACGTACATTACCAAAACCTTGTAAGTCATTTTGCTTTCCTGCGAAATTCCAAAGGAAATAACGCAGGTACATGAATCCAAATTGATAATTGGTAAAGTACTTTATGTTATTGGCTAATGTTGGCGCTTCTCCATCCACTACGCCACCAAATGCTTTATAGCTATCCAATTGTCCACGATCGTTTTCTGCATCCCACATTCTTGGGAACAAATGTGATGATGGTGCAGATCCCCAATCTCTTCTATAATTTTTTCCAGCTAAATCATAATTCGTTGGCCCTTTTACATATTGATCGCTTCCTTCAATATTATCTACTTTATCAACAAAATCAGGTCCGTATAAAATTGGCCAATCTCCATATTGCTCTCTACTTAAATAACCCACCAATGTTACTGGATTATCTACATTATACATATCTACTGAAGGATCTGCATTAGAACGAATCATAGTAGTTAAATAACTTGTATAACCCAACATAAAGAATACAGTTGCCCAAATTCCTAACTTCAAAAAGTAATATCCTTTTTTATTTGCGAAATAAATACCGAATGAAAGAATGGCTGCCACCAATACAAAAAAGAAAATGAACCCACTAAAAAATGGCAATCCAAATGAATTTACAAAAGCAACGTCAAATGCACCCGCCCACTTAATAGTGTATTGAATTAAGAATACTTGAATAAATCCTGTAATGACTACGCCAATGAAAAATGCAACTAATCCACCTTTAAAACTTGCTTTGTAATTACGGAAATAATATACCATTACAATTGCTGGAATCGTCAACAAGTTCAATAAGTGTACTCCGATGGAAATACCCATCATGTAAAATATAAAAATTACCCACTTGTCTGAACCTGGCTGGTCTGCCTTTTGCTCCCATTTTAAAATCGCCCAAAAAACCAAGGCAGTAAAGAAGGAACTTAATGCATATACCTCACCTTCTACAGCACTGTACCAAAATGAATCTGTAAATGTATATGCTAATGCGCCTACAATACCAGCACCCATAATCGCAATTACTTGTGCACTTGTTAAAGCTTCAGTTCCTTTTTGTACCAATCTTTTTGCAAAATGGGTAATGCTCCAAAATAAAAACAAGATGGTAAAACCACTCGCCAAGGCACTCATGATATTTACCGCCTTTGCAGCTGTCAATGGATTGTCTCCAAACAAAATAATGAATAAACGACCTAAAAGCACAAACATAGGTGCCCCTGGCGGATGTGGAATTTGTAATTTATACGCACTACTGATGAACTCACCACAATCCCAAAAACTACCAGTAGCTTCGGTGGTCATTACATACACAGTACAAGCAATAAGGGCCACAATCCAACCCGTCCAATTATTCACTTTTTTAAAGTCCATTTTGACAATTTTAGTAGGTGCAAACTTAACTTAATCTAAGCAAAATTGGAAATTAAGGAGTTAATTAAGAATATTTTAAGATTTCGAGGTTCCCCTAAGGTTTTTTATCTTTGTGCCCCATGAGCAATAACCGATCAGTCGCATTTCATACACTTGGCTGTAAACTTAACTTTTCAGAGACTTCTACCCTTTCTAGACAACTAGAGCAGGAAGGATTTGAGAAGAAGGCATTTACCGATAAAGCGGATGTATATGTTATTAATACCTGCTCGGTGACTGAAAACGCGGATAAGGAATGTAGGCAGCTGGTTAGACGTATTCAAAGACGTGCACCTGAAAGTTTTGTAGTCATAACGGGTTGCTATGCACAGCTAAAGCCCAAAGAAATAGCCGAAATTCCTGGAGTAGATTTGGTCTTAGGTGCTGCAGAAAAATTCAACTTGATTCAACATCTTTCCACCCTAACAAAAGGGGAAGAGGCAAAAATATGTAGTTGTGATATTGAAACCGTATCTGGTTTTAATGCTTCTTTTTCAGTAAATGATCGTACCCGAACCTTTTTAAAAGTACAGGATGGTTGTGATTATAGTTGCTCTTTTTGTACCATTCCAATGGCTAGAGGAAAGAGCAGAAGTGACAGTATTGAAAATGTGGTGAAACAAGCGCAGGAATTGGCATCCAATGGAGTGCAAGAAATTGTTTTAACGGGCATTAACTTGGGTGATTTTGGAAAAGGTGGCGACGGTGGAAAAAAGCATAATGAAAACTTCTTTGAATTGGTAAAGGCTTTAGACCAAGAAACCAATATCCCACGATATCGCATTTCATCTATCGAACCTAATTTATTAACGAATGAAATAATTGAATGGGTTTCAGAAAGCAAAAGTTTTATGCCTCATTTTCATATTCCATTACAAAGTGGTTCTGATACGGTACTTAAATTAATGCAAAGAAGATACAATACTGAATTGTATGCAGACAGAATTAAAAGCATTAAAAAAGTAATGCCGCATGCTTGCATTGGAGTAGATGTTATTGTTGGATCACCTGGTGAAACGGAAGCTTATTTTAAAGAGAGTTTTGATTTTATTCATTCCTTAGACATTTCCTATTTGCATGTCTTTACCTATTCGGAAAGAGCAATGACAAAAGCCTTGGACATTAAGCCTGTTGTTCCCATTTCGGTTCGTAATGAGCGAAATAAATTATTACGCAATTTATCCTATCAAAAACAGCAATATTTTAACGCACAACATTTTGGGGAAACAAGACCCGTTTTATTTGAATCTGTAAAACAAAAAGATCCAAATGATATTGCCATGCTAGAAGGCTATACTGACAATTATATCAGAATCACGACTCCTTTTAGAGAAGAATGGAGCAATAAAATTGTCGACTGGAAAATTAGTTAGTACGCTTATTTAGGAGCTTTTTATTTACTACTAGATTGGAGTGATGTCGTTTAACTTAAACTCAACAATCATCATCATCTTAAGGCTTTCAATTTTTACAAACACTGTATTTTTATTGGCCTTAATTACTTCCCCTCTTCGACCCATAAATAAACCTTGATTAATTTGCACTTTGGCTTGCGCAGACAAATTAGACATATCTACAATCTCAATTAAAGTGTTGGTAGACAAGCCTAAATATTTACGAATTTCAACAATCTCACTATCGCGAATAATGGCAGGTTTTTTTTCAAAATACAAGAAGTTAACCACCCCGATTGTTGAAAGTATCTTTGTATAATCTTCCTTGGAAGCTTTTACAAATACATAGGATCTAAAAAGTGGGGTGTAAATAATTTTTTTCCTGTCCGTCCATCTACGTTCCTCCATTTTTACGGGGCACCAACTTTCAAAACCACTTTGCATCAGTAGCTCGTCGACCTTTTTTTCCCATTTCGACTTTGTATATATTACATGCCACTTTTTCTCTTCCGGCTGTTTACTCATCTCCTCCATCTTAATTTACTTTACTCCTCTTAATTATTTACTCGCGGGGGACGAATGTTTTATGCTATTTATTAATTTAGTTGACTCATTGATTTGGTTATCCTTCGCCACTAATTTTAACCAAGCTTGATATCTATCTTGCTTTGTCTTGTCTGGATTATTATAAAACTTGTCATGGTCTGCTTTTAATGCAACCACTTGCATAGAATCTTTTAATTTCAAAATGTTTTCATTTTGTTGAATCACAGATTGAACTTGTTTTTTGTACTGCAAATATTTATCCATTTTTAAATAAACAGGATGTTCCATTTGTGCAGAAACCCATTTTAAATTCTTCTTAAACTTAATGGTATTGGTATCTGTCTCAATTTTTTGTTTAGCAGCTGCTGCAATTTTATCCAAACTGTACCCAGTTTCGTATGGTTGGAATTTTGCTTTTTGAATCACATCCCAACTTAAAGCAGAAGGATTGTCTTTTTCACGATATTTCAAGAACTCGTATTCATCAGGCAACACTACATCTGACTCTACTCCTTTTCTTTGAGTTGAACTACCTGTCACTCTGTAGAACTTTTGAAAAGTTAATTTTACAGCACCATATTCTGTTTGAATTCCTAAACTATCCAAAGGTTTTCCAAATGCCACGTTTCTTTGAACAGTACCCTTTCCATAAGTTGAAGTACTTCCAACAATAAGTCCTCTTTTATAATCCTGAATGGCACCTGCAAAAATTTCACTAGCCGATGCACTAAATTCATTTACCATCACCACCAATGGACCATCATATAAAGTGCCTGGTGTTTCGTCTGCTAATATCTGTGATCTTCCCTCTTTATCTCTAATTTGAACAACGGGTCCTTTATCAATAAATAATCCAACCATTTGAACTACTTCGTATAAAGATCCACCGCCATTATACCTTACATCAATAATAATTCCACTTACGTTTTCCGCTTTCAATTTTTTAACTTCATTAGCAATGTCCTTTGAACATCTTGCACCTTCTTCTCTATCAAAATCAGCATAGAAATCAGGTAACAAAATGTAACCGATTTTTTCATTGCCTTTATTAATGATGGCACTTCGCGCATAACCCTCGTCTAATACTACTTTCTCTCTTTTTAGAATCACTATTTTAATACTGCCATCTGGTTTTTTAACGGTCAATCTCACTTCTGTCCCTAAATCACCACGAATTAATTTAACGGCATCTGTTACTTCGTATCCGGCAATATCAACAGGCTCCTCAGTGCCCTGCGCAATTTTAGTAATCACATCATTTACGACTAATTGTCCCGACTTCCAAGCTGGTCCACCTGGTGTAATGGCTGCAATTTTTACGCCATTATCATCAGCGCCTAATTGTGCTCCAATTCCATAAATAACCCCACTCATTTGTTCTGTAAAAGAACGCTTTTCAACGGGTGCAAAATAATCGGTATGCGGATCCATTAATCCAGTGATCGCGTTTAAAAATAAATCAAATTTTTTCTCTTCATTAAATGTCTTATCCTGTTGCTCAAAACGTTTACGATATGATTTTGCAATTAAGTTGCGCGCCTCTTCTTCTAGCACCTCATTAGATTTATAAACAAATTTATCTTCCGCTTTTGCTTTTAAAGAATCTCCCGCTTTTGCAGCAGCATTTATTTCATTCGATTTTTCTGCTAACTTCTTATGCGCATCTCTATCTTCTATTAAAGTAACATAGCGCTCTAATGTTTTATATTTTATGATTTTATACCATCTATCAAATCTTTCTTTTTCATTTGATGGATATGCAATACTATCGGTTTCAATTTTTATAGAATCGTCAATATTGAAATTAAAAGGCGCTTTTACAACAGAGTCAACAATAGATTTTGACTCCTTATAACGAAGATCAAAAATTTTGTTTACAGCAGGCTCAAATTCAATTTTAGCTCCATGAATTTCATCATCGATTGTTTTTCTATAAACAGACAATGCTGTTATATCAGATTGCAAAAAAATGTTTTTCTCTGGATCCAAGGCTTTCAAATAAGCATCAAAAACTTCGGATGAAAATTGATCGTCAATTTTACGTGGATTATAATGTTCACTCTCCAATAAATGACCAATAGTAGAGAGTAATTTTCTATGTCTCAACTCTGGTGACTCACTTGAACTTGTTTGAAAAGTATTAAAAGCAAAAAACAATCCTCCTATTAATACCACAGTGGTTAAAAATTTCCACTTGTTTTTTTGTACATATGTCATAATTGCGTGCATGAAGTATTTCAAAAATAGCGCAAATTGCCTATTCAAGCATACAAATGGCAGTAAAGAGACTCTTTTTTACCATAATTTTATAAAAAGATGCTAAACAACTTTTATTGATTGAGGAATTAGTGTATTTTTGCGACCCTAAATGGAGGGCGTAGCTCAGTAGGTTAGAGCGACAGTTTGTGGCACTGTAGGTCGTGGGTTCGAGACCCATCGTTCTCCCCAAGAAACCTATCCCAATTGGGGTAGGTTTTTTTTGTAAATCTCATACTATGCATTTAATTCTTATTCCATTGATGAGTGCCATTTTAGGATGGTTTATTGCATGGCTTTTTATTAAAACCCTTTTTGCTCCTTGGAATAATAGCTTGAAAAATTTTATTCAAAATTTACAAATTGAATCACTTGTGCCTGCTGCCTCAAGTCAGGCGCAGCTAGCAGCCATTTTACCATTCATTGATGAAAAATTTGAAGATTTTTTTAAACAAAAATTGGGCGAAAAAATGCCCATGATATCTATGTTTATTGGAGATAAAACTGTTGCTCAATTAAAGTCAGTATTTCTGGATGAATTACAACTTATCTTCCCTACCGTTTTAAACCAATATTTAAATAACACTAAGGATGATTTTGCTAAAAATATCAGCTCAAAATGGCGCTTAATTTTAGAGCCTATATTACTTAAAGCCACTAGAAAATACCGCATTATTGCATTTACAATTGGGCTTCTGTGGGGAATCGTCACCATTTTACTTATTCATCTACTTTAATTGCCGTTTATATAAACCATTAGCCAACCTTGGATTATATTAAAGATATTTGCGGTTCGTATAAACCAAAACAAACAAATCGTATCTAATAAATTATGAAATATATATCAATCTTAGTTTTCGCCTTCTTATTACAAGTCAATTCATTCGCCCAATATCCTGGAGCAGCTGCCAGAGGAATGGGTGCAGGCGGCAATAATATGGGGCACTTTTACGGTAAAATTGTAGATGCTAGTAATAAAGGAGTGGACGGTGTTACCCTACAATTAAAAGGCACCAAATTTGACCCCGCAACTAAAAAAAGTGCAGAGACCATTTTAGGTACGATGTTAAGTGCCGCAAATGGTGATTTTAGTTTTGAAAATTTACCAGTAATGGGCAATTTCAAACTAATTGTTTCCGGCGTTGGTTACAAAAAATTAGAAAAGCCATTGAGTTTTAATTTAAAAATGGGGCCTGGTCAAAACATGCAAGACATGTTGGCGATGGTAGATAAGGATTTGGGTAATATCAAAATAGAAACTTCAATTGAAGATCTTAAAACAGTTACCGTTTCAAGTTCGGCTAAGCCACAATTTGAAATGGGTATTGATCGAAAAGTTTTTAATGTAGAGAAAAATCTTACCAGCCAAGGTCAAACTGCAGTGGAGGTTATGAAAAGTATCCCCAACTTAAATGTTGATATTGATGGTAATGTAACCTTAAGAAATGCTGCGCCTACATTATTAATAGACAATCGCCCTACTACATTAACAATGGATCAAATTCCTGCAGACATTATTGATCGTGTTGAAATTATCACTAACCCATCTGCTAAATATGATGCAACCGGTGGCAATGCCGGTATCTTAAATATCGTATTGAAAAAGAATAGAAAAAACGGATACAATGGAGGGGTAAGAGCAGGTGTAGATATGCGTGGCAAGTTTAATGGCGGTGGAGATATGAACCTTAGAGATAGTAAATTTAACTTCTCTTTAAATGCGAATGTTAACGGCAGAAAATCTATTAGTACGTCCACCAATGACCGTGAAATATTAGGAAGCGCTTTACCAACAAGTGTAAGAACTATTAATAATAGTACTGGCAATGGTTCATTTGATTTTTATCGTGCTGGTGTCGACTACTTTGCTGACAATAGAAATACATTTTCCTTGTATGCAAATATTATGCAAGGCGGCATGTCTAATGCTGGTAATCAACAAATTGACTCTACTATTAACGGAAAAGTAAACCCTTTCAATGCTGGAAATGACTATAGTTTACTTAATACATCAAAATTCAACTTCCTAAATAAAGGCGGCCAATTAAGTTACAAGCATTTATTTGCGGACAAAGGACATGAACTTTCTGCAGACTTTAATTACAATGAAGCAGATAATAATAACTGGTCCATCATTAATTCTTCTTTATTAAATCAACGCAGTGCAGGTAATGGTAATAATAAAAACTACACTTTTAATATTGATTACGCGCGCGAATTAAAAAACGAAGCAAAATTTGAAGCAGGATTAAAATACAGTGATCGTAGTGAATACAATAAAAGAGATCAATTTAGAAATGATATTTTAATTGACGCTATTAGTAGCCAATATCAATATGGTGAAAAAGTATATGCTGCTTATTCTAATTTTAATATGAAAAAAGATAAGTGGAGTTTTCAATTGGGATTAAGAGCAGAGAGCAGGGCTTATGATGGAAACATATTGAACAAAAGAGGATTGGATTCTTTACCATTCCATACAAGCTACCCTATCTCTCTATTCCCTAGTGCATTTATCAACTATAAGGTGAATGATAAACAAGACTTGCAATTCAATTATTCAAAAAGAATTAACCCGCCTAACTTCTTTCAATTATTACCTTTCCCTGATTATAGCGATCCTCAAAATATCACCGTGGGTAACCCAGGTTTAAAACCTCAGTTCACCCATTCATTTGAAATGGCTTATAATAATGCTTATACAAAAGGATCTAACTTTTTAGCGACTGCTTATTACAAATACAGTACAGATTTAATTACGAGTTATGTATATAAAGATGTAAACCGAGCATCTACTAATTTAGATAGTGCTTATTTTAGCTCTTCAATTAATGCAAATACTGCAATTGTATATGGTTTAGAATTAAGTAATAAAACCGCTATTACAAAATGGTGGGATATGAACTTGAGCTTCAATTTATTTAAATCTACTATTAATGCAACTATTCCTGGACAAAATGTAGACAATGACTTAACTAGCTGGTTTAGCAAAATGAATAATACATTTAAATTACCGGGCGGCTTTACTTATCAGTTTAGTGGCCAATACCAAGCTAAAACAATTTTACCTCCTGGTGGAAGCAGTAGCAATGCTGGTGGTCGTGGAGGCCCTCCAGGTGGAGGATTTGGTGGTCCTCAATCTACAGCACAAGGATATAACTTGCCTTCTTATGATTGCGATATGGCCCTTAAAAAAGATTGGACCTTGAAAGGCGGTAAGACTGCAAGTTTATCATTGAGTGTAAATGACGTATTTAAAACAAGAGTAAATAAAACTTACTCTGCAAGTCAATACTTTATTCAAAATGTTACTCGTGTAAGAGACCAACAAATGTTCAGATTGAACTTTAGTTACCGTTTTGGCAAGTTTGATGTAAACTTATTAAGAAGAAAAAGTACAAAAGGCGATGAAGGTGGTGGAATGGATTCAATGCCTCCTCAATAATAGTTGTCAAACTCAACATAATAAAAAAGCCCAACTCAATGGACTGAACCCCTAAAGTTGGACGAAGTTAATAATTAAGTTTTAAAGT
>DAIUEC010000013.1:0-32936 GCA_036845345.1 Sediminibacterium sp.
AAGTCCCATAGCGTTTCTTTTGAATTCATTTCAAAATCCCAAATGGTATGATCTAAATCAAAAAAGAGGTGTTGGTAAGGCATATTAATGAGGATGCTAATTGATATTGAGCGAAAATACAATATTGCTTCCTATCTTTATTGCATATTATTATTGATTTTTATGAATATCATTATTACTGGAGCTTCAAAGGGAATAGGGTATGCAATTGCAGAAATATTTGCTGCCAATGGCCATAATTTATACTTGACTAGTAAAACCGCAAGCTCATTGCAAGCCGCTGCTGCTAATTTACAGCAACAATATCCTTCGGTAGTAATTGATTCATTTCCTGCTGACTTATCTATAAAATCGGACGTAATAAGTTTTTCAAAATGGTGCTTGGAAAAAACTACACCGCATATACTAGTTAATAATGCCGGTTACTTTGTACCAGGCAAATTACAGGATGAAGCAGAAGGTCAATTAGAACAACAATTAAACACCAATTTATTTTCGGCTTATCATTTAACCCGTGCATTACTGCCTTCCATGCTTACTGCAGGTTCGGGTCATATTTTTAATATTTGTTCAATTGCTTCTTTAAATGCCTATGAATATGGCGGGTCTTATAGCATTAGTAAATTTGCCTTATTAGGTTTTTCAAAAAATTTAAGACTTGAATTAAAAGACAGTGGTATAAAAGTTACTGCAGTTTGTCCAGGTGCAGTGTTTACGAATAGTTGGGCGGGTTCGGGCGTAGATCCTAAGCGTATTATGGAAGCTAATGATATTGCTAAAATGATCTATGCTGCAACGCAATTGAGTCCTCAAGCGGTTGTGGAAGATATTGTGATACGTCCTCAGTTAGGTGATTTGTAAAATATATATTTTAATTACAATCTTTCTTCGGTATCATCAATCCTTGGTGTGGTATTAAAACTTTCCCTTGCTTTTTTAGTGGCTTCTAAACGATCTATAATTACTTGTGCAATTAACTTTCCAGCATCTTCATTGGGATTGCTATTTAAAATATTTTTCAACTTAGCTTCTGATACATCAATGCGATACAATATTTGCACCAATTTAGAAAAATCATTTTTAATCAATTCATTAATAGCATCTTCTAAACTAGGCCTATCTAATTTTTCAAGTGATTGCAAATTTATTTCCATACAGTAATATTTTGGTTATCCGTGGATTAGATAAATTTTTCAGTAACACCCAGACTAAATAATGCAAAGTCATATTTAACAGGATCCTTTGCATCTAAAGTTCGGCAATATTCGGTTAATTCCAATGCGGCAAGCCAATCAGTTTGAGGCCTTCCTAAAATTCCCAAAGTCCTTGAAACCCTTGCTACATGTACATCTATTGGCATAATTAATTCGGATGGTTTAATAGCATTCCAAATTCCAAAGTCGACACTTTGCTGGTCCTTGCGTATCATCCATCTTAAAAACATATTTAGTCTTTTGCAAGTTGAACCAGATACTGGACTTGAGACATGTTTTTGTGTTCGCCTTGGCGCATCTTCCAAAGACATAAAATAAGATTGAAAATGTGTTAGTGCAGCTTGGACTGTTTTAATTTTTTCCTTTCTGATTTGATTTTGAAAAAATGCAGTTTCTAAGCTTTGATGATTTGAAAAATGATGTTTGAAAAATTCAATACAATACAAAGCATCTGTATCATTAAATGTACGATGCACAAAGCCAATGATCTTTTTTAATTCTTTTTGGGAATGATTCATGCAAAATTCATAAGGTGCATTGTCCATTCTTGACAGCAAATCATTGCTCTTATTTATAATGGTAGTACGATTCCCCCAAGCAAATACGGCTGCAAAAAAAGCAGCAATCTCAATGTCCTGCTGCTTTTTGTATTGATGAGGGATACATATGGGATCCTTCTCTATAAACTCAAGCCGATTGTATTGCTTAACTTTTTGGTTTAATATTTTCTGAATATCGGCTTGCTTACTCATCCAATGGCTTGTTCAAGGTCTGCAATAATATCATCTGCATCTTCAATGCCCACACTTAAACGTATTAATCCATCTGTTAAACCATTGGCAATTCTAATCTCTCTTGGAATAGAAGCATGGGTCATACTTGCAGGATGGTTAATTAGAGATTCAACACCACCCAAGCTTTCAGCTAATGAAAAGATTTTCGTATTTGACAATACTTTTGTCGCAGCTGCAATACTATCATCTTTTAACGTAAAGCTCATCATCCCACCAAAACCACGCATTTGCTTTTTAGCAATATCATGATTAGGATGATCCTCAAAACCGCACCAATATACTTTTGCTACCTTGGGATGTTGACGTAAATAAGCTGCTACTTTAATTCCATTCTCACAATGTCTTTGCATTCTAACATGCAATGTTTTAATACCTCTTAACACCAAAAAGCAATCCTGTGGTCCAGGAACGGCACCAGTACTTTTCTGTATAAAATATAATTGATCTCTTAATTCAAGATCATTCATCATTAAACACCCTTGAATCACATCACTATGTCCACCTAAATATTTTGTTGCTGAATGCATTACAATAGTTGCCCCATCATCCAAAGGATTTTGTAAATAAGGAGAAGCAAAAGTATTGTCTACACAAACGATACAATTATGTTTTTTACCTATTGCAGCTACCGCAGCAATATCCGTGATATTCATTAAAGGATTTGTAGGGGTCTCAATCCAAATAAGTTTTGTTTTTGATGTTATCGCATTCGCAACATTGTCTGCGTTGGAAGTGTCTACATAATGAAATTTTATATTCATTTTTTCATACACTTTTGAAAACAAACGATAAGTGCCACCATACATGTCATGTGCAGCAATGACTTCATCGCCAGGAACCAATAAGCGCATCACGGCATCTGTTGCAGCAACACCACTTGCAAAGGCCAAACCATATTTTCCATTTTCAATTTCTGCAAAAGCTTCCTCAAGCGCAAAGCGAGTAGGGTTCTGGCTTCTAGCGTATTCATATCCTTGGTGTACGCCAGGAGCGGACTGAACAAAAGTTGAAGTCTGAAATATGGGTGTCATAATGGCGCCAGTACTTGGATCCGGTTTGGCACCAGCATGGATATATTTTGTTCCTAAATTTTTATAATTGCTCATTGCTATTTTTTTGGCTGCTTATGATACTTGATTGCCTCTTTTAAACATACGATAAGAAAATACGGTAGGAATTATAACCATAATGAATGTGCTACCGATAAATACGATAAACGCTGCAACACTTGGTAATATTAAAGTACCAATAGCTTGAACAATCCCACCATAAATCCAAACTTTTCCAGCCAGTTTATGTGTTTCATTCCAATTGTCTACATTTTCTAATGTCCATGGTAGTTTAAATCCAGCAAAATAGTTTTGATGAATTTTAGGCATATACCATCCCATGATCGCAAATGAAATTCCCAATAATGGTAATAATAAATTGGTGATATTTAATTTAGGTGCAGTTGAAGCAAAAGTGATGATGAGTCCTAATAAACTTAAAAAAGCAACCAAAAACAGAGCTAATTTTTTAAACATTCCTTCATCCTCGGCTTTAAATTTTTTAGGATCAAAGTTCTTAATATTAGAGAGTAAGAAAAATGTAAATAATCCTACACCCGATAATATGCCTGGCCCTAAAAAAATAGTACTTCTTTCCCCAAAGCCATCTGCTTCCCCCTTCATATTAAAGTGGGTTGGAATGGTTTGTGGTAAAGTTGGATAGATATATGCGGCATAGGCAAATGGTACCGCTAATATAATAAGGGCTAATAATAGGTTAGGGGTAGACTTTTTCATTGTTGATATGATTTTAATCTTCAAACTGGATTCGTTCCACAAGTTACTATTTATGCCTAAAAAAAATTACTTTTGCATCAAATCTGAAAAAATGAGCAAAGGACCTGTTTCACAATTTATAGAGCACCATTATAGACACTTTAATGCTGCTGCCTTAGTAGATGCTGCTAAAGGATATGAAACCCATTTATTAGAGGGTGGTAAAATGCTAGTGAGTTTAGCGGGTGCAATGAGTACTGCTGAATTAGGAATTAGCTTGGCTGAAATGATTCGTCAAGATAAAATTGCGATCATTAGCTGTACGGGTGCCAATTTGGAAGAAGATGTAATGAACCTAGTAGCGCATAGCCATTATAAGCGTGTGCCTAACTATCGTGATTTAACACCTCAGGATGAGTGGGATTTATTAGAGAATCATTATAACCGTGTTACAGATACTTGTATTCCTGAGGAAGAAGCTTTCCGTCGTTTACAAAAGCATTTGGTAAAAGTTTGGAAGGATGCAGAAGCAGCTGGTGAAAGATATTTCCCACATGAGTTTTTATATAAGGTAGTATTGAGTGGTGACCTAGAACAATACTATGAAATTGATCCAAAAAATAGTTGGATTGTTGCAGCTGCTAAAAAGAATATTCCAATTATCGTTCCAGGTTGGGAGGATAGCACTACTGGAAATATTTTTGCGAGCTATGTAATTAAGAATGAATTAAAAGCAAGCACTGTTAAAAACGGTATTGAATATATGGTGATGTTGACTGAATGGTATCGTGCGAACAGTGGAGGAAAAGGAGTAGGTTTCTTCCAAGTGGGTGGTGGTATTGCTGGTGACTTCCCAATTTGTGTAGTACCTATGATGTACCAGGATTTAGAATGGCATGATGTTCCTTTCTGGAGTTATTTCTGCCAAGTAAGTGATAGTACTACTTCCTATGGTTCTTATTCTGGAGCCGTTCCTAATGAAAAAATTACTTGGGGTAAATTAGATATTCACACACCTAAATTTATAGTAGAAAGTGATGCTACCATTGTGGTACCATTGATCTTCGCCTACATATTAGGTGAGTAGCAATAAAATCGCCACCCTCGTTTATGGGGGGTGGCGAAAAAATAATAAAAAAAATAAATGCCCCTTATATTTTTAAAAGGGGCATTTATTTTTGGTCTATCTCGATGGCATATTTAAAGGGATATCTCTCTTTAACATCTCATCTCTATTTGCAATTTCACATGCAGTGAAATAAACCATTTTAGTTCTCTTTTGCATTAAGTCAAAATTGATTTTTTCAATGGTATCTGTTGGTTGGTGATAGTCCGCCAATAACATTCCATCGTAGAAAAATAAAATAGGAACTCCTTTTCTTGCAAAGTTATAATGGTCGCTACGGTAGTAAATCATGTTTTTATCATTTGGATCATCATACTTGTAATCCAAAGTAATATTACTTGATTTTTTGTTAGCAGCTTCGTTAATAACTGGCAAATCAGAGCTTAATTTATCATGTCCAATTACATAAACATAATTTAAGCTGTCTCCTGATGTACGCTCAGTATCAACACGACCAATCATATCAGTATTTAAATCAGCAGTTGTTTTTTCTAATGGAAATAAAGGATGCTCTGAATAATATTGAGAACCCCATAAGCCTTTCTCTTCACCGCTTACAGTCATAAATACAATTGTTCTTCTTGGTTTATTACCAGCTTTTGCTGCAGCAGCAAAAGCTTCAGCCATTTGCATTACACCCACAGTACCCGAGCCATCATCATCTGCACCGTACCAAATAACATTTCCTCTTTTGCCCAAATGATCATAGTGACCCGTTAAAAATAAATACTCTTCTTTTTTATCGGTACCTGGCAAGTAAGCAATCACATTGCTACTTTCTAAATTTTCAGTTGTCTTTGTCGCAGCTAATGAAACAGCAGCAGCATAACTTCCTTTATTAGCAGCAGCTAAATCATTAATGTTTGTTACTGATTTTCCTAAGATAGCATTTGCAATAGATGATGAAATGCTAGCCATTAAAAAACCAGCAGCATCATTCTTTTTTAAATACATATTGCCTTTAGTTTCAGCAGGTACTTTGCGTGGAAAGTTAGCCGTAACCGTCAATAAGCCTGCAGCACCTTTTGCAACAGCTGCACGCATCTTAGCCATTGGCGAAGCAGGGTTTGCATTAAATGCTCTATTGCCACCTTGACCCATTGTTGGAACACCAGCAGAAGAACCTTCTAATACTACTACCAATTTACCTTTAACATCTAGGTTTGCATAATCATTAACCCCTTTGCTATCATCTACAATACCATATCCTGCGAAAACAACATCCTTATTATCCCATTTTCCAGTAGTAATGGTTTGTAATGAAAATGAAAAATCATTATCCCATTGAAATGTTTTACCGTTTACAGATAAACTTTTTTCAGTCAAATTATCTTGATAAACAGGATAAGTTTGCTGATAGCTATTTCCGTTTCCTGGAAGTAAACCCATTCTTTTAAATTCCGATTCGATATAAGCAGCAGCTCTTTTTTGTCCAGGGCTTGCTGTTTCTCTTCCTTCCATTTCGGCACTAGCAATTACAGACAATTTTGCTTTTAAAGCCTCGGCCGTAATAACACTACTATACTTTGTAAGTGTTTCGCCTTTTTGTGCAACTGCCATTGTACTAATGAATGGCAATAAAATCCAGATTATTTTTTTCATTGATTTATTTTGAAAAAAGGGTGATTAATTATGTTTCTAAAATTATTATTAACAAGCAATTTTATTGACTCTATTTTGATGCCTTCCACCTTCAAATGCAGTAGTCATAAATTTTTCAATCATTTCTTTGGCTGCATCTAAGCTAACAAAACGTGCAGGTATGCAAATCATATTAGCATCATTGTGCAAACGCGTTAATTCGGCTACTTCGGTTAACCAACATAATCCTGCTCTAATACCCTCGTGTTTATTTGCAGTCATAGCAACGCCATTAGCACTTCCGCAAAATAAAATGCCAAAACTTGCTTCACCTGTTTCCACACTACTTGCAGTTGGGTGTGCAAAATCAGGGTAGTCTACAGAATCGGTATTATAGGTGCCAAAGTCTTTTACTGTGTATCCTTTTTCTTCCAACCATTGCTTTACTTCCTTTTTATAATCAACACCAGCATGGTCTGAACCCATAGCAATTGGTTTTGAGCTATCAAATACAAATGACATAATTTGTTTTTTATAAATTAAAAATGAACTGCTAAATGATTTTTTAGCGGTGCTTAAAGTTAGGGGTTTTAGTGCATTTTCACTTTCACTTTTTCAATTCTCGTGTCACTAACAGCAAGTATTTCAGCGTCAAAATGATCCAAATGAATAACCGTTTTAACTTTTGGAATGGTTTCGTGAAAATGTATAAGGTAACCACTAAGGGTCTCTGAGTTTTCGGCTCCAAAATCAACCCCGTATTTTTCGGTCAAGTAATCTAATTCAAGACGACCGCTGAATATAAATTCTTTCTCAGAAATTTTCTTTTCTACAAACTCTTGCTCGTCATATTCATCGTCAATTTCTCCAAATAATTCCTCTAAAACATCCTCCATGGTGACAATGCCTGCAGTTCCCCCAAATTCATCCACCACCCAAGCAATACTCTTTCTTTTTTTAGAGAATAAATTAATTAAGTCTGCTGCACTCATACTTTCAGGAACCAATAAAATTGGGTGAATTACTGCAGCAATTGTAGCAGGCTTTTGAAACAGGTCCAGCTGATGCACATAGCCTACAATGGTATCCAAGGTATCATCATAAACAATGAGCTTACTTAATTTAGTTTCTACAAATAATGCCGTAAGCTCCTCAATAGAAGTACTTAATTCTACTCCTACAATCTCAGTTCTTGGAACCAGACATTCTCTAATTTTAATTTCTGGCAAACTCAATGCATTCTCAAATAAATCTGTATTTAATTCCTGTTGTTCAGGATGCTCTATGTTTTGTTGAATAAAATGGGCTAGATCAATTTTTGAAAATGCCTCTTTTTTATTTACAAATTTTACTTGAAATAAAAAGCGAACTACCCACTGTGCGATACTCACAAGTACCTTGGTGAAAGGACGAAATACAATATGAAAAACATTCGCTAATACTGCAAATTTCGAAATCATCGAACTAGCCCTTGCTTTAAAAATTGCTTTGGGAACTAATTCCCCAATAATTAAAATGACTAGGGTTGATAAAACAGTATTGCCAAATAAGATGCTATAGCTATCTAAATGATATCTATTCCAAAGATGCTCTTTTAAAAGTTCTTCAAATTGAATTCCAAAAACAACCAAAGAAATATTTAATCCCACCAAACAAGTGCCAATAAATTCAGTAGGAGCTTGTAAAAAGCGCGCGATGATTAGTCCTGATTTATCTCCATTCTTTTTTTTCAATTCAAGACTTAATCTATTGGCACTTACAAATCCAATTTCATATCCCGAAAAGAATCCAATTAAAATAAGTGAGGCAATTATAGCGAAAATCATAGCTTAAAGATATTCATAAATAAGGATTAATTCATACCACTGCTATCTGAAATTATAGCAAAGCTATTGGATTGGGGCTTTATGATCTTAATGTCGGTTAAATCTTGATTGGCTTCAAAACCCAATCCGTATATTTTTGAAATAGGGTTATGTTGTTTAATAACCACTTCTTTATCGGTATGAAACTTACTAATTGCCTGATCCCAGTACATTTCCTTACACCATAAAGTGTCTCCTTTAACATTAAAAATGACTACATCCCCTTTTAAGAAAAACTTGTTTTGTTCTTGAATATAGTTGGCGTAATTGGCACGCAACTTGCTTTCAATTTTTGTACTGTCTTTGTAAAAATCTACTTTAATTGAATTGGGAAACTCTATCATCTTGCCACTATCCTGAAGATATTTTTTCATGATAGGTGCTGTTAATTTAGCATTCATTTTGCCGCCCTCACTCATGTAAATAGCAACGTCTTTTCCGATATCAATTCCGCCAGTATTGGCGCTTAGCGCTTTAACATCATTGATATTATTTTCACATGATGCTATAAAAAAGCAGCTACTTATGAAAGTAACTGCTGTGATAAATTTTATACTAATGATTCTACTAATCATATTTTCGTTTATTAAACCAAATATCACTTAAGCTATAGCCCACCGTGAATTGGAAAAAACTTTCTTGATAGCTATTGGAGCTACTTCCTCTTTTACCAAATTGCATTGCTAAATTAAGCACTGAAAATTGGTAATCATAGGAACGATATTTTCTAATGGGTAAACCAAATCCTAAAGTAATGGCAGAAACATCCAATCCTTTTTGATCAATATTTATATAGTCTCTTCCAAAATTAAAACCTGCACGATAAGTAACAGTTGACCAATAGTTTTCAAAATCTAATGCATTAGGAGTGTATTGCAATCCTACTCTTGTCATATATGCATTTGAAACTAAGTCGGACTGACCATAAAAGCTATATTTATCTTTCCAATTGGATTTATCAAATTCAACTCCAATTACTAATTGGTCAAAAGTTCCATTATTGCTTACTTCTTTTTTGTGAAACGCAATACCTGCAGTTAAAGAAGAAGGTATTTTGATGGTGCCAAAATTATTTGCAGATAAAGAAACAGTATCAATTGGAGTTTCTGTCTCAGTTGAAAAAGTACCTGTTTCTCTTAAAATATCTTGTTTGCCATTCAAGCTTTGATCTAAAGTGAACGTGCCTCCATAGCTCAAACTATATTCTGTTTTATCAGAAGCAATTTTATGACCAACTGTTTTTAAATTGAATTCTCCTAACACACCCAATTGAAAAAACAATCCACCAAACAATGTATTGGTGCTTGCTTGTGATTGATAAAAATGCGTAGAATCTGTGTTATATTGAAAAGACTTAATATTTTCAATTCTCTTTTTCCCAAAATTATATCCAGTATTAATACCAATACTAATATTTTTCCAAGACTTACCAAATCCAATATAGGCTTGGTTTAAACCTCCTTGTCCAATATAGTTATTGTATAAAGTATCGCCTGTTGGTAACACTTTTAATTCATCTAATGAGTAGTTGATTTGTGTAAGTGGCCTTAATCCAAAAGCCATACCAATTTTCTTGGCCTTATCAATTGGCATACCAATGGATAAATAATTTGGAACAAAATAAGCCGAGTTAAATCTAGATACTGGATTATTTCCTTTTAAAGTATTACTTGTATAATCCATTCCTAAATCAAATGTAGTCATGTAAAGACTACCATAGGATGCTGGATTATTAAAATTCACGCTCTGTCCAAAATTTCCATTCATGCTGTTCGTGTATGCAGCTGTAAAACCACCCATTCCTTGGCTGGTGGTGTTTTGACTATTGAAAACTTCGTTCCCCAATCCATATCTTGAAAATGGGGAGTTAATTTGTGCATCAATTCTAGTTATTGAATTAACAAAAACGATCAAGAGTAGGGTTCTAATTATTTTTTTCGCAAATAGCATAAAGTCCTTTAAATATTAAATTTGGGTCGGCAAATATCCTCTTTTTTAAGTGAGGAACAAAATAACAAATGTCACCACCGGTTAATAGCACGTTAAAGTTGGCAAATTTAGCTTCATATGCTGCGATTATCCCGTCAATTTCGGCCGCAATTCCTAAAATTACCCCACTTAATAGGTTGGTTTTGGTGTCATAACCTACTAATGTGAACTCAGATGAAGGGGTAATGAGGGGCAAAAGGGCTGTTTGCTCGTGCATTGCCCTAAAACGCATTTGAGTTCCCGGGGATATGCTTCCTCCTAAAAATTCATGTGCATTGGTCACAAAATTGTAGGTAATACAAGTGCCAAGTGATATAATAAGGTTGTGTTGGCTGGGATATAGGTCAACAGCTGCCGAAACCAAGGCTAAACGATCGGCGCCAATGGTTTCAGGTTTACCAACAGGGGTAGTAAAGTTAATTTGGGTATTGGGGCCAAGCAAATGAAATTTAGTTCGAGCAGCAAGAAGCCCCTCAATTTGGGTATCATGATGAATAACCGAGGATAAAATGGTTTTTTCAGGCGTCCATTTGTCCAAAATAGAGCTTATTTCGGCAGTATCACCTTGTTGTAAAACCGCCACTTCCAATAATTCACCAGCTTTAAAAATGCCAGCTTTTAATCTTGTATTTCCGAAATCAAAACAAATACTTGTTGACATATACTTACTTGTGGTTCAAAATTAGCCCCTTTGGCGCAAAGTTTACCTAAAACTATAGGCAAGTTGCAAAAGATTTCGGTTATTTGATGAACAAATGAAAAGGATATGAAGATAGCTGGATTTACGATTATAAAAAACGCGGTCACAAATGATTTTCCGATAGTGGAAGCTATTAAATCTATTTTGCCAGTGGTGGATGAAATGATTGTTTTAATTGGAGATTCTACCGATGAAACCATTGCTTTAATTGAATCCATTGGAGATCCGAAAATTAAAATTCATCATTCGGTTTGGGATAAAAATTTGAGAAAAGGAGGAACGGTGTTGGCGGTTGAAACTAATAAAGCTTTTCAATTGATTGACAATTCTTTTACATGGGCATTTTATATTCAAGGGGACGAAGTGGTGCACGAAAAGTACCATGCAAATATCATTGCGGCCTGCAATGAATATGCGAATGATGAAGCAGTGCAGGGTTTGTTGTTTAAATACAAACACTTTTTTGGAACTTATGATTATGTAGGGGATAGCAGAAAATGGTATGCGCATGAAACAAGAATTATAAGAAATAATAAAGCAATAAGTGCCTATAAAGATGCACAAGGATTTAGAATTGGAAAGTCAAAATTGCCTGTTGCTGCAATAGATGCAAGTATTTATCATTATGGATGGGTAAAGAGTCCTGAGCAAATGCGTAAAAAGCAAAAAGAGAGTGCTACTTTTTGGAATGATGATACCAAGATGCCAGCAATTATTTCAAGTCCTGATTATTATGATTTTTCAGGATTCGATTCTTTGGAAAAATTTACTGGCACGCATCCAAATGTGATGTTAGATCGCATTAAAAGAAAAAATTGGGTGATTGATTTAGATATTTCAAAAAAGAATTTTAGTTTTAAAAACAGAGTGCTTTACTATTTTGAAAAGTGGACAGGCATAAGACCATTTGATTTTAGGAACCATAATATAATTCGTCCTTAATGCAATTTGCCATTTCTTCTATCATTGATGAGGTTGGAGCAACCAATTACCTTAACCTTTCAAAGTGTATTTCTTTCTTAGAAAATCAACAAGAAGGAAGTGCTGACTTTGTAGCTGCATTGCAGCCTAAAAACATTCCTGTAATTGGGATTACGGGCCCTCCTGGTGCAGGAAAAAGTACATTAATTGCATCACTTATTGGACGGTTGGTGAATGAAGGAAAAAAAGTAGCCGTACTTTCAGTAGATCCAAGTTCCATTCTACATAACGGCGCTTTGCTAGGAGATAGAGTAAGAATGAGAGAGTGGTATTTGCATCCCATGGTGTATATCAGGTCATTAGCTAGTAGGGGACATTTAGGTGGGTTGATAAAACAAATTGAATCGATAGTTGATTTAATTAAATCGGTAGGATTTGACTATGTTATTTTGGAAACAGTGGGAGTAGGACAATCTGAAGTGCAAGTTGTTAAAGTGGCTTCGCCAACCATTTTAGTATTGGTGCCCGAAGCAGGGGATGATATACAAATGATGAAGTCAGGATTATTTGAAGTGTCTAATATTTTTGTTGTGAATAAATCGGACAGACCCGAAGCGCAAAAATTTGTAAATCATTTAAAGCAAGCATTATCTGAGCGCGTAGGAGTAAAAACAGATATCGTTGAAACTATTGCTAACACTGGGTTTGGCGTAAAGGAGTTAGTGGATGTAATAAAAAAATACCATGAACATTAAGTCAATAGGGAATCAATTAATTAGCAATAATAAAATTGTAGCAAGCATCTGGTTTGGCCTAGTGGTATTAGCATTGGTGAATGCTTACAATGGACATGCTTATAATAATTTCCTCATTTTTAGGCAATCCTTTTTTCATTTACGCAATGAAACAAATTTATATCTAACATACGTAACACAGTATTGGGATCATTATTATTACAGCCCAAGTTTTGCTGCTTTGGTTGTTCCTTTTACTTTATTACCTGTAGCTTTTTCGATGTTTGCATGGGGTATTTTTGATGCTGCTGTTTTGTATTATGCTATAAGGCAATTGCCTATCAACAATAAAAAACAAAATTTCATTTTATTATTATCTGCGAATGAAATGATGAATGCTACTTCAAATATACAGAGCAATGGTATCATGGCTGCAACCATTATTTTATCTTTTGTATATATCATTAAGCAGAAAGAATCCAGGTCAACGCTAATGATGCTCTTGGGCTTTTTTGTAAAGCTATATAGCATTACAGGACTTGCGTTTTTCTTTTTCAATGCTAATAAAAAACGCTTTATACTTTCCTTTATTTTTTGGTTGATCCTGCTTTTATTATGCCCTTTAATTTTTACGAGCCCTGCATTTTTAATACAGTGCTACAAAGATTGGATGGCTGCATTGTCTTTAAAATCCAATTTTGATATTACGGTTTCCATGTATCACAATATGGTGGACATTACTTTGCAGGGAATGATCAAAAGAATTTTTAATTTACCGGCACTCAACAAGTGGTTTATTATTTTACCTGGCTTACTTGTATTTGGCGCACAATATCTTTTTTACAAATATTTTAGTAATCCCATTTATAGATTGTATATTTTATGTTCTGTATTACTTTTTATCATTGTATTTAACACCGGCACAGAATCGCCTACTTATATTATAGGGGTACCTGCTATTTGTTTATGGTATGTATTACAAGAAAAGACAAAGTGGAATAATATATTGTTTATAGTGGCCATCTTTTTCTCTAGCTTCTCTTATTCTGATATTTTTACCCCTTGGGTGAGAACCCATATTATGATGCCTTATGCATTAAAAGCCTTGGGTTGTTTTGTTATTTGGGTAGTGATTGCGGTACAGATTTTTACCCGCCAATTTTTGAAAGTAAAAAATCCTTTGGAATTTAATCATTGATTTTCTTTTAATGATCGTTTGATATAAGGTAGTATAAAATCATTTTTTTTGATTTTATGAACTTAAATATAAATTAAATATGGCTTAATTATTACTAAAGTACTAAGTTTGGTTTAAACTTATGCTTATTAATAGTGTCCCATTAAAATGGAAGCACAATTAATACAGAAAAAAGGTTTTTCAATTGTTATACCAAGTTGGAATAATCTCCCTTATTTAAAAAATTGCATTAAAAGTATTCGCAACAATTCTTCAATAAGTCATCAAATAATTGTTCATATTAATGAGGGGAAAGATGGTACACTAGACTGGGTTAGATTACAAGAGGATTTAGATTTTACATACAGTGAAAAAAATATTGGAGTATGCTTTGCTTTAAATAAGGCTCGGACTTTAGTAAGTAGAAAATATATAGTTTATTTAAATGACGATATGTATTTATGTCCAGGATGGGATACTGCATTATTACTTGAAATTAACTATATCGGACATGATATGTTCTTTTTATCAAGTACCGTAATAGAACCAACTGCTTCTAGTAATTGTGTAATAGAAAAAGATTATGGAACGGATATAAATAATTTTGATGAGGCACTCTTATTAAAAGATTTTCAAAATTTAACTATTAGTGATTGGTCTGGGTCTACCTGGCCTCCCAATATATTACCAGTTTCTCTATGGGATTTTGTTGGAGGTTATAGCGTTGAATTTAGTCCAGGTATGTATTCAGATCCGGATTTTTCAATGAAATTGTGGAATGCAGGAGTTAGATATTTTAAGGGAGTAGCAAAAAGTAAAGCCTATCATTTCGGTTCACTTTCTGTTAAAAGAGTAAAAAAAAATAAAGGGTATTATCAATTTATAAATAAATGGGGGTTTACCTCAAGCGTATTAACTAAAAACATTTTGCACAGAGGGGAATTGTTTTTAGGTAATTTACCAGATTATAAAATTTCTATACCTTTAAAATTAAAAAATAGTTTTAAAAGGTTGATAGCTGCTTTTTATAGATAAATAGAATACTAGGCTTGTTTGTCACTTTTCCACCATCTAAAGGCGATATAGCCAATAATGGCAAAAGGCATCGCGGCAAGATAAATAACTCCGAAATTAAAGCCCTTACCAGCGTCTTCTCCCATTTGACTAGCTGTTTTAGTACAAATAGCACACTGCGCAAATGTTGCGACTGTAATGGCCTGTAATGCAATAAAAAGAAGTAAACGCTTCATGATTTGCAAAATTACTATAAAAAAACCCGAACATACGGGGTAAGTTCGGGGAATCTTATAAATTAGCTAGAATGGCTTATGCGCTTGCTTTTGTAGCTTTTCTGCCTCTAGTTGTCTTATGTGGTCTGCTTTTGCCATAAGAACCTAAAAATCTTTTTCCTTTAGCTGTTTTTTTATCTCCTCTACCCATGATATTGTGTTTTATTTAGTGATTGGATAGCAAAAATAAAAAAACCCCCTGATATTAGGGGGTTTTTATTGAAATAAATTTCAATTATAATTTTCCGCTTAATTCTTTACCAGCTTTAAATTTAGCAACTTTTTTAGCTTTGATTTTGATAGTAGCACCAGTTTTTGGGTTACGACCAGTTCTAGCTGCACGCTTAGATACTGAGAAAGTACCGAAACCAACTAAAGTTACTTTACCACCTTTCTTTAAAGATTTAGTTACTGCATCGATAAATGCATCTAAAGCTGCATTAGCTGATGTTTTTGTAAGTTCCGCGTTATCCGCGATGTGCGCGATTAATTCTGCTTTGTTCATAGATGTGTTTTTTATAGTTTTAAACGATAAGACAAATTTATTAGGTTTTGTGAAACGAAAAAATATTTTGCCATTTATTTTTAAATTTATTTTTCCACTAAAACCCTTAAATAGCAAGGTTTTTATGACAAAAAAGCCTTAAAAGTTTAAAATCATTTTTTTATAAAAATGGCTGCAATCCTTTGCAGTATTGACTTTTGGTCGGTTAATAGGCTGAAATATAGGCCTATATTGGGTTGTAGCCGTATAAACTATCCACAATCAATTCACAATTCTCATATTGGTAATAAAGTGAAAACATTGATCTCCCCAGGTACTAGAAAGCTCCTCCAAAATGGCTGGGGATAGTGTTTCTTTAAATTGAAAGAGTAAATCCTGATTTGCCGCAAATAGTTGCAGAGTATAGGTTGGCGCTTGATCCTCGTCAACAATTAATTCATAAAATTTATGCTCTTCAAAACAATTTGTAGCAACTACCATTGGAATAAATTTACTTTTCATCCATTCCAACCATTGTGTTTGAAGTGTTGGTGCAATTTGAAAACTTATATTAAATACATGCATAAATAAAAGCGTTTGGTTATGAAAAGCCTATTTAATTTCTACCACAATTGGACAGTGATCACTGTGTTTTACCATGGGTAAAATTTCAGCACCTTTTATTGATTTTTCGAGTGCCTTACTAGCACACAAGTAATCAATTCTCCATCCTTTATTATTGAGCCTCACCGACGGGAAACGCTGACTCCACCAGCTATACGCACCAACTGCCGTAGGGTTAATATGTCTAAAACTATCAATCCATCCTGCAGCAATAAATTGATCCATCCATGCTTTTTCTTCAGGTAAAAAACCAGATGATTTTTTATTTCCTTTCGGATCATGAATATCAATATCGGTATGTGCAATATTATAATCACCTGCAACAATAATTTTTGGTCTTTCTTTTTTTAATGCTTCTACCCATGCATAAAATTCATTTAGCCATTGGTATTTATAAGTTTGTCTTTCATCTCCACTAGTGCCGGATGGGAAGTAGGCATTGATAATTGTAATATCACCAATGTCAACTCTTATTACACGACCTTCAAAGTCGCTCATTTCGTGTCCCGTGCCACTTATAATTTGTGTAGGCTTTTTCTTACTAAATACTGCAACGCCACTGTATCCCTTTTTTTGAGCAGGGAACCAAGCAATATGATAGCCCAATGCTGTTAATAAGGATAAATCAATATCTTCTGGTGTTGCCTTGGTTTCTTGCACACATAAAACATCCACAGGATACTCTTTTAACCAATCTATTAAACCTTTTTTGATGGCAGCACGAATGCCATTTACATTATAACTAATAATACGCATAGTGTAAATATATATTAATTTGGACTTTGAAATAACTCACCGTATGCAATTAAGATGAGTAAGTTTCTAAAAGAATCTTCAAGATTATTGGGTAAAGTAACCATCTGTCTTGGTTTATTGAAACCATCAATTATCATAACCTCTTTGTCATCAACTAAAATAGTTTTTAAGGTTTGATCATTGTCAATTAGAATCTTGAATGTATGGTTGTATAATTTCCCCGATATGACTTTTGAGTGAACAATTTGCATCGGTTTATTATAGGCTTGCACATTGTATTGTTTCGAAGAATCATAGCCATTGTACACAGTATTTGGATAATAGAATTTTGTATTTGCTACTTCCATATCCTTTATCTGAAATTTTCCAATAGTGTCAGTACCGCTAAAAATATAATTACCTATGCCATCTAAAAAATTCAAAGCCTGCGTACCGTTGTTTCTTTCATCGATATTATGGTCGGGATCAAATTCCAAGTAAGCTAAAATGGAGTAATCTTTATTTTCATGTACATCCCTTAAAGCCTGTGTTATTTGATAATACTCATTGCTATAAATATTTTTTCTAGTATTCTTAATATCTGTAATGACATTTTTAAATTGGTAATTAGGTGCTTTATTTTTGAAGTCAAGTTTTATTAAATTGGCTGGAGGAATTCTTAATAATTGTAAACCCTTTTTGCTAGCAAAACTTATAAATTGCGTACTTGTATCAAAACTCACTCTAGGTTGATTATGAATGAGTGGCATCCAATAGTTGTCTGTAAAAAATGCTTCTGGAATTTTCGCATCAATCAAATCAAAGTTTTCTATTTCGCTACTTATGAAACCCACACTTTTTGATATGGCTTGAAATAAATTATTAGGAGTAGTTGGTAAAAAATCAGCAACACGTCCTATACCTACATTCTGTACTGGCATAAGCCCTAATAAAATAGATTTTTGAAAAATTTTCTCATGCTGCGTATTAAAAATAGATACTGAAATTGCCCAGACAGATTGAATGCTGTCTTTTTTTTGCTGACTAATTTGAATTTCTTTTTTTAGATCCAGGGAGGAAGGGTCTAATTCATATAATTCCAAATAGGCGTGGTAGGGAATGCTTCTGGTATTATCCCAGTTAATTACAATTTTACCAACTTGACTTTGTTTGGTTAAAGTTTTAATAGTTGGTTTAAATTCACGGGTACGCTCAAATTTAAACTCTTTAAATATACCGCTATCTAATGATTGTTCAATGAAACTAATATCCTTTGGTAATTGCCAATAGTTGGCATTTGGTTGTAAGGTTGAATACACTTGAATTTGTTCCAATACTACTTTTCCTTGACCATAATTTTTGTTATAGATAAAAAGAAGACTTAATAAAATAGAAAACCTGAGTATGGATTTCATAAATGTAAATAGGTGGTTCAAATTTAATTAATTTAATGCTCATAAGGTTATTATTTATTTTAACTTCATGTATATTATTAATCAAAGATTTTCAACAAAAGATGAAACAAAGTTCAAAAAGAATTATCCCTTCTACCAATGAATATTATCACTTAGAAGGCCCTAAGCCGAGGATAAATGAATTAGGCTTCGCTTTTAAAATTTTTATACAATTTATTAAAGGATTTAGAACACTACATTTTATTGGACCATGTATCACCGTTTTTGGTTCTGCAAGATTTAAGGAAGATCACCCTTATTATATTAAATCAAGAGCGATTGGTAAAAGAATTGCAGCATTAGGGCTTACTACTATGACTGGAGGTGGGCCGGGAGTGATGGAAGCGGCTAATAGGGGTGCATTTGAGGCTGGAGGCAAGTCCATTGGATGTAATATTAAATTGCCTTTTGAACAAACCCCTAATCCTTATACCAACATATCTATCACTTTTGATTATTTTTTTATCAGAAAAGTATTGATGGTTAAATACTCTTATGGATTTATCATTATGCCAGGTGGCTTTGGCACCATGGATGAATTTTTTGAAACGCTCACATTAGCGCAAACCAAAGTGATTAATGATTTCCCCATTGTTGTAATGGGTAAGGAATATTATGCTCCGTTTAAAGAATGGATGGAGGCAATGATTGCAGAGGGAACAATTGCTGAAGAAGATAAAAAGTTTATGTTATTTACTGACAGTGAGGATGAAGCAGTTGAACATATTGCTAAGTATGTAAATAAAAACTATAAGGTGAAGCCAAGAAAGCGTTTGTGGTGGTTATTTGAAAAAGTATAAAATTCTCATTATAAAAAAAGGTCCCAATATTTTTGAGACCTTTTTTTATAATGATATTCTTATTTTCTATTTTATATTATAATTTTCTATTCAATTACTGGCTGCAACCATCTTGTGATATACTCTAAAGATTGCCCTTTACGCTTTGCATAATCTTCTACTTGGTCTTGTTGTATTTTACCTAATCCAAAATACTGACTTTGAGGATTTGCAAAATACCAACCACATACACTTGATGCAGGATACATAGCTAAGCTTTCGGTTAAGGTAATGCCAGTATGATTTTCGGCGTCTAACAGATTAAACAAAGTATATTTTTCGGTATGATCTGGACAAGCAGGATAACCTGGTGCAGGACGAATGCCCACATAGTTTTCTTTAATTAATTCATCATTCTCTAATTGCTCATCTTTTGCATAACCCCAAATTTCTTTACGCGTTTTAGCGTGTAAATATTCTGCAAATGCTTCTGCTAAACGATCCGCTAAAGCTTGTAAAATAATTTTATTGTAATCATCTTGATTGTCTTCAAATGCTTTGATATGCTTTTCAATTCCATGAATCGTTACTGCAAAAGCACCTAGGTAATCTTTTTTATTTTCGCTTGTTGGACAGATAAAGTCAGCTAATGAGAAATTTGGTTGACCCGCTGCTTTTTTAGCTTGTTGTCTTAAAAAGTGCAATTCAGTTTTTTCGCCTGCATGATTTAAGATAACATCATCTCCATTGGAACTTGCTTCCCAGAAACCTACAGCACCTTTAGCAGTTAACCATTTTTCTTTGATAATAGTTTGTAATAATGCATTTGCGTCTGCATATAATTTACTAGCAACTTCACCTACTTTTTCATCCGTTAAAATTGCTGGGAAATTACCATGTAGTTCCCAAGCAATAAAGAAAGGCTTCCAGTCAATATAGTCCACCAATACAGAAAGGTCATTAATTTCAATCCCTTGATTTCCAGTAAAACTAGGAGCAGTTGCATTAAAATTAGACCAATCAATATTCATTTTATTTTTCAGCGCATCTGCGTATGGTGTAGATTGCTTTACGGTTTTCTTATTGTCGAAATCAGATTTAAGCTGGGTATATTCTTTTTCTAAATTACTCAAGAAGCCTATTTTTTGTTCTTTGTTCAAAAGAGAACCTGCAACAGTAACACTTCGAGAAGCATCCAATACATGTATTACGCCGTCACCATATTCAGGGGCAATTTTTACTGCTGTATGCATACGTGATGTGGTCGCACCACCAATCATTAATGGGATATGCATTCCACGACGCTTCATTTCTTTAGCGATATATACCATTTCATCTAAGGAAGGCGTAATTAATCCACTTAAACCAATAATATCTACGTCATGTTTCACTGCTTCAGATAAAATTTTATCTGCAGGCACCATTACGCCAATATCAATAATTTCATAGCCATTACAACCTAACACTACACCCACAATATTTTTACCAATATCGTGTACGTCTCCTTTTACAGTAGCTAATAATATTTTAGCAGGACCCTTGGTTTGTCCATTAGGATCGGCGGAGGCATTTTTTAATCTTTCTTTTTCTGCTTCAATGTAAGGGGTTAATACTGCAACACTTTTTTTCATTACCCTTGCACTTTTCACTACCTGCGGTAAAAACATTTTACCTGCACCAAATAAATCACCTACTATATTCATGCCAGCCATTAAAGGGCCTTCAATCACTTCCAATGGTGCACTGTATTTTTGTCTTGCTTCCTCGGTATCTTCTTCGATAAAATCAGTAATACCATTAATTAAAGAATGTGCTAAACGTTTTTCTACTGTATCATTTCTCCATGCTAATTTTATTTTATTAGCTTCCTCTGAGGATTGGCCAGCGTTTTCTCCACTTGCTTTAATATTATCTGCAAATTGAATCAATGCTTCAGTGGCTTGGTTATTATCATTATTTTTATTCAAAATAACATCCTCACATAAATTTCTTAATACAGGATCAATTTCATCATACACCGCCAATTGCCCTGCATTGACAATACCCATATCCATACCCGCTTTAATAGCATGGTATAAAAACACTGCATGGATGGCTTCACGTACTGCTTCATTTCCTCTAAATGAAAAAGATACATTCGAAACTCCACCACTCACTTTTGCTAAGGGCATTTTTTGTTTAATAACACGGGTAGCTTCGATAAAATCTACCGCATAATTATTGTGTTCTTCAATACCTGTTGCAACTGCAAAAATATTAGGGTCAAAAATGATATCCTGTGGATCAAACCCAACCTGCTCCACTAATATTTTATAAGCGCGTTCACAAATTTCTATTTTTCTTTCTTTTGTATCAGCTTGTCCTACTTCATCAAATGCCATTACAATTACAGCAGCACCATAAGCTTTACAAATATGTGCTTGTTCAATAAATTTCGCTTCTCCTTCCTTCATGGAAATAGAGTTCACAATACATTTTCCTTGCACACATTTTAATCCTGCTTCAATAATTTCAAACTTAGAACTATCAATCATTACAGGGATACGTGCAATATCTGGCTCACTTTGTAATAAGTTTAAAAAAGTAGTCATTGCCTTGACACCTTCTAACAAAGCGTCATCCATGTTTACGTCAATAATTTGTGCACCACTTTCTACTTGTTGACGTGCAACAGATAATGCTTCTTCGTATTTATTTTCCTTAATTAAACGCGCGAATTTTTTGGAACCTGTTACATTGGTTCTTTCCCCTACGTTTACAAAATTAGTTTCTGGACGAATCACTAAAGGTTCAAGTCCTGCTAATCTTAGATAAGGCTTAATATGTATTTGCTCACTCATAATGTTCTTTGTTGTTTTAATTCCAATGATTTTTATTCAATGTCATTAAATGTTCGTATCCACAATTGGTAAAGGTCTTGGTGTTAGGTTTCTTACATTGTCTGCCATATGTTTAATATGGTCTGGTGTAGTACCACAACATCCACCCACAATATTTACAAATTGATTCTTTGCCCACTCTTCAATAAAATGTCCGGTTTGATGTGGTGCCTCATCGTATTGACCCATTGCATTTGGTAAACCCGCATTTGGATATGCCGATGTATAACAAGATGCAATTTGTGAAAGCTCTTCGATATGTGAACGCATTTCTTGCGCACCCAATGCGCAGTTTAAACCCACGCTTAATGGTTTTGCATGTGCTACTGATGTATAAAATGCTTCTAAGGTTTGTCCACTTAAAGTTCTACCTGATGCATCGGTAATGGTACCACTAATCATGATGGGTAATTCTGGCTTGCCTATCTTTCTAAAATATTCTTTAATAGCGAAAATGGCAGCCTTTGCATTAAGGGTATCAAAAATGGTTTCCACTAATAATACATCCACACCACCGTCTACCAATCCTTTAATTTGTTCGGTATAAGCTGCTACTACTTCATCAAAAGTAACAGCACGGAATCCAGGATTGTTTACATCAGGAGATAAACTCAATGTTTTATTTAAAGGTCCAATGGAACCTGCAATATATTTTTCAGAAGTATTAGGATGTTTTGATTTGTATTGATCAATCGCATCACGTACACATTTTGCAGCAGCAATATTTAGTTCATATGCAAATTCTTGCATGTCATAATCGGCCATTGCAATTGAGGTACTACTAAATGTATTGGTCTCTATAATATCAGCACCCGCTTCTAAGTATTGCAAATGAATGCCTGTAATAATCGCAGGTTGTGTAATGCACAATAAGTCATTGTTGCCTTTCACATCACAATGCCAATTTGCAAATCGAGTACCTCTATAATCTTCCTCGGTAAGTTTATGGCGCTGAATCATGGTACCCATGGCACCATCAATCACTAAAATTCTTTTTTTAAGCGTCTCTTGTATTGACATAAATATTTTTTTATGCAACATCCAAAAGGAGCTAAATTCAACTAATAATTTGGGGAGCGATATGGGAATCGTTTATTAGTTCCATTTTTCCTCACGGATGGGCAGGTTGAACAATAAACAAATCCACCTGCAATGCGGAGCAAAATTAGGTTACTATTAGCTTGTAGCCAAATTAATAGGGGAACAATAGTTTGTTTACTGATAGGTGGCGTTTACTTCCACATTTATTTTATCAGCAACCATTTTTATTAAGATACCACCGATGCCAAAATCTTTTAAAGTAACAGTGAACTTTGAATTGGCAGAGATGATGCCATTTTTAACTTCAATCACACCATTGGTTTGAATGGCTTTATTGACACCGTGCACCTGCATGGTGCCTGTAATTGCTACTGGATATTTGCCATCCTTTTTAAAATCTACTGTTTTAATATTGGTAATTTGTCCGTTAAAAAAGGCGCGTGGAAATTTGTTACTCTCTACATATTCTTCATTAAAATGCTCTTCCATTTTGCCCATATCAAAATGAAATCCTTTCATGAGCATGATGAAACTCAACTTGCCATTAGGTTCTAAGCGACTCACTGCTTCTTTATTGAGTGCATCAATGTCTTTATCATCTACTGCAATAAAACGAACCTGTCCAGTTTTGGTTTCCCAAATTTTTTGAGCAGGCACTTGAGCATTTGTAACTGTACTACTTACCATCGCTAGGATGATGAATCCAAATATCTTTTTCATAAAGTAAAAGTTTATAATTCAATGTTTGAACATCGAAATTATAGATAATTATTGATATAACCTATTTTATATATTGACCAATGGGTTGTCGATTGGAAATACTCTTACCTAGGGTCATTTCATCGGCATATTCTAATTCACCGCCAAAAGCAATCCCTCGGGCAATGGTGGTGATTCTACAATTTAGGGAAGCCAGCTTTTTTTGTATATAATAGATGGTTGTATCTCCTTGAATAGTAGGGTTTAGTGCAAAAACCAGTTCAGTAACTTTGTCTTTATGAACTCTTTCAATAAGGGATTCGATCGTCAATTGTTCAGGGCCAATACCATCTAAAGGTGAAATGATCCCACCTAAAACATGATATGTTCCATGGTATTGTTGCGTGTTTTCAATGGCAATCACATCTCTAATATTTTCAACCACACAGATGGTATCTTTTTGTCTTCCCGAATTCGCGCAAATGGAACAAATCGTACCATCGCTAATATTGTGGCATTTTTGACAGAACTGTATTTCGTTCCGCATTTTTTGAAGGGTATCGCCAAACAGGGTAGTCACCCCTTTATCTTGTTTTAATAAATGCAATACCAAACGCAAAGCAGTCTTTTTTCCAATACCAGGTAGTTTGGCAAATTCTGCTACAGCATTTTCTAATAGGGATGAAGGTAATTGCATAATGATGTGAATGTGTAAAATTACTTATTAATAGTAATATTCAATTCATTTTCCCAATCTGCTCTAATATTCAATTTATAAGGGAGTATCCAAACTTTTTCAGGTTGCTTAGGTGTATTTCCAAAACCATATTTTCCAGTATCCCATCTTCCGTTATTATTCTCATCCTCCAAAATTTTTAATTGAAATTCACCTGGAGGTAATTGTGCAATATTCAATAAGTTTTGATGAATGTTATACTTAAATTTTACTTTGTCTTCTTGTGTTAAAAGCAGTATTGGATTTTTGAAAGTTTCATATCCATTCACTCTTATTAAACAAGATCCATATGCCGTATTTGGTTTGGTGATAAAGGATAAAGTATCTGATTTAGAGAGTGTATTATTTAAACTGTCTTTAATTGAATTTTGTGGTACAATTAAATGAAAAGGAGTGCTTGCAATCCAAGGGTATTCAATATTAACAGTATTTGCATTTGCAGAATCAATTTTAATATTATAGTTGCTAACTGGCTTGTTAAAAGTATCTGCAAGTACAATTGGGAAGCTATCATTTAAGTGAACAGGCAACTCAAAAACAAATTGTAATGGATGTAATAAATCTTGTTCTTTGCCGTCTAAGTTTCTTAAATATTTTAAAATGGCCGCATTTCTTTTTGCTTGTTTGTTGTTTGCTGCTCTTTTCTTTTCTGTTTTTGGATAAGCTTGAAAAGCATACAACCTAATGGAGTCTTGATTTCTGGCTACTGTAACTGGGCTATCAGAAAATGCAAAGTACTTTGTACTATCATCGTACTTTTTATTGTAATCATTAGGTATAACAAAAATGTTGAACTGCTTGAAGGGCAAAAAGTCAAATGAAAATTTTCCTTTGCTATTTAATTTTGCATAGTACAAAGGTTTGTTTTTGAAAATAGCGGAATCATTGTCTTTGGGTTGCAATACTACAATTAATGTACTGTCTACTCTTCCAGTTTCAGCTAATTTAACCGTCCCTTGTAACTTTCCAGAATCAATTTGATTGCCTGTACTAAAAACATAAGAAAAATCCTGTGCTATATTTCCTTCGTTAACATCTCTGATTGCGGTTCCAAATTGAATTCGATATGTGGTATTAGTACTTAAGGAATCATTTAGACGAATACGCACCGTGTTTAATTTAGATTCAATTAAAGGGGTATTTTTTAATGCAGGATTTACTACTAAATTCTCTTGAATATTGGTTGTGGCTATATATTCATTAAATGCAATGATAATTTCTTTGGGCTGAATATTGGTTGCAGAATCCTTGGGCCTTGCAAAAATTCTGTAAGGAGGAATACTATCTCTAGGGCCGCCACTTGGAGGAACAATATTTGCACATGAAACCAATGCTTGAATCATGTAAAGCGCAAATATTAATTTGCATAAATTTTGGAGTCTTAAAAGGCTGCTCATCATATTTGCAAACTTAGTCAGATTCTTCCAAATACCCATCTGGGATTTCATGCAAGGCCACCGTCAAGTCATTGTTTTTTACAAAATTGCACCAATGGCAATCTGGTTTGCCACAACCAGTGTAAAAGTCCTTGTCTTGTATTTTTTGCCAAACTGTATGAATTTGTTGCGTAACCGTAGTAATATCTGCATCACTAATAGAAACAGCCGCTTTTTCAAATTCCTTCTTTTTGTTGGGCTCAACAAAGTCAAATTCGGCAGTGGTTACTTCCCATTGTTTAGGATGATGATTCAATAGTATTTTATAAAATACAGCTTGTCTCCAATAATCTCCTCCGTTGGGATACTTTTCATTGGGTGGAAATAGTTTTTCTTTTGCATTTTCAACACTTCCTGTTTTGTAGTCCACTACCACTACTTGTTTTCCATTAAACTCAATTTTATCAATTGCACCTTTTAATGGAATGCCATTTAGGATCACATTATTAATTCTATATTCGGTAGTAACTACTTTATTCCAATTTTGAACATACTGGTCATAATATTGAGTAAGCACGATTTCCCCCTGCTCTCTTCTTCTGTTATATTCTACTTGTGTAAATGCTTCACGATGCCTAGCCATATAATAGTTAAAGTCTTGTACTAATTCCTGTTTATCAGGAAATACATTGTCTCGCTCCTGCATTTTTTTAAATAATTTATTCAATGCTTCATGCACAGCTGAGCCAAAAGTAGTGGCCTCAGATTTTCCTGAGGGGACACGTATCAAACTATTATAGTAAAAATGTAATGGGCATTTTAAATAGTTATTCAATGCCGTCACATTCATTGCGAACTGTTCAACCTTAGGGCCAATAAAATCATCTTCAAGTTGCTTAATTTCTGGAGTTACCGTACTTTGTATATGGAGTAATTTGTATTGTATTTTAATATTTTCTTCAAGCTGCTTTTCTACTATATTTTTTTCATTTCCATCAATGAGTTCTATAATAAACTGACTAGGTTCTGCTACTTTTCCATCGGCACGATTTAATGCGTATGAAATTTGTATTTCTTTTTTAGCACGGGTAAGCGCAACATAAAATAATCTTCTTAGCTCTTCTTTGTCGTCAGCGTTTTCTAAAGTGCTTAATACGGTGTCTGGCAAACTATATCCAATACTATTAGCTGCTCTTTTCTTTTCCCAAAAATGCGCATTGGTGCCTGCTACAAATACATATTCAAATTCCAATCCCTTACTTCCGTGGTTGGTAAGCAAATTCACGCCACTCACACCGCCTGTTGTGATTGGTAGTGGTAATCGAATGCCTTCTTTTTGCATTAGTTCAAGCATGGTTACCAAGTCTTTTAAATTCAAACTTGGTCGACGATGTGTTTCCTCTTTGATGAAGTCAAAAAACTTGGTAATTATTTCTAATTCAAAACCTTTATTACTAGATTGTAATACGGATTGAATAATACCTGTTTTTTGCAATACCTGTTCCACCAAATTTAATAGGGTTACATTCGGCACTTCATTTATTAAATATTCTAAAACTTGCACGGCCTTTGCCAATTCAGGTACACCACCTTCTTGGAATAAACTACCTTGTACTTGCTGTGTTTTATCTACCAATACTTTTCTAAAAGAATTTTCTGGGTTGCCATATTTTAGTTGATTCGCTTCAAATGTAAGCTTGGCAATAGTTATAGGAGATATATTCCACCATTTAAAGTGGAGAATTTCAAATAGTAAGTTTGCTCCTTCATAGGGTTGGTCTAGTTCGCAAACCAAATAATCCAAAATAGTTATGATTTGCTTTACTAGAATTTGATCCAGTAAATTGGCGGTACGTCTAGTATAAACTGGTATATTTTTTTGTTGAAGAAAGTGTGCAATCTCTTCCCCGTATTTATGCTCTTTGTATAAAACTGCAATTTCATTTGGTGCAATTCCTTTTTGAGTAAGTTTTACAATTTGTTCCGTAATATCTATCATTTCCTCCTCTGGTAATTGATATGCAGCTACTTTTGGTGCAATTGAAATTGCTTGATTGTCTGGATGTGCAGCAATTAATTTTTTCTCTAAACCTTGTATTTTATTGACTAATCTTTCTTGATTGTTATTAATTACAGTTGTAGAAGCGTCTAGAATGGGCTGCGTAGATCGATAATTATTCTCCAACACAATCGTCAAAATATCCTGTGCATATTGATTTTGAAAGTGCAACATATTTTCAACGTTGGCACCTTGGAATCTAAAAATACTCTGGTCATCATCACCTACAACAAACAAGTTTGGTTGATCCCAGTAATTTACAAGCAATTGAACCAACTCGTTTTGCGTTCCACTAGTGTCTTGAAATTCATCTACTAATATATATAAAAAGCGTTCCTGGTATTGAGCTAATAAATTTTTATTTTCTTTGAATGCATTGATTACCCAGTTAATCATGTCTTCAAAGTCATATCTATTTCGCTCTTTCATCAGCTGCTGGTATACGTCAAAACTTTGAACTGCAGCCTTTAGCTTGGCCATTTTTTCAAGCTCATTGTCTACCAATCCTTGTTTTAAAGCACCTGCTTCAAATTGTTTGTATTTTCTTTTGTAAATAAATTCATCTCGAAAAGGAATCTCTTTAATATACGCTTCTATTTTTTCGATTAGGAAGGCTGGTTTCCAACCTTCTTTTTTCATTGCACTGAATAATTTGGCCAAATTGCTCATTTCAAAATAGATATCCCCTCTGTATCTTTTTAAGGGATTATTTTTTTCAAAGCTGTCAATTAATTTTTTTAGCAATTCAATTTTCTCCAGTTCTGAAATGGGGTCTAGACTGGTTTTGTCAAACAGATATAAATTATCCTGAATAATATCATTACAAAAGGAGTGAAAAGTGGAGATGTTCACTTTGTAAGCGCTCGTACCAATAAAACTAACTAGTCGTTTACGCATTGCAATAGCTCCTGCGTCGGTATAAGTAAGACAAAGTATGTTTTCGGGAGCTGTATCGGTTTCCAATAATATTTTACCAATTCTAGCGCCTAGAATTTGTGTTTTACCCGTTCCCGGTCCTGCAATTACCATTACAGGACCTTCAATTGTATTTACAGCAATTTTTTGTTGTTCGTTTAATCCTTCATAAACTGCTTCAAACGCCTTTACTTGTTCCAACTTGTTCATCATTTCATAAAATTAAAGGCTTTCTAGCGAATAAGCACAACAAAAGCGACCATTCCTTGTTATAATAGTATGTCAAAAGTATATAGCCTCCACACCGTTCAGAATTTACCCATTAGCTTGGATCAAGCTTGGGATTTTTTTAGTAGTCCAGCCAACCTTGCAAAAATCACTCCTCAACACATGGGATTCAATATTATAAGTAAGCATCATGGTGAAAAAATGTATGCAGGACAGATTATTGAGTATACGGTGAGTCCTTTATTGGGCATCCCCATGTATTGGATGACAGAAATTACACATGTGGAAGAGGGTAAGTATTTTGTAGACGAACAAAGATTTGGACCTTATAGCCTTTGGCATCATCAACACCACTTTAAGGCCATTCCTGGTGGAGTTTGTATGGAGGATATTGTACATTATAAAATTCCATTGGGATTTTTAGGAGATATCGCGCAAGTCATTCTTGTCAAAAAACAACTACAGGGAATTTTTGATTATCGATTCCAAGCAGTAGAAAAGATGTTTGATACTTACAAGCCTTAGTTTTTCGAGGAAATGAGTGTTATAAATATTTTATAAAAAACTTATAAAATATTTACCAAGTACACGCTTTGTTTATATAATTTTTATAAACTTTGTCTCCCAATCAAAAACCTTCATGGCACATACAACTAGTGGGCATGCCCACAAACTTTCTGTAGCAGGATTAATCGTTACTTTAGGAATTATTTACGGAGATATCGGAACTTCTCCCTTATACGTTTTCAAATCAATTATCAACCACAAAGTAATTACAGAGCAGTTGGTGTATGGTGCCATTTCTTGTGTGTTTTGGACTTTAACTTTACAAACTACTTTTAAATATGTTTTCTTAACACTAAGAGCAGATAATAGAGGAGAGGGAGGAATTTTCTCTCTTTTTGCTTTAATAAGAAGATATGTAAAATGGGTGTATGTGCCTGCAATCATTGGTGCTGCAATGCTTTTGGCCGATGGTATGATTACGCCTCCTATTTCAGTGGCATCAGCAGTGGAAGGTTTAGGCGGTGTTAGAGGATTGGAAAATATTATTGTACCTGGAAATAATTTAACAGTAGGTATTGTAATGGCCATCATTTCATTATTGTTTTTCTTTCAACGTTTTGGAACTAAAATTGTAGGATTTGCATTTGGTCCTATAATGTTGATTTGGTTTTCGATGATTTTAATTTTAGGGTTTTTACAAGTAATTCATCACGCTGAAATTTTAAAATCATTGAATCCTTATTATGCGTATGATTTGTTGGTGCATTATCCCAATGGCTTTTGGTTATTAGGAGCCGTTTTCTTGTGTACCACGGGAGCGGAAGCACTTTATAGCGATTTAGGTCATTGTGGTCGTCAAAATATCCAAGTAAGTTGGATGTTCGTAAAAACAGCCCTTGTAATTAATTATATGGGTCAAGGTGCTTGGTTAATTGCACATATGGGCCAACCCATGGAGGGCTTGAATCCTTTTTATGAATTAATGCCACATTGGTTTTTATTAGCCGGTATTTGTATTGCAACTGTTGCTGCAATTATTGCTAGTCAAGCATTAATTAGTGGCTCATTTACGTTAATATCTGAAGCCATCAGTTTAAATTTTTGGCCACGTGTAACTATTAAATTCCCTACAGATCAAAAAGGTCAAATTTATATTCCAAGTTTGAATTTATTATTATGGGCGGGTTGTATTACTATGTTGTTCTTTTTTAGAAAGAGTGAACATATGGAAGCAGCTTATGGTTTCTCCATTATCATTACAATGATTATGACTACCATTTTGATGAATTTTTACATGTTGAATGTGAAAAGATGGAGTCAATCAATTGTCGCTATTATTATTTTAATTTTTAGCGTAGTAGAGATTTCATTTTTTATCGCCAATATTATTAAAGTGAAAGAGAGCTACATCACATTTGTATTTTCCTTAAGTATGATTTTTGTGATGATGATTTGGCATCGCGCGCGCAAAATTGCCAATCGTTATTTGGATTTCGTTAAGATAAAAGATTATTTAGAACCCTTGGTAGATTTAAGTGGGGACAAGGATATACCAAAATATGCAACCCATTTAGTGTATTTAACCAAAGCCAATAATCACCGTGAGATAGAACATAGAATTATTGATTCTATTTTAAATCGTAAGCCAAAGCGTGCAGATATCTATTGGTTTATTCATATTGATCGCACCGACTCTCCATATGGAATGGAATATTCTGTTAGAGAATTGGTGGATGATAAAGTGATGCGCGTTGATTTTAAATTAGGATTCAGAATTCAGCCTAGAGTGAATGTGTTATTTAAGAAAGTAATGCAAGAGTTAAATGAGACACATGAATTAGGAATCTACAGTAAGTATGAGTCTTTAAAAAGCAAAGATTTTCATGCGGATATCACATATGTTATTATTGAAAGCTTCTTTAGTATTGAAAATGAACTTTCTATTAGAGAGGACTTTATTATGGATACCTACTTTAATATCAAACATTTATCACAAAGTGATCAAAAAGCATTTGGATTGGATAATGACATGACCATTGTTGAGCATGTGCCATTAATTATCAAAGCCAATGAGAACTTGCCTTTAAGAAGGGTATTTGAAAACTAGTATATCTTTTTAAGTAGACAATGGTTTTATAAAGCAACCAGTTTGCTCAATTGATTTTGCAAACCAATAGCAACCAGCCAATATTGAGTATTTGCATGTTTTTCAATACCCAATGCATTTAAGTTAATAAACTTAGCGTCACCAGGTATGATTGCTTCAACTGAATACTCTTTATTATTGAGACTTAAAATGGCTAATTGCTTTACTTTCTTAGCATCTATATTTTCAAGCTGATAATTTTTTTCAGATTTTTTATTTGCAACAGGGGTAGCCACTTCATATTGCACTAACCATGGCATAGTGGGTTGTAAAGCTGGTTTTTTGTAATAATGATTTTGCAAACTATCATTCCAATGATTGGGATTGTTTTTAAAATTAACGCTGCTGAAAAAAGCGCTACCGCTAGTATTTCTTAAAGTTCTTAATTGCTTTATTTGATAAGGAATTTCTGATCCATTTCTCCATGCTGGACTAGTTCCTGCGCGATATACACCATGCCCAATATATAAGTTACGATTGTAATTATGTTGATTCCACCAATTCACTAATTCGTCGTAATCTGCAAGCGGATGTCCATGTTCCCAATACAATTGAGGAATCACATAATCAATCCATCCTTTTTGTAACCACAACATTATATCAGCATATAAATCATCATAATTGGTAACACCTGCTTTTGTATTACTTCCACTTGGGTCTTTTGATTTATTTCTCCAAACTCCAAAAGGACTAATACCAAATTGTACGCCAGGTTTAGTATTGTGAATAGTTGCAGATATTTGTTTGATGATGGTATCACAATTACTTCTTCTCCAATCTTCTTTATTTAAGCCACGACTATATTTTTTGTATGTGGCTTCGTCATTAAATTCTTTACCTGGCACTTTGTATGGATAAAAATAATCGTCTAAATGAATGGCATCAATATCATATCTTGACACTAGGTCTCTTACTACTCTGTTAGTATGTTGCCATACCTCTGGAAGTCCTGGATTGAATATTTGTTTGTTATCGTATTCAACAAACCAACTTGGATGTGTTTTGGTAAGATGATTGGGTGCAATACTTGATTTTTTGGTATTGAAAACAGCACGATAAGGATTGATCCAGGCATGAAATTCCATTCCTCGCTTATGTGTTTCAGCAATCATAAATTG
>DAIUEC010000014.1:0-12697 GCA_036845345.1 Sediminibacterium sp.
TGATCCAGGCATGAAATTCCATTCCTCGCTTATGTGTTTCAGCAATCATAAATTGTAGTGGATCATAAAAAGGAGATGGAGGTAATCCTTGCTTTCCTGTTAAATATTCACTCCATGGTTCTAAGGTAGATGGGTAAAGTGCATCACCAGCAGGTCTAACCTGCATAATAATAGCATTCATGCCATTCTTTTGATGCATTTCAAGTAGATCAATAAACTCTTTTTTTTGTAAATCATTACTAAGCCCTGCTTTACTAGGCCAATCAATATTCACAACAGTAGCCACCCATACACCTCTAAATTCAAAAACATTTTTATTCGTTAATGAAGGTTGAGCTGTTAAATTCAAATAACATATTAGTCCAAGCAAGCTTAAGATAAAACGCATTATACTTTGATTATTTTATTTATTTATTTTCGGCACTAGAGCGAAGCTTATCCAAAATTTCATTGATCGTTTTTGCTTCGTTTTCAGTAACTCCTTTTAATAGTCCGTCAATCTGATCATTTAGTTGATCAAGCTTTTCAACCAATGCATGGCCTTTGTCTGTTAGTGTAATGTCAACTAATCTTTTATCAGTAGGGCAAGTAGATTTTGCTACTAATTCTTTTACAATTAAGCGATCTACAATTCTGCTCGTATCACTCATCTTATCCAACATGCGTTCTCTTATTTGCAAAGTGCTCAATGGCACTTCGCTTCCTCGCAAAATTCTTAAAATATTATATTGTTGTTGAGTGATTTCTTCCTGCTCTAAAAATTTGCCAACATTCTCATTTAACCAATTGGCAGTATACAACAAATTGATACCTAGTTTTTGGTATTCATTTCTAAAATTAGTTTGTTTTATATCTTTTTCTATTCCCATTTATTATGAAAGCTTCTTTAGGAATTTGTTATTTATCCAATTGAACAAAGGCAGTGCAAGTATTGCTCCCACTGCGTCTGCTAACATATCATTCACCTCAAAGCCCCTGGTTGGAACAAAATATTTTTGATAAAATTCCATTCCTATTCCATAAACAATACAAAAAATTAAAACAATCGCTTTTGCTCTTACTGTTTTTAATTGTTTGTAATTCATTTTTTCGAAATGAACGAAAAACGAAAATGACAAGGAACCAAACAAGCAAACATGTACTAATTTGTCAATAGGGAAATCACCAAACCATTTGGATGGTGTATGAAAACTGCTTCCAGGTAAACTCAGTAAAATGAATACAATTGCAATTTCTGCCACAACCCAAATAAATGTTTTTATTGACATTTATATTAGTGTACTAAGCTTGCGTATGCTTCGCTATTCATTAAACCATCAAAGTCTGCTGCATTGTTTACAGTCACTTTCACCATCCAGCCAGCTCCATAAGGGTCCGTGTTTACTAATTCAGGATTTGAAGTAAGTGCAGGATTTACTTCCGTGATGGTTCCTGCCATTGGCAAGAATAAATCACTCACAGTTTTCACCGCCTCTACAGTTCCAAATACAGCTTCTGCTGCTAAACTTTTTCCAACAGTGTTGATGTCTAAATAAACGATATCTCCTAACTCGCTTTGTGCAAAATCAGTAATACCAATGGTAGCAGTTGTACCATCTAATTTAATCCACTCATGATCTTTTGTGTAACGTAATTCGGCAGGGAATTGCATAGGTTCTGTTTTTATTGTTGCAAATATCCATTAAAAACGCTAAAAAACCAATCTGCTAATACCTAATATTGTCAAAATACAGCAAAATATGCTCTTTTAAGAAAACCTCCTGCTCCATTAAATTCATCACTGGAAGTTGTTTGAGTTGTTTAAAATGAGGCCAACCCTCTTCATCCTTCCCTTCCAATAAATAATAACCACTTGGGGACAATATGCTACAAATAGCGATATGCATTAGGTCCTGCTTTTGCTCTTTGGTTATTTTTTCTCTTATAAATCCAGTCTCTTGTAATCCAATTAGGAATAAAACGGCTTCGGTATCGGGCTTTTTCCCAAATTGGTCCATCAATTTCTTCTCCAAATTCCACCATCTTGTCTGTAAATCATCTTGTATATTGGCCATTATATTATGTCAAATTTTAAGCAAAGGTAGGGGATATATAGGCGCAGTAGGATGGTTTGATTATCTTTGCCAAAATTTGCATTTATGTTACAGGTAAACTTCTTGCGTCAAAATACCGATTTGGCAAAAAAGAAATTGGCAATCAAGCACTTTGCTAATGTTGATTTAGTGGACGAAGTGATTGCGTTGGATGATCAAAGAAAGCAATTACAAGCCGCTTTTGATGACCTTCAATCCAAGGTAAATGCAGCTTCCAAGGAAATTGGTGGGTTCATGGCAAAGGGTGAAAAGGAAAAGGCCGAAGCTTTGAAAAATGAGGTAGCTGATTGGAAAAAACAATTAGAACCTTTAAAAGAAAAAATGGCCGAAGTAGAAGCGAATCTTCAATTATTAATTGTTCAGTTCCCTAACCTGCCTCACGATTTAGTGCCATTGGGTAAAACACCAGAGGAAAATGAAGTGGTAAGACAAGGTGGAAGCACGCCAACACTTCCTAAAGGAGCAGAAGCACATTGGGATTTAATTAAAAAATACAATTTAGTAGATTTTGAAACAGGTGCTAAAATAACAGGTAGTGGTTTCCCATTATATATTGGCAAGGGCGCTAAGTTCCAAAGAGCATTGACGCAATATTTTTTAGATTTTAATACTGCTGCTGGATACACTGAATATTTGCCTCCTTTTATGGTCAATGCAGCATCTGCATTTGCAACCGGTCAATTACCAGACAAGGAAGGCCAAATGTACCATGCTACTGAGGATGATTTTTATTTAATCCCTACTGCCGAAGTGCCAGTGACAAATGTGTTTCGTGATACCGTTTTAAAAGAAGCAGATTTGCCGATTCAAATGACAGCTTACTCTCCATGTTTTAGAAGAGAGGCTGGAAGTTTTGGAAAAGATGTTCGTGGATTAAATAGAGTGCATCAATTTGAAAAAGTAGAGATCATTCAAATAGTACATCCTGAAAAAAGTGATCTTGTATTAGATGAAATGGTTGCACACGTTGAAAAATTATTAATCAGTCTAGGTTTGCAATATCGTATCCTAAGATTATGTGGTGGAGATATGGGATTTGCTTCTGCTATTACTTATGATTTTGAAGTGTATAGTGCTGCACAAGAAAGATGGTTGGAAGTTAGTAGTGTAAGTAATTTCCAAGCATATCAAACTTACAGAATGAAGTGTAGGTTTAAAGATGCGGATGGAAAAATTCAATTCGCACATTCTTTAAACGGAAGTTCATTGGCATTGCCAAGAATTTTTGCGGCCATCGTTGAAAACTATCAAACCGATGCTGGCATTGCTTTACCTAAAGTATTGCAACCTTATTTTGGCAGCGAAAATTTAATTTAAATATTATTTGTATAGTATTAAAAAAGCCCTTCAATCGAAGGGCTTTTTTGTATCGCATCTATCAAGCAATCAACAAGTAATCAAAAAATTATAATTAAAATTTACTAAATCTTAGACCAATGGCAAATGGTGCCATATCAAAACTAGTCAATTTTTTATCAAATAAGTTCGTTAAACTATAAGAGCCATACAATCGAATTCCTCCAACACCAAGTTCGCCAATAGTTGCTAATTTGGTATTGTTTAAATCAAAATTACCGTATACTTTTCTTTTACCTCTCTCCTCACTTATTTGCTTAGTATGTGATTGAACTAAATAGCCCGCACTAAGTCCTAAACTTGCATAAAAACTTTTTTTGTTTTCAGGATTAGATTGAAAATTCAATTGAACAGGCACTGTTAAATATTCAACCAATAATTTATTCTTGCTAAAATTTACGTTATCAAAATAAATATAATTACCTGGGGTGTTGCTAAAGCTAATAGGCTGTTCAAATCTAAAATTATACATCTCAATACCAATTCCATATTTTAAATTCCATTGGTGTTGTGATAAATTTACTTTTTGTTGTACAATCCAAATATTCACATTACTTGATTTGGCATTATTCAATTTTAAGTTTGCCGAGCTTGGTGCAGCAGGTAACATAGATTGATAAGGTAAATAAGTAGGAGCATACATTAAAGGAGCTGTATTGTCAACTAAATTGGCAAAGCCCAAATCAAAAATCCACCAATTGGTGCTAATATTTTGTAATTTTCCTGGTGCTTTCTCAATGGTAATTTTTGTCTTTTTAAAATCGCCCTGAAGTAAGGAAGCGATGTCCTTTTGACCGTAGCCTGAAGTTCCTTCCTCTTTATTGATAATACGAATTCTACCCACTTTCACAGTGTCATCGACCACTGAAACTAATGTGTCATTGCCTATATTAATGTGTACGTCATCATTTTTATACTTTTTTTTCTTTTTACTATCGATGGTGATATTTATAACATGGTTTGGTTTATCGTATTTATCAGACTTATCCATTTTGTCATTCACTATCAACATATTTCCTATTTTAATGGTATCCGCTTTTTTGGCAACAGCAGTATCTTGTTGAGCAATCGCATTGCTCGCAATTAAAATCCCTAAGACTACAATGATCTTTTTCATACTCTTTATTTTTCTTTTTCTGTTTTATTTCTTTTGATAAGTGCACCAATACGTCTCGTGAAGCCTCTTAATTTATCGCCGTCAATTTCCATATTGGCGATATAAATAGTTCTATCTGGATTGTCGGTATTTATATTTTCAAACTCTTCTTTTGCTTCTGAAACAACACTTGCTTCGTTGCTGGTTATTTTTTCTTTCAATGAAGTAATTGCAACTGAATTATTTACAATGGGTGCAGTATGAATTTCATTTTCGTAATTTGCTAGACGACCTGTCGAATTAGTTATAGATTGAATCATCCCAACTTGTGGAGTAATATCTGTTTTTTCGGTAGCGATGGATGGTAGTGTACTGGTAGGTTTGGTGCTATTTTGAGCTATTTTATGAATCTTATTTTGAACAACGAGCTTTTGATCCTGATTGGAACTAACTCCTATATTATGCTCAGTATTATTTATTGGTAAAAGCACATTTTTTGTAAGTTCGGTTTGGTTATTTTGTTTTCCAGTAGTCGGTATTAAATTATATCCAATTATGAGTATTACAATCGCTGCTACTGCTGCAATACTGCGTATTAATTTTGTATTGAAATATCCTTCAATTACTTTTCCTTCATTGCGGCATAAGCTTTGTTTAAAAGTAGTTGTCAAACTCGCTTCCATTTCCTCTAATCGATATAATAAAATCTTGTCCTCAAATTCAAAAGGCTCGGGAGCAAAAACGGTTTGTTTCAAAAGCTCAAATTCTTTTTGATAGTTTGGATTTGCTTCAATAAAATTTTCAACTGCTGTTTTTTGTTCAGTAGAAAGTTCATTGTCGATATACAACAAAAAGTACTCCTCGTAATTGGTGGTATTTATCTTCATTACGCACGCATTTTTTCAAGGTGAACTAATTTCTCTTTCAATAACAAACGAGCTCTGTGTAAATATACTTTTACCTGACTTTCGGACAAATCCATAATCTCCCCAATTTCTTGGTAGCTATAGCCTTCATAATCTTTAAGTAAAACCAAACTTCGTTGGGTAGGATTTAACTCATTGATTGCTTTAAGTAGAATTTGTTTTAATTCGCCATTACCTTCCTGGTGAATGCTAATCTTGACTTCTTCAAAATTGTCAGTGGTATTGTTTCGCTTATCCTTACGAATATGATCAATCATTTGATGATAAGCAATTGTAAATAGGTAGGATTTTGCTTTTTCGTTTTCTACTTTAGCACGATTAACCCAAAGTTTTTCAAATGCAGTTTGTACGATATCCTGTGCATCTGCTTCATGACCTAAATTTTTGACAATAAAACGGTAGACCCCATCGGAGTATGCGTCTACGCAATTATTGAAATCTTTGTCAGTCATCTTTCTTCCCTCGTTTTGCTGTTATAAAAGGTATAACGAAGGTGAAACCCAAAAAGTTACAATGAATTACTAATAATTTACAACTTGCTCTTGAATATCAGCAGGAAGCTCACGCCATTCGTATTGTTGATTGCGTAATTGTGGTTCAAAACCGGCTTCTTTAATCGCTTCTTGGATGGTTTTATAGGTAAAACGGTGAGGAGCACCAGCAGCACTTACCACATTTTCTTCCAACATAATACTTCCAAAGTCATTCGCACCTGCTTCCAAACAAACCTGTGCAGTTGCTTTTCCAACAGTTAACCAACTAGCCTGAATATTTTTGATATTAGGTAACATAATACGACTAATAGCAATCATTCTAATGTATTCTTCGGTAGTAGTTTCCTTTTGTGGACCTCTTAATTTCGCCAATAGGGTATCAACCCCTTGGAATGTCCAAGGTATGAACGCTAAAAAGCCATTTGCATTAGCTGGTTTTCTATCCTGTGTTTCACGAATACGTACTAAGTGAATAAATCTTTCTTCCAAAGTTTCTACATGACCAAACATCATTGTGGCACTGGAAGTAATATTTAATTGGTGTGCTGCAGCCATTACTTCTAACCACTCATCTGAGCCACATTTTCCATTGGATACCAATCTTCTTACACGATCTACTAAAATTTCTGCACCCGCGCCTGGCAATGAATCCATACCCGCAGCTTGTAATGCTTTTAATACTTCGGTATGCGTCATGCCTTCCAACTTTGCAATATGTGCAATCTCTGGGGGTCCTAAAGTGTGCAATTTGATTGTTGGAAATTCTTGCTTTATCTGACTAAAAGTATCCGTATAATATTTTAATCCTAATTCAGGATGGTGCCCACCTTGTAATAATAATTGATCTCCGCCCCAAGCCAAAGTTTCTTTAATTTTTACTCTGTAAGTATCCATATCAGTGATATAGGCTTCAGGATGACCAGGGATTCTATAAAAATTACAAAATTTACAATTCGCGATACAAACATTGGTCGTATTAACATTTCTGTCAATCTGCCAAGTTACTTTACCATGCGGCACCTGCTTTTTTCTCAATTCATTAGCAACATAGCTAAGCTCATTTAAAGGCGCATGTTCAAATAAAAACATACCTTCTTCCTTTGTCAAATACTCAAAATTCAGGGCTTTCTTATATAATTCGTCTAATTGCATAGTCATATTTTAAGAATAACAAAGTTAAGGCTTAAAGGGTTCGGTTCATAGCCCTATTTATTTTATCTATATTCGCAAATTGACTCTTGTTTAAAAGGAGTAATTTTACCCTTTATTATGATACAATTTGACCGATTTCAATTAGATAATGGCCTAAAAGTGTTGGTCCATCAGGATACCACCACACCCATGGCTGTAGTGAATATATTGTACAATGTAGGCGCTAAGGATGAAAACCCTGAAAAAACGGGTTTCGCTCACTTATTTGAACATTTAATGTTTGGCGGGAGTATTCATATTCCTGAATATGATGAGCCATTGCAAAGAGCAGGTGGAGAGAATAATGCCTATACTACCAATGACTTAACAAACTATTATTGTCAGCTTCCTGCTGAAAATATTGAAACTGCTTTTTGGTTGGAGAGTGATAGAATGTTATCGCTTGCTTTTAGTCCAAAGAGTTTAGAAGTACAACGAAAAGTAGTGTGTGAAGAATTTAAAGAGCACTATATTAATAAGCCTTATGGAGATGCATGGCATAAAATGCGTACCCTTGCTTTTACTAAACATCCGTATCGTTGGATGACTATTGGTGCTTCCCTTGCACATGTAGAGCAAGCAACCATGGAAGAGGTAAAAGATTTTTTCTTTCAATTTTATCGTCCTAATAATGCCATTTTAGTAGTTACTGGAAATGTAAAAACAGAAGACATAAAACTATTGGCAGAAAAATGGTTTGGTCCCATTCCAGCTGGCAAACCTTATGAAAGAAATTTACCACAGGAGCCAAAACAAGAAAAGCATCGAAGTTTGGATGTGCGCGCCGATGTACCCATGGATATGTTAATGATGACCTGGCATATGGGTGGTCGTTTTGATGCATCTTATCATGCTACCGATTTATTAACCGAAGTTTTAGGGGGTGGTGCATCTTCTCGTTTATATGAGCAACTAATTAAAGTAAGACAATTGTTTTCATCTATTTCATGTTATCATTTTGGTACGATTGATCCAGGTTTATTTGTGATCACGGGCAAATTGGTTAAAGGCATTAGCATGTCTGTTGCTGAAAAAGCAGTGTTGGAAGAAGTAGAAAAAATGAAGCAAGAAATTTTAGATGCTAAGGAAGTTCAGAAAGTAATTAATAAAACAGAAAGCATGATTTGCTTTGAAGATATGAGTATCATGAATCGCGCGCAAAGCTTAGCATTTTATGAATTGTTAGGAGATGCCGCATTAATGAATGATGAGCTTGCAAAGTATCAAGCAGTGACTCCTGAACTTATTCAAGCTACTGCAAAAACCATTTTTGAAGACAGCAATAGAAATACATTGTACTACTATAGCAAAACATCTTAATCCAATTCGCAAAATATACATTCCATGTCATTAGATAGAACCATCGCTCCTAATATAAAAGACGCAGTTGACTTTGATATACAATTAAAGCCTTGTCAAAAATACACTTTAGACAATGGAGTTGAAGTGTATGCATTTGAAGGTGGCGCACAAGAAGTGATGTTAATGGAATTGGTGTTTTTTGCGGGCAATAGTTTTGAAACTAAAAATTGGGTAGCACCTGCAACGAATTATTTATTAAAGAATGGTACCAGTAGTAAATCTGCTTTTGAAGTAAATGATGCATTTGAATTTTATGGTGCTTATTTAAATAGATCCTGCTATAATGAAACGGCTACCATTAGTTTACATAGTTTAACAAAGCATTTTCAAGAAGTGATTCCTGTAGTGAGTGAATTGGTTGCTGACGCTGTGTTTCCTGAAAATGAATTAGACATTTATAAGAAGAATCAAATTCAACAACTTACTTTAAATTTAAAGAAAGGAGATTTTATTGCCAATAGATTTATTGATGAATATTTATTTGGAATAGATCATCCTTATGGTAAGTATTCTAGTGAAGATGCTTATAATCAATTAACGCGTGAGGACTTAGTTTCCTTTTACAATAAATATTATAAGGAAGGAAAGTGTATCGTATTTATGGCGGGTAAGTTTCCTGCGAATATTGAATCTACATTAAATAAATATATTGGCTCCTTGCCTTTAAATAAGCATATTATTGAAACTCCTGAACATGCGATTGTTGCAGCCACTGAAAAAAAATACAGTGTGGTAAATGATCCAAGTTCGGTGCAAGGATCTATTAGAATCGCAAGACATTTTCCTAATAGACATCATCCTGACTTTGCACCCGTGCAAGTATTGAATAATATTTTTGGTGGATTTTTTGGCTCTCGTTTAATGAGTAATATTAGAGAAGACAAAGGATATACTTATGGAATACATAGTTATTTACAAAACCATATTCAGCAAAGTGCTTGGTTAATTAGTACCGATGCTGGTAAGGATGTATGTAGAGCTACTATTGATGAAGTGTATAAAGAGATGGCAATTTTAAGAAATGAATTAGTGGAAATGGATGAATTAAATTTAGTCAAAAACTATATGTTGGGTTCATTATTAGGGGACGTTGATGGACCCTTCCAAATTATTGGTCGTTGGAAATCCTATATATTAAATGGCTTAACCGAGGAGTATTTTTACAATACCATTAAAACGGTACGGGCTATTCAACCGCAACAATTACAGGAGCTGGCTAACAAGTACTTAAACGAGTCTGATTTTTACGAATTAGTAGTTTATTAAAGGGTACAGCAGGGCGTTTAAAACCCTATTTTGTCGCCGATTGTCCATAAATAATTACCATTCATAATTTATATAAAATTATAATTAATTGTAAATCAATTAATTGTGTAAAAATATTCATTTTATTTAGTACTATGTGATGCATAGTACTAAATATTCTCCTAGCTTTGTGTTCTAAAGTTATTATCATGGATATACAAAACACACAAAGTCAGATGCGCAAGGGCGTATTGGAGTTTTGCATATTGTCCATCATTCAAAAAGGCGAAGTGTATCCTAGTGACATCGTCGAGCAAATGAAAGCGGCCAATCTGCAAATACTTGAAGGAACTTTGTATCCTTTATTGACAAGATTAAAAAATGCGGGCCTTTTAAATTATAGATGGGTGGAAAGTGTAAGTGGACCGCCAAGAAAATATTTTGTGTTAACCGAGGAGGGTAATCAAGCCTACGAAGTTTTATTAAAAACCTGGAACGAAATGACAGCTGCGGTTAATCAACTTACACAAAACTACAATGATAAAGCTCAAGCGATTCCTGCTTAGTAACATCCATCAAATCTTAAAAAGCTTTTTATGAATAAAGTAATTAATATCAATTTTCAAGGTCGCATACTTCCTATCGAAGAGCAGGCTTATGAAATGTTAAAAGAATATATCGAATCATTGCGTATCTATTTTGCAAATGAAGAAGGTCGTGATGAAATTATCAATGACATTGAATGTCGTGTTGCAGAACTATGTGATGATAAATTAAAGAAAGGAGAAGTTTGTATTAATGAATCAACCATTCAGTTAATCATTGCAAGCATTGGTCGTCCTGCTGATTTTGAAGCACAGGATGGATTTGAACAAGCTAGCACATCTAGTAATACCCAAAATAATTATACCAATAATGATCAAGCTGCTTGGGAATCAATTAGACCTAAACGATTATATCGTGATGAACAAAACAAAGTTTTGGGTGGTGTTTGTAGTGGTATTGCCAATTATTTTAACGTAGAACCGTTGGTGATTCGTATTTTATGGATCTTCTTAATTGGGGTTAATATATTAGGATATTTAATTTTATGGATTGCGGTGCCAAGTTCTTCGGTGAAAGAAGTGGGTGGTGTACGTAAAAGATTATTTAGAGACATTGAAAATAAAATAATTGGAGGTGTTTGTGCTGGTCTTTCAAAATACTTTGGATTAAGAGTAGGCATTGTTAGATTATTATTTTTGATTCCTTTTATTAGGTTCATTTTTAATTTTAAACATTTACACTTATTTCAATTTTGGGATAGTGTAGACTTTCCTAATATTTTAGATATTACTTTTAGTCCAGGTGCTGTATTCGTTTATATCATTCTTTGGTTGGTATTGCCAGAAGCAAAGACCAGTGCTGATAAATTAGAGATGGTGGGGGAGAAAGTAGATTTGAATAGTATCAAAAATACCATTCAAAATGATATGGAAGGTTTTAGTAAAAGAGCGCAAAGTTGGGGAAGTGAATTTTATAAAAAGAATAAAGCAAATGATACAAATTCCACAAATAATGCTGGAACTCCAACAAGTGCTGAGGCTACTGCTGATCAACCCAATGTAGCTCCATCAAATAGTAAGGGTCTGTTTTATTTTATAGGTCGAGTAATTACAATTGCTGTGAAAGTGTTTGTTTACTTTATATTAGGAATCGTAGGTATTAGCCTTTTAGCTGCTTTATTTGGTTTAGGTGTTGCAGGCACAAGTTTGTTGCCATTGAAAGGGTTTCTTTTGGAAGATGGTTTGCAATCAGCAGCTTTTATTGGTGCTATCTTATTTTTTGTTTGGGTACCTATTATTGCAATTGTCACAGCTATTATCAGAAAGATTGCAGGATTTAAGAAAGCCAATAAATGGGTAAGAACTGGTTTTATAAGTTTGTGGGTATTGGGTTGGGTTTGTGTATTTTATTTCTTTAGCAGTTTAGGGAATAGTTTTTCAAAACATAATATTCCTAGCGAAGAAAAAATACAATTAACCAATGCTAAAGTGGATTTATTGGAATTGACTGCTTCTCCTAAAATGAAGTATTATGAAGACAAATGGTTTCAAATAACTCCGTTTAGTGATTTAACCGATGATGATACTGTGTTTGTAAGAAATTTACGTGTAAGAATTGTGCAATCTAAATCGGATAGTTTTGAAGTGAAAATGGTAAGACTAAGTAATGGTAAATCTATACAAGAAGCCAACGCACTTGCACAAAAAATAAATCTAAGCTTAACACAACAAGACAGTGTGTTGCTTTTAGATCGTGGAATTGGTATCAATAAAATAGATAAGTTTAGAAATCAACATATTATTTTAACCATTGCAGTTCCTATTGGCAAGCGTATATTAATTACGAATAAAGGATGGTCTCAAACCAATGTACGTGTAAATGGACATGGCATTCAGTCTGAAACTTTAAATGGAATCAGTGATGGTTGGTATGATGAGTGGAATGAAAAATGGGATAATGATTCTTATGCTTATGAGCAAGGGGTGGAATATAGAATGACAACCGCGGGTCTTGAAAAAATAAGAAGAACGACTGATTCAATTTCTAATGACAAAGAGGATGAAAATGATAATACTCCAGCCGATATTGATGAGAAAATTAAAAAATTAAAGGAAGAGCGCCTGCAATTGGAAAAATCAAAGTCTGAAAAAAGAAATGAGGAAATAAAGGATAAAAAAATAGACGCAGCAACATCGAAAGAATTAAAAAAAGTATCCAATGCTGCCGGTAAATTGACTGATATTCATTGGGTATTGGAACGCTTTTCCTATTAATTAGCGTAATTGGATAAATTGGATCGATTGGATTGATTTTTGGAATAACACCCTTTCTGCTACAGAAGGGGTGTTTTATTTGGCACCCTTTTTTGATTATATTTGTACAAATAAA